>CAZGBP010000028.1:0-36035 GCA_964524035.1 uncultured Bifidobacteriaceae bacterium
TCCGAAATTGATTAAACTGAATTGTGTTCCCGCTAACCTGTCGGCCACATTGAACACACCGCCAATTTGCCCGCCCTTTGTTTCAGCGAGCGACACATTGCCTATACCACCAACCTGCCATCCGGTTGATTGCTTTTCGCTGCTTACTATATTTACAATGCCGGCCACTTGTGCACCATTCAGGCTGTCGGCTGAAATATTGGTTATGCCCGCTGCCTGAAACCCGGTAACAAAGCTACCACTCACATTCGCGATACCTGCAAACTGCGCCCCATGTACTGATTCGCCTACATTCACCAATCCGCCAAACTGTGCTCCTTTGACAAATCCGCCGGTGACATTCGCTAATCCGCCAAACTGTGCTCCTTTAAGATTGCTGCCCGCAAAATTCGCCAGTCCGCCAAACTGTGCTCCTGTTACATAACCTTTTACTCCATTCAACAAACCCCCAAACTCGGCTCCTTGCAATGCGCCATTGTATCCCTGCAGGATATTGAGCGAGAAATAGTGCATATACTTGTAACCATCAATGCCATTACTGCTTAAAGGTGTAACAAATGAAACCTGTGCATAGCGGGGAATGTACAGCGAGTCCTGGCTTAATTGCTCCGGAGATTTTCCGGCCGCCCGCATGGAATCTATTTTCATTCCGCCGGTTTTTTTCTTAGCTCCTGAAGAATCATTTCCAAAAACAAGCCAACCCTTCTTCTTATCTACTGAGGCATCATTGATTGTACTGTCGGTGCTGAAAGCGATGTTATCATTAATAGCAGCGGATTCCGGTTTTTCTTTTCCTTTTGACTTTTGCTTGCCGGTATTATTGGATTGAGCATTCTTATCTGTGTTTGATTTGTCAGCTAAAGAAGGCGCTGCAATAATCGCTGCGCCGGCTACCACACCCGGTAACAGGTTGCCGTTCTTATCTTTTGATTCACTTCCTGTTGTTACAGAATCAGTGATGGCCAATCCTGTTTTTGTTTCCGGATCTGAAATAGTTGCTGATTCTGTTACATTGCCAATGTCACTGCTTCCGGAAGAATACCCAGGGCTCCCGGCAGCCTGCTTTTCCAATTCTGATTTTCCGGTTTCCGTTTGAACCTGGTTATCGGCGACAGGTGCTGAGTGATCAACTAACTGTTTGATCGTATCTGCAACTGCTGCATCTGAAGTTATATTTTCAGTATTCAATTCCTGCTGTTGCTGCTCTGACATTAATAATGCAATAGATGCATCATTCGTATGAGGCTGTGCTTCAGCGCTTGTATTATTTACCGTTCCTTTCTGCAAACCGGTTGAACCGCCATTTGCTAAAACAACCTTCTCTTTGCTTTCAGGCAACCAGGATGTGGCTGAGGCTGTATTGCTTTCTACTGCCACCTCATTATTTGCAGATGGTTCCGGACCGGCATGTCCTGAAATAGATTTTTGCAAAGTATCAATTATCGCTGCCGACTGACTTTCCTGTATTTGCTGTTGCAATTCCTGCGGTTGCAATTCCTGCACCAATGAATCATTGACAAACAGTGTTTCCTGGTTATACCACAACACTGAGGTTATGATTGCACCGGTCATTAATCCTCCTCCAAACATAGTCCACTTCTTTTGTATGAATTGTTTAAACCAATTGGGTTTAGGCGCAGCAACATAGGCAGCGAGCAGCTGATCGAAATTTTTATGGCTGTTGATGACTTCGTCGCTCAGCGGCACATATTCAGTTTTGAATTTGATCTTTCTCATGGCCGTGAATTAAACTGCTACCGTAATTAAATTTCTAATGCGCTCCAGTATGCGGTGCACTTTCACTTTCGCATTATTTTCAGTGATTCCTTTGATATCACCAATCTCTTTGAAAGAGCGTTTTTCAAAGAACCGCATCTCAATCAGTTCGAGGTCTGCTGCATTTAATTTTTTGATCGCTGCAAATAATGCTTCCCGTTTCGCAACATCCAAATGCCCATAGTCCTCCTCCATTATTTCATTCACCCCTTCATTTTCAATACTTACGATCCTGAACTTCTGTTGATCCCGGAAATGTTGCATCACCTCATTACTTGCGATACGGTACAGCCAGGCAGAGAAAGGTATTCCACGGTAGGTGAACCGGTCAATTCCCTGCATCGCTTTAAGAAATACCTGCTGCGCTATATCGGCCGATACTTCCTCATCATCTGTTCTTCTATAGATGAAAAGAAAGATCTCCTTATAGTGCCTGTCGTAGAAATACCTGAAATACTTCGGGTCTTTCTGCGCAGCAGCTATCCTTGACTGTTCTTCCGTATTCACAAGGGAGAGAGAGTGTTTCTGAAAATGAGTTGTCTTATTGCTGCTAATTCATTAATCAACACGCACTACAGAACCACTGCCGGCGATGGTTACATTCAGGGCTGGGTTACCCTTATACATGAGGCTTCCGCTTCCACTGATGGTACCCGACAACAAGGTCGAAACATTTACCTGTCCAAGGCCTGAACCGCTGATGGTGAAATGGCATTCCTGAACGGGGTAATCATAAGCCTGCACTGCGCCGGAGCCTGATATGGTCAGGTCGAGGTTGGTAGGTTTGCCCGTATCAGAGGCATTGCCCTTACCCAGCATGGTAATAAGTCCTGAGCCAGCTACTACTGCACTTGCATTTCTTGATTCGCCCAGGTAGTTTATTGCTCCGGAGCCACTGATGGTTATATCAACAGCATCTGTATAAATGGAATCGTTTGCGTTAAAAACACCGGAGCCACTAACTACCAGCGAAAGTGTGCTTTCGCTTATTTTACTCGTGCTGGTAACTATACCTGAACCGCTGATTTCTACCCTGGTAACAGAAGGCATAGTTACATACACCACAATGGGTTGGTGTTTGTTAAGGCAGTGTTTGGTGTAGATCTGCAGTTCATCTCCTTTTACTTCAGTCACTACCTCATCCAAGAGGTTCTGCTGCGCCTGTACTTTAACCTCATATTCATTACCCTGATTCAGTATTACTTCTACATCCGTTTCATTTTCGATTTGCGTAAACCCGGAAACAGAACGCATTTCCGTTTGAATGGAGCCATCACCATTTTTGCAGGGCCATCCATCCTTCTTGCAGGAGGAGGAAGTAATTACAATGACTGTTACGATTAAAGCGGCAGTAAATAAATTGGATTTCATTTTTTTTGAAATTGTTTACAGTTAGAACGACTAATGGACGAAAGGTTACAGGTTATTCGAAAAAAAAATAGCGAATGGCAGCCATTTAAACAATTAAATTGCTGTAATTCAATTATTTATGAAAATAAACCCCTGGAAATGATTTTGAGGAATTGCCCGGATTTCGAATAGTGCGCGTATTAATCAAATAATATGCTAATATTTCACAGCTATAATGAAATAGGAATAGGTACTTCCTGATTTATTCTGTACCCGTGCGAATTACAACGAAAGGACGTAGTTTGTCCAACTTTTCTACTTCAGTAACACCATTTTATTTACCTGCGTATTACCCTGAGTTTCAACAACGAGGTAGTAGATTCCGCTGCGAACCTGTACAGGAGGTATCCAGTTGAAAGAAAATAAACCGGCAGGCGTGGTTTGGTTCTTTAGAAGCGTTACAACTCTGTTTCCGGATATATCGGTAACAAAAACGGTTACTTTATCTGACTTTGGCAAAGTGATTTCAATATGTGCCCCTGTAGAAGAGATTGGATTGGGAAAAACATGTATTCCGGGCAAATCAGCAGCAACATTGCCTGCATTAACCGATTGTAGGGCATCAATGCCGGTGTTTTTCCACAAACCTCCCGATACACTTGCTGCCCAAATTGTTTGCCCGCTTAAATCATTCGGATCAATCATGATGGCTCTTGTTCTTCCGCCAACATCTAATGGCCCACGTTCATACCAGGTAATTGAATAATCAGGCCCTGACATAGGTACCTGTCCTGTAAACATGCCGCGTCCATGTGTTGCCGCAAGCAACAGGTTATCGGAAGGCCGGTAACTTAACATGCTTACCCTGACATTGGCAAGTCCTTCATTGATTGGTATCCAAATGGTATTATCACCTGCTAAAGCATTGGTATAAAAAACGCCCAACTCTGTTGCGATATAGCAAACCCCGTCTTTGGCCGGATGCGGAAAAATCCAATGCACAGGCAGGTTTGGCAGGTCGCCATCATGTGCAGTCCAGGTAACAGAGGCAGCAGTTGCATTTTTTGTTTCCCAGATATTTTTTATTCCATAATTTGAATAAATGGCAAATACATGATTCACATCTTCCGGATCTACAAAAACACAAGAGCAGTGCACCGGGTTAAATGAAGAACCGGAAGGCAATTGGTTGTCCGGATCACAATCAGTCCAGGCATGTGTCAACGTAGTCGTATCTGCCCTCTCAATGCGATATATATTACCACCGCTGCCTTTGCCAATAAACACGGTTCCGGGCTGACTTTTGGAAATACCAATAGCGGTAATGGCGCCAACCGTTTTGGATGCCCTTTCCCAGGACGAATCTGTAGCGGTAGAAGCATTTTTTAATCTCCACAGTCCTTTGCTGGAAGATGCCATATATAACAATTCCGGATCATTGGGATCAATGGCCATCGGGTTGATAAACTGCACATCATTATCAGTGAGGTAAGCATTGGTGATGGTATCCGGTAAATCATAACCGGCATTATTGTGCCGGAAGGTGCCGTTACTGTTTTTAGTAGTATAGATGATTTGAGGATAATTATAGTTGACAGCACAAAAACCTCCGTCATATCCGGAAAGAAGCTTATACGGACTGATCCCAACCGATTGCATCTGGTTGCTGCCATTATCCTGGGTACCGCCAACGATAGTCAGGTTACCGGCGGCAGGATGCAGTGCAGATGCATAATATTGTGTTACCCGGTAGCCGAGATTTCTTTCATAGATATCGGGAAATTCATCGGTGAAATTGCCCGACTTCCATACACCGCCATCATTACCGAAATATACGGTATCGGAATTCCTGAAGAGAATGGCATGCTGATCGACATGGGTATACTGATAGTCTGAAGAGTCAGGATTTCCATGTGTAAGCCGGTTCCAGGTAGTACCACCATCCTTAGAACGCCATTGATGCAGGCCCCCTGCCACAACGGTATTTTCATCATTCGGATCCACTGCAATTACAATGTCGTACCAGGCCTGTCGCTTGGCAAACTGCAAATCTCCACCCGGATCAGGAATGTTAAACCAGGTGTGACCCTTATCTATTGTTTTATAGAAACCTTTAATACCATAGTCGGTTGTGTTGCATGCTATGGCATAGGCAACACTGTCGTTAGAAGGCGCTGTGGCCATCTCCACTCTGAAAATACCTGATGTTGGAAAGCCGTTGGTTTGTTTAACCCATGTGCCGGAATCACCTGTTTCAGAAAAATAAACGGCACCGGCCTGGAAGATGCCAGTTGTAGCGAAGATGCTGCCATTTTTTGTGAATTCCACATCACAGATGCTGTTATTCTGCGAACCCGGAACATGCAACACTCTTTTAAATGAAGTTCCGCCATCCTGTGAGCGCATCAACCCCGAAGCTGAGGTGGCAACATAAATATCACTGGTAGCCGGATGCACATCTATATCCTGGCAATAGCTGAATAAAGATGTATCAGTAGCAGGAAGCTGTTGCCAGCTGTTTCCTGCATCTGTTGATTTCCATACACCGGCACCTATGGCTGCATCTGCATTGTACCAGCCTTCACCGGTACAGAAATAAAACGTTTGCAGTTGTTGCGGATCATAGCACAATTTCGTGATGGCCAAAGAAGAAAAAAAATCATTCACCAGTTGCCATTCGCCGGTTCGGTTGGTGGCCTTTGAAATAAAAGGCTGCGCTGAAATTTTTCCACCGGCAATTAGTTGTTGGTAGGCTTCCCAAATGGCAAAATGAGGAATGCGTCCTGTGGCCGGATCTGCATAACGGTTTTTCTCCCATTCCATCCTGCTAATGGGAGATTCAGGGCCGGAATACTCCGTGTTTTGTAACCCTGATTCTTGATCAGGTTGCAATACAAAAAACATGCACGATAGCATACCTGTGATGGCAAGAGCAGTGATAATAGTAGTATTGAACTTCATGCAGCAGGCTTAATGATTCAACATAAACATACTATTTTTCGAGCGAAAATTCCATTCTCATTTTCCAGCGGGAAAACTGAATGAAAGGCAATCCGGTCAATGATCATGAACGTTTCAAGTACCTGTAGCTGATAAGCAGCCAAATAGCATTTCAGGGAAAGTGGTAACCCATTCAAAAAGTTAAAGTTGCTATTGCACTTATTCCATTTCTTAAATAATTATTTAACCGGCATGATCAAAGTTGGCCGCCTTATTACTTCCACCTGGTAATTTACCATAAACTTTACCTGAGTTTGCATTCCAATACAGCAATTACAAATAGAATCTGAAATCGTTTCTCAACCCTAGCGGGTTTCACAATCGTTACACTTTTAATATGAAATACCGCTATTGCAATTTAGCAGTTACCGGGCTCCGCAACCCGGAGTACTTATACAACTCAGCATAAACTGACCCCACGATAATGGGTGATTCCACACGTACCGGTATTTTATTTTTGTCATCCGTAACCCATACCCGCATTTCTTCGCCCCCTTTAAAAATAGTGCCTTCAATCAGCAACGGGCTAAACTTGATGCAACTATACTTTCCGCTTTTTGTAGTGACAATTTCCTTTCCCAGGTAACGTATGTATACCGGGTAAATCTGATCATCAAGAAAAAGTGTCACGGGAATGGTGTCATTCTTTTTATAGAGTGTGAAATCAATATTACGCGCAAAGTAAATGGCAGACAGCACATCCTGGATACAATCAGGTATCGCAAAAGTGCCTTTACCTGAAACCGCCTGGTTTTCCTTATGCCTGAACACCACATTCTGATTAATGGTATAACCTCCTTCATTCACATTCCTGATAAAGCGCAGGGGCTTGAGTGTTTGCATATCAATATAGGATTCATACTGATCGCGCACCTTATAAAACATATCATACGACTTATACGTACTCCCCACTCCTATCATATGGTAGCAAGGCACATTATTGAAAAATCCTTCATTTACTTTGAAAGAAACTTCGCCTGCATTAAGCCATAATGAATTCCAGTTGTAAGAGACTTTATAATAGACCTGCTCCCCAATGCTGAATGCCGTATTCTTTACCGTGCATTCATCGCCGGATTGTGCCCGCGCAGCAAATTGCATCGTTAATAACAAAATGATCAACCTTACTATCTTCATTGCCTTTCGAATTGATTTGAGAATATACTTTGATAAAAAACGTACCAAAGATGCGCGTTTTTCAGCTTCCACCCACTTAAAGAAATGCTGGATACAAAAAAGTAACTAAGACCGCTGTCGAAGGAACATCCTGAAGGTTTGCTGCGTTCAATCCCATCGCCTTTTTTATTTGAAGAACCGTAACTTGCTCCGGTAAAATTTTTGCTTTGAATGAACCACCTGCAATGAACAGCAAGAACGAAGCGGCAGCCCGGAAAATTATTCTGGGTATTGATCCCGGCACCAATATACTTGGCTATAGTGTGATCTCCATTCAGAAAGACGAAATGAAGCTGATGGAGATCAATGTGTTGCGGATGGACAAAGCTCCCAGCCATTATCAGAAACTGAAAGGACTTTTTGAAGGTCTAAACAAGATTGTGCAGAAGTATAAACCAACAGAAGTAGCCATCGAAGCCCCCTTTTTTGGAAAGAATGTGCAATCGATGCTGAAACTCGGCAGGGCACAGGGCGTTGCCATCACCGTGGCGTTGTCAGCTAATCTGCCTGTTTTTGAATATGCCCCAAGAAAAATCAAACAATCCATTACCGGCAATGGCAACTCCTCTAAAGAACAGGTGGCTGCCCTGCTATCCCACCTGCTGAAGTTTGATCATCAATACCTGCTGCTCGATGCTACCGATGCGCTGGCTGTTGCAGTCTGTCATCATTTTCAAAACAGAGTGATGCTTTCGGGCAACAAGAAAGTATCCGGCTGGAAACAGTTTCTGCAACAAAACCCGGAGCGTGTAATAAAAAAAAGGTAACTACTCAGCCGGAGGGAAAAATAGCACACCGCTGACACGGATTTGACTGATCAGCACAGATTAAAACAATTTTGAGCTAATGCTCAACACAAGAACTGTTCTGACAAAAGCGGATTGAAAATGATCAGGTAAAAAAAATCCGCAATAATCCGTCCGATCAGTATCATCCGTGTTCCATATTGAGTCTTCATCTACTAATTAATTACAAAAAAAAAGCCCTGTTCTACAGGGCTCTTATTTTTATATCAGTAGGAGGCTATGCCATTTCAGGCCTGCCCAATTGTTTTAGATAGCGGTAATGTGACCTTACTGCATCAAAAAACCTGGTATGGTAATGATAGGGCACATTGTATTTAGCTGCGGTGCTTTGCAAAATCTTGCTGATGGCTGGGTAATGGACGCTGCAAATACGAGGGAACAGATGGTGCTCTACCTGGAAATTCAAACCTCCAACATACCAGTTGATAAACCGGTTACCCATGGCAAAATTGCTGGTGGTGCGCATCTGGTGTACAGCCCAGGAAGCTTCTATGGTTCCTTCGCCTTCATTCTTTACATGCTCTGTTCCTTCAACAGTATGTGCTAACTGAAATATGATACCCAAAATAATACCTGCAACCATATGAACAGTGAAAAATCCAATCAGGAATTGCCACCAGGTAATATCCATTACCAGTAATGGGATCACGATTGTATAGGAGTAATAAATCAGCTTAAACAGAATCAGCATGATGATCTCTTTTACAGGATGCTTCTTATTCCTGTACGGGCCAATGTCTGTCTGAGATAGTTTCTTGTAATCTTTAAAGAATACCCAGAAGAACGTAGCAAATGAATACGCAATAAAAGCAAGCACATGCTGATACCGGTGAACGGGTTTATATTCTTTATGCTTCGACAACCGGATAAAAGGCGCGAGCTCAAGATCTTCGTCGTACTCATGAATATTGGTATAGGTATGATGCACTACATTGTGGGTGATACTCCAGACATAACGGTTGCCACCAATGAGGTTCATGGTGAGACCAAGAATATAATTGACTTTGGAATTCGAAGAATAGGCCCCGTGAATGCTGTCATGTGCCACAGAAAAACCCAGTCCGGCGATACCCATACCCATAACCACGCAGAGTAACAGCATCGTCCACATCGGCAAGAAATCTGCAATGATCAAACCGTAAGAGCCAAAGGTGAAAGTGAAAATCAGGATCGTCTTTAAGATCATTTGCGTATTGGCATGAGGAGATAGATTGCGCTCCTCAAAATATTTATTGACCTTTGATTTCAGTTCTGAATAAAACTGATCGGTGGTTGATTGTTGAAAGGTGATTTTTCCTAATGACAAGTTTGCATGTTTTAAATGAAATAAACTGGGCCGCAAGGTAGCAAAAAAAGTTGAGACTGGCTTATAGTATTCAATATTCCATTTATGACTTTGCTCACCATTGCAATGGATTACACATGTGTAATGTATTTCATTCTCAATCACATGGATTTATACAAAGAAAACTGACCCGATGATTGTATTATTGCGGCTGCATAACTTATACAGTAATTTAAAAATTGAATGCCTCTAAAAAGAAACCATTGAGATTTCTGATCTTGTTGCTATTTGTTTACAGCCGGTTTGATGCGATTGCACAACAGGACACGCTGCCTCCATTTAGTATTGAGCTGGAAGCAGTGGATGCACCTTCCTTACCCGGGCTTCATTCTTTTGCCAAAGCAATATCTGGAGATAAGTGGCTGATTGTATCCGGAAGGGTTGATGGCCTTCACAGCTTTTATCCCAATTCGGCATTTGCACCTGCAGAAGCCAATCAAATGATCTATGTTGTAGATACGGACGACTGGCAAATCTGGTCGGCACCGCTTCATCTGCTGTCCTATTCCATCCGTACATCCCTGAAGTCAACCAACACCCAGTTTTTTCAGGATGGCGCATACCTTTATGTTATTGGTGGGTATGGATATGATTCGCTTACGGATGCTAAAATCACCTTCCCGACTCTTACTGCAATTGAAGTAGATGAAGTGATCAATGAAATTGTTTCCGGAACACAAAATCTTAGTCCATTTATCAGGCAGATTTCAGATCCGGCTTTTGCAATAACCGGTGGCGGACTTCAAAAAACCGGGAATACTTTTTTTCTTGCCGGCGGTCATCATTTTTCAGGGCTCTATACAAAGCTGCCCTCTTCCACTTTTGTTCAGGTCTATACAAACAGCATCACTTCTTTTAAGATTGATGATGATGGCGTAAACCTTACCATCAGTGATTATACACAACAAACAGATACGGTGCAGTTTCACCGGCGCGATCTCAATGTTGCTCCACTTATTTATCCTGACGGCAGTGAAGGCTTGGGCGTTTATGGTGGTGTATTCAGGTACGACAAGAATCTGCCTTACCTGCACCCGATCTATATTCAACAAGGAATAGCAACTACCGATCTTTCCTTCGAACAAAAAATGAGTCAATATACCTGCCCGGTAATTGCTGTCTACGACTCTGTCAATCAAACCATGCATACCACCTTTTTCGGCGGCATCAGCTTAAATGATTTTATCGACAGCATCAACCAGGTTGTGGAAGACACCCTGGTGCCTTTTATCGATGACATTACAACCCTTTCCAGGAATGCTGATGAGATTACCACGGAAGCGATATTGCCGGTTAAGTTTCCGGACCTTGCCGGTGCCAATGCTGATTTCTTTCCTTCGCACGGTATTCCACAATATAATAATGGCGTGATAAAACTGAATCAGATTAGTGGTAAACAACTGATAGGCTATATTTATGGAGGCATCAATTCCAGCAAACCTAATGAGGGATATACCAATGCAGCCAACCTGGTGTACCGCGTTTTCCTGGCACCTGCAATCAGCACATCTGCAGAAAGTCCGATCGTATTATCTCCGTTCAGCATCATTCCAAATCCTGCCAATACATTTGCCCGTGTTCAGTTTACCTTGAACTCAGTACAACGTATTCGTGGACAATTGATAAATATGTTTGGTGAAGAAGTAGTATCAATCAATGAAACCGAATATTCGACCGGACCCCATCAGTTGCAAATTGAAACTACCAATCTTAATTCCGGAATGTATATGCTGCTGCTGACATCAGGAGAAAAGACAGAAGCAATAAAGCTATTGGTAACAAAGTGAATAAAAATATGAGTTTACTTTCTGCTGCTCACTTGATTAATCCATATTCTATGTTGTGTCAGTATAACCGTAATCCCATTGCAGTATGAATCATTGACACATTATAATGGGTGATCCATTGATTGGATCTGTAGTCTGAAAAATCACAGTCAAGGAAAGCACTATCTTTTTCCCTTACTGATCAGATCACTTACAATGGAAGCGGATAACAAGCACAACGGAATACCGCCACCTGGATGTACACTGCCACCGCAGAAATAGAGATTCCTGATACCGGAAGAAAAATTCTTATGACGAAGAAATGCGGCGAATCGATTATTGGAACTGCTGCCATACAATGCGCCCAGATAGGAGGCTGTCCGGTTTTCAATATCCGGAGGTGTAAGTATAGATTCAGAAACAATATGCGGATGAATCGTACTATTTAGCATTCTTGAAAGTTTTGCCAGGATAGCGCTGCGTGAATCACTTACGATTTTTTTCCAGTCCTGCCCGGAATCATACGGCGCATTAATCATGGTAAACCAGTTTTCACAACCGGCAGGTGCATCAGCAGCCTGCACTTTTGAGCTGATGTTTACATAAACCGTCGGATCATCACAAACCTGCTTTTTATTGGTCAGGTAATCAAACTCTTTTTTATAGTCTGCGCTGAAGAAAATATTATGGAGTTCCAGGTTTGGAAAGGTTTTGTTAATACCCCAATAAAAAACGAGTGCTGAAGTAGAAGGAACCTGCGATAAGATTTTTCCGGGCTGCTTTTCTCCCGGCAGCAAATTTTTATACGTATTTTTTACGTCAGCATTTGATACTACTGCATCAGCATGGACTTCCTGTTTGTTAACCATCACGCCGGTTGCTGATTTTCCATCCACAAGAATTTTTTTAACCCGCGCATTGAAATGAAAGGTCACACCCATTTCCGCTGCAAGCTTATGCAATGACCTTATCACCTGGTACATTCCGCCAAGGGGAAAATAGGCACCGGTATTATATTCAAGATGAGGGATTACCTTTAACGTGGCCGGTGCCAGGAAGGGGTCTGAACCATTGTAGGTTGCATAGCGGTCAAAAAGCTGAACGACTTTTTCAGATTGAAAACTCTGCTTGTTGCGTGTATGCAAAGAAGTGCCGGCATCCAGTTTATACAATTGCAAAAAAGCTCTCCATGCCGGCCAGTTTAGATACGAGGAAGCAACGTGAAGCGACTGTTGAAGAAAAACCGGGGCAGTGAGCTGATACAGCGACTCACTCTTCTTTAGATATTTGATTACATGAGATAGAGGTTCTCCCGTTACCCTATTCACTTCTTCGGCAAATGCATTTACATCAGCAGATGCCTCCAGCGTTGTACCATCTTCAAAAAAGTACTTGTTTATTTTGGAAAGACGCAAATAGGTGAAATAGTCTTCCGGACGCTTGCCGCAGAGGGTAAACAATTCATCAATTAAAGAAGGTAATGTAAGTAAAGACGGGCCTGCATCAAACCGGAAACCATCCTGTACAAATTCATTGATTTTGCCACCTGGTCCGTTTGCCGACTCATACACCTGCACTGCAAAACCCTGATGGGCAAGTCGAATCGCTGTGGCAATGCCTGCAATTCCTGACCCGATAATGATAGCCTTCATAGGCAAAATGAATGCTTTTTGGAAAACAGGAATGCAATACAGGCTTTCATCAATACAGGCACGCCAATCCGGTCAGGTAAATTACTTATCAGGCTTGTGCTGTTGCCGGCCCGAAATTCATAGGAATTTTAATATCCTCTGCTTCCTGAATCTCACCATACATCGATTCAAATTTGCGAAGGTTATCTGCCATGGCTCTCATAAACCGCTTTGCATGCTGTGGTGTGAGTACGATGCGTGCTTTCACTTTTGCTTTCGGGACACCGGGCATTACCTTGATAAAGTCTACCACAAACTCCTGGTTGGAATGTTGAATGATTGCCAGGTTGGAATAAATGCCGTCAGCCGTTTCTTCACTGAGTTCTATATTGATCTGATTTTGGGGAATCTGTTTCTCTTTAGGATCCATTTCAATTTTTATTTGCCGTAAAGTTAAAATAAAAAAACCGCCCCTGTTGAAAGGGACGGTTTGTATTATCCTGATGATTCATTCCAGATTAATCACTCATCCAGGCTGGGGAGGTTGCCCATCAACTCACGTTTCGATGCCACCAGCTTGTCGTATTCTTCCTGTGAACCAACCACGATGTTTTCGTATTCACGCATACCTGTTCCGGCAGGTATCAGGTGACCGATAATTACATTTTCTTTAAGACCGCTGAGCTCATCCACTTTCGCATTGATTGAAGCGGAACTCAACACCTTGGTGGTCTCCTGGAATGATGCCGCAGATATCCAGCTCTTTGTTCCCAAAGAGGCCCTGGTTATACCCATTAACAGCGGACTGGAGGTTGCCGGCATGGCGGTTCTGAACTCTACCACTGCCTTGTCCTGCCGTTTCAGCATGGAATTCTCTTCCCGAATCTGGCGAAGTGTTACTATCTGTCCGACTTTCAGTGCTTGTGAATCACCGGCATCTGTCACCACCTTCTTATCGAAGATCTCTTCATTTTCAACGAGGAACTCAAACTTATCAGCGCCTTCCCCTTCCAGGAAGCGGGTATCTCCCGGATCCTCGATATGCACTTTGCGCATCATCTGGCGAACAATGGTTTCAATGTGTTTATCATTGATCTTCACCCCTTGCAAACGATATACTTCCTGGATTTCATTTACCATGTATTCCTGAACCGCATTAGGGCCTTTGATAGCCAGGATGTCGTTGGGTGTAATGGCTCCCTCTGATAAAGGCTGGCCGGCTTTTACATAATCACCTTCTGCAACCAGGAACAACTTCGATAAAGGAACCAGGTATTTACGCTGATCTCCATCTCTCGATTCAATGATAATTTCGCGGTTACCGCGTTTCACCGCGCCAAAGGAAACCACCCCATCTATTTCGCTGACTACTGCCGGATTCGACGGATTACGCGCTTCAAACAATTCTGTTACCCTTGGAAGACCACCGGTGATATCACCACGCAGCTTGGCAAGTGTTCTCGGAATTTTCACCAGGATCATACCTGCTTCCACCTCTTCTCCTTCATCTACATTTATATGCGATCCGACCGGGATATTGTATGCTTTATGTTCTTTTCCCTTACCAATTACTTTGATAGTAGGAATTTTGGTCTTATCGCGTGTTTCAATGATTACCTTTTCCTTATGGCCTGTCTGCTCATCCATTTCTTCACGGAATGTGATGCCTTCGATGATATTCTCGAATTCAATCTGCCCTTTCATTTCTGAAAGGATAACCGCATTATAAGGATCCCAGGTACAAATCGTTTTGCCTTTGGTCACTTTATCGCCTTCTTTCACCACGATATAGGAACCGTAAGGAACGTGATTGGAGATCAGTACCCTGTCAGATTTCGGATCTTCAATACGTACCTCTCCCGCGCGTCCGATTGCCACGATCACTTTTTCTCCGGCACCATTGGTAAAAGTCGCGGTTCTTACATCTTCAAACTTCACTACGCCGTCAAACTTGGCTTTCAATTCAGATTCGGTTGCCATTCCTGATGCAGCACCACCGGTATGGAATGTACGCAGCGTTAACTGTGTTCCCGGTTCACCGATAGACTGGGCGGCAATGATACCTACTGAATCACCCATTTCTGTTCGACGGCCGGTAGTAAGGTTGCGGCCATAACATTTTACACATACACCCTTGCGTGATTCACAGGTAAGCACCGACCGTATTTCAACGGTTTCGATTGCTGTGTTCTCTATTTTTGAAGCTATATCTTCATCAATTTCATCACCTGCATTTACGATCAATTCATCCGTTAAAGGATCAATGATATCGTAAAGACTCACACGTCCGACGATTCGGTCATACAGGGGCTCCACTACTTCATCATTATCTTTCAAAGCCGAGATTGGAATACCGCGAAGTGTTCCGCAATCTTCTTCCATAATCACCACATCCTGGGCTACGTCCACCAAACGACGGGTAAGGTAACCGGCATCAGCAGTTTTCAAGGCAGTATCGGCCAAACCCTTTCTGGCACCGTGTGTTGAGATAAAGTATTCCAATACGCTCAATCCTTCTTTCAGGTTGGCAAGAATCGGGTTCTCGATCAACTCTCCGCCTGAGCTGCCCGATTTACGCGGCTTCTGCATCAATCCGCGGATACCGCCTAACTGACGAACCTGTTCTTTAGAACCACGGGCACCGGAGTGCAACATCATATATACGCTGTTGAAACCCTGGCGGTCGAGCTCGAGCGCTTTGTTCAGCGTTTCGGATATGCGGTTGTTTACACGGGTCCATATATCAATCACCTGGTTGTACCGCTCGTTGTTGGTGATGAAACCCATGTTGTAATTATTCGTGATTTCATCCACTTCGTCCTGCGCTCCCTTCAGCATTTCCTGTTTGTTGTCAGGAATCAAAAGGTCTGATAAGTTAAAGGACAGCCCTCCTTTAAAGGCCATGTTGAAACCAAGGTTTTTGATTTCATCCAGGAATTTAGCGGTCGTAGGAATATCTGTAGCTTTAATTATATCGCCGATGATATCCCGCAATGCCTTTTTCGTGAGCAGCATGTTAATATACCCGGCTTCTTCAGGAACCAACTGGTTAAAGAGCACACGGCCAACCGTTGTTTCAATCAGTTTCTCTACAAGTGCATCACCCTCTTTCACTTTTGCCTTTACCCGGATCCAGGAATGCAGATCTACCTTGCCCTCGTTATAGGCTATGATTACTTCTTCAGCAGAATAAAAAGCTTTCCCCTCTCCTTTCATCTTCAGTACGCTGTCGCTTTTCCTTCCTTTGGTTGTATAGTAAAGTCCCAATACCATGTCCTGTGAAGGAAGGGTGATCGGAGACCCATTTTGCGGGTTCAGGATATTATGGGAAGAAAGCATCAGCAACTGGGCTTCCAGAATGGCTGCATTGCTCAATGGAACATGCACGGCCATTTGGTCACCGTCAAAGTCGGCGTTGAAAGCACCACACACCAAAGGATGCAGGTGAATGGCCTTGCCTTCAATCAGTTTAGGCTGGAATGCCTGAATGGATAAACGGTGCAGTGTAGGAGCACGGTTTAGCATTACAGGGTGGCCTTTTAGAATGTTTTCCAGTATATCCCAGATTACAGGCTCTTTCCGGTCTACCAGTTTTTTGGCAGACTTTACCGTTTTAACTATACCTCTTTCAATAAGCTTGCGTATGATAAATGGCTTGAACAGCTCTGCAGCCATATCTTTTGGAATACCGCATTCATGCAATTTCAGATCGGGTCCAACTACGATTACAGAACGGCCTGAATAATCAACCCGTTTACCGAGCAGGTTCTGACGGAAACGGCCTTGCTTGCCCTTCAACACATCGCTCAGTGATTTCAAAGCACGTCCGCCTTCTGCTTTCACCGCATTTGATTTACGGGAATTATCGAAGAGCGAGTCAACGGCTTCCTGCAGCATCCGTTTCTCATTTCTGAGGATTACATCAGGCGCTTTAATCTCAATCAGACGCTTCAAGCGGTTGTTACGGATGATTACGCGACGGTAGAGATCATTCAGGTCGGAAGATGCAAAACGACCGCCATCCAAAGGAACCAATGGGCGCAATTCAGGCGGAACGACCGGAAGGTATTGTACGATCATCCATTCCGGACGATTGGTTGCTCTCTCATTTGCTTCACGGAAGGCTTCCACCACGCTCAATCTTTTCAAAGCTTCTGCTTTGCGCTGCTGCGATGTTTCGTTGGCAGCCTGATGGCGTAATTGATAGGAAAGGTCGTTGAGGTTAATGCGGGCCAACAGATCACGGCAGGCATCAGCACCCATTTTAGCCACGAATTTCTTAGGATCCATGTCATCCAAATGCTGATTGTCTTTAGGAAGCTGCTCCAGGATTTCCAGGTATTCCTCTTCGGTAAGCAGATCAAGATATTGCTTATCCTCGCGGATACCGGGTTGGATAACTACATACCGTTCATAGTACACGATGGTTTCCAGCTTTTTGGAAGACAAGCCAAGCAGGTAACCAATTTTATTCGGTAGTGATTTAAAATACCAGATATGCACCACAGGTACCACCAGTTTGATGTGGCCCATGCGTTCGCGACGTACTTTCTTCTCGGTAACTTCCACACCGCAACGGTCGCAGACGATACCTTTGTACCGGATACGTTTGTATTTTCCGCAATAACATTCATAATCCTTAACCGGGCCAAAAATACGCTCGCAAAACAAACCATCGCGCTCAGGTTTATAGGTCCTGTAGTTGATGGTTTCCGGTTTCAGCACTTCACCGTAAGACCGCTCCAGGATGGAATCAGGAGATGCCAGCGAGAGGGTGATTTTGGTAAAGTTGGGCTTAATCTTGAGGTCTTTCTTGAAAGGCATATGTTAATTTATGTTGTTCGTTAGCAGTTACTGGTAATCGATCCAAGGAGACGAAGCAAATTGCTTCTTACACCCTAAATAAGAAGGCGTAAATAGTTGAATGGCAATGGTAAACAATGGTGAAGGGGGAAGTGATTGATAACCAATGGTAAACGCCTCCATTTTTAAAGAACGGCAAAGATAGGATTCTTTTTGGGGAAAATGCAAGGATTTTGAAGAAAAAGGGCTAAATGTGCGGAAACTTAATAAAGCTTGTCTCCAACTCAAAATTGTACTGGTAAATCTGCATGCATCTCTATACTTAAAAGTTTGTGCTTCAGTTTAATATTTAACAGAGAACATATAGAAATTCTGAAACCGGACAAATACGGAATCGGTATCCTAATTTATCCGGTTTTACACCTTGGTTAAGGTGTAAGAAAAGCGCTGTTCTAAAGAACATACAGATCTCTCCTGCTTATGATAACCGATAGTGTGATGCTCGAAATATCAGGAAAAAGAATCCGGATTTCTAAGGATAACAACCGGGTTGATAGTATTCCTTTTTTTAAGCTATTCGCTCTTATCCTCCACAATATAGCTTATCATGAACTCATCAATACTTACCGCACTTTCATGCGGATTCCAAAAATAGATCTTCAATACGTCATCAGCATTTGTTGCCTGCGGTATGCCGATCTGAAACGCAACCTCCTCCCATATTTTAAATGCACTCATTTCATTGTGTATATCCAGTCCTTTCCAGAAGTAAACGCTGTCATTGTGTTCTAAAGAAACGACCAACAGTGCATGCTGATCTTGAAAGAAAGGGATGCTTTTCACATTAATCATTGATGACACGCGTAAAGTTGCCGGTAATTGAAACCCCAACTCACCTACTTTTATTTGCAGTGCCGGACTATACGGATATGCCTGATCAATTTTGCAGGAATACTTTCCGGAGAATGAAGTTGTAGTAATGTTGCCGCTAGCAGGCTCTGATTCAAAATCAATATTGTAAATGGTATCTTTCACCAGCCATTTTGTTTCTGAGCCTGACTTAATCAGAAATACGGCTGACTTACTGGTATTGCCCCTGCAATCCTTAGCTTCAAAGATATCCAGCAGTTCAAAACGCTCATTCTCCATTAAGTTAGCCAATGCGACCTTGTCTTCATTAGGCGCATAAAAACCGTCCCAGACGATTGCACTCCTTTCCGGAAATTGCTTCTCCGAATGGATTTCCTTAAGCCGCTTGTTTCGTGTGGTATCAAAAGGATCGCAGTTAAATGGAATTAGAGCATATGGTGCTGAGGCATAGATCGTATATCCTTCCAGTTGCTTGTTGTATTTTTCTCCGGCATCCTGAAGGCTTTGCTGATTTCCATTCAACTCAAAAGAACACCTGTAATCCAATTGAATAAATGGAGTCATAAAAACTGCTAAAGTCAAAAATCCACCGGCCAAAATGCGCATAGCCGGAGTTGAAGCAAAGAAATTCACGCTTAATACCAGATTTAGACCACGCAGGCCAATAATTGCCGCGCAAGGTGCAACGGCTATCAATACTCTCACTAATCCAAGCGAGTTAAACAAACCGAAAGTCCAAAATATCGTATGACTCAACCAAATGGCAAAGAAACTTCCGTATACAAGCATTACCTCTTCCGCGGAAAACATTTTTAGCCTCCTGTACCTAAAGGCAGCCCACTCATTAACGATTAAGCTTATCGTGCCGGCAGCAAGTAAAATTGCAAGCGGCAAGCCGATAAAATCAAACATACCCCATACAAAAGTAAGCGGTGAACCTTGTCCATAAGAGCTGTTCCAGACAGCATACGTCATCTTATTGAAAACCCACAGAAAATCATGGTAATAAAACCAACCAAGTAAACTGTATGTAATGTGACCGGTTGCAAGCAGGGGCAACAGTTTATACCGGCGGGTGATCACAAAGTAGCATGCAAATACACCAATAATCAGTAGCCCTTCAGAACGAATAAAGGGAAGGAATGAAACAAGCAAAGCCGAAGCGAGGAAATGCTTTCGCATTGCCAAATAGATAGCCACAGTGATTGCCAGCGCGAACAATGGTTCTGTAAGTCCTGAAAGCGTGAGCCGCATATACATGGGCGAAAAACAAAGTGCTACAATCACAAACCAACTGTTCCTGATATTTAGCTGTCGCGCAATCTGATAGGTAAATAAAATGGCCAGGGTGGTAACCGTGACATTAAAAATCTTTATACCGATAAAACCGAACTGCGCAAAGGGAGCGGAAAGGAGTACGAAAACCGGTTTGGCCCAATGCTCAATAAAGTTTTCAGGATGAATAAAGGCATATCTTGAAAAGAGATAATGTGCAATACTATCCCCGTCATCACCGGTTCCACCGGCAATAAAAGCCATTGCGAGCATGGCAACATAATACGCTGACAACAACAGGTAAGCAATTTTATTCTCGTCTTTAAACATAGACGTTTGCAGTTAGCATGGTAAAGTAACAATTTAACAATTGGACAAAGTAACATGGAATAACAGTTCTTTATGACCCATCATGCTGTTTCAATTAATACCTCAATCAGGGTGTCATCCCGAACTTGTTTCGGGATCTCTGAATTTAAACAAGAAACAAGTCCGGGACGTGTTGAATTAAGATTAACGCTTGTTCCAACTGACATACTGTAAAAAATGATCCCACTCAATTCCATTCTCTAAACTCTTGTATCTTTCGAAAGAAAGCGCATCATTTTGTCCATAAAACCCAAACTCGGTTTTTTTGATCTGACGATGATCATCGTTTCGATGGTGATCGGAATCGGCATTTTTCGCAACCCCTCCATTATTGCACAGCATGCAGGAAATGAGACTATTTTTTTTCTTGCATGGGTGCTGGGTGCCATAGTAAGCATCTGTGGTGCACTCACTTTCGCGGAGATTGGATCAAGGTATCCGGTGGCGGGTGGTTACTATAAATTGTTCTCGCTGTGTTACCATCCTGCCATTGCTTTTATGCTGATCTGGACCTACATACTCCTCAATGCAGGATCCACGGCTGCTGTTGCATTTATTGGTGCACAATATATTACTCCTGTAATAATGCCGGTGTCTTTACAAAATGCCTCCGGCGAAAAGTTGATGTTCTACCTGATCATCGGTTTGCTTTTTATCCTGAACTTTCTCGGCATCCGCATGGGCGCCCGCACACAAAATGTGTTGAGCATGGTAAAGATTGCGCTGATGCTGATTTTCATCTCCGCACTCTTCTTTATCTCTCCAACTGAAAGTAAAATTTCCATACTACCTGATAGGGTGGATTCCGGGCCTCATCCCGTTTCAACTTTTATTAGTGCACTTGGCATGAGCCTGATTGCCATCTTTTTTACATATGGCGGTTATCAGAATATTGTGAACCTGGGCGGTGACGTAAAATCACCACAGCATACTATTCCGAAGGCGATACTGTTTGCCATTGGCATTGTTTTCCTGCTTTACCTCTCAATTAATATCGCCTATGTGCAGGTGCTGGGCTTTGAGCAAGTGCAACAATCGCCATTGATTGCCGCTGACCTGGGCAAGGTATTATTTGGAAATACGGGTGCAGCCTTCGCCTCGGTAGCGATATTCATTTCCGTACTTGGATTCATCAATTCACAACTGATGCACAATCCGCGCGTGCTGTATGCGATGGCAGAAGAAAAAATACTGCCTTCCATCTTTATGAAAGTACATGCGGAAAAGCAGGTGCAGGAATTCACCCTTATTTTTATTACGGCTCTTGTTGTGGTAATGTTCCTGTTGCTTCAGAACTACAGCAACCTGTTGAACTACGTGATGTTTAATGATACGATCTCACTGGCTTGCGCGGCGTTTTGCATCTTTATTATGAGAAAGAGAAGAACAGGTGATGAATCGAAAGGTTTCCGTATCAGGTGGTTCCCGGTTTTGCCTGCTATTTTCATACTTATGCAATTGACGGTTACTGTAAATATTGTTTACAGCGATACGATTAATTCATTAATAGGATTGGGAGTACTGTTGTGTGGGTTTCCTTTGTATCTGTTGTTGAAGAAAATAGTTTAAAATTTTAGGCTTGAAGTTCACGTTTGAAATCTATGTATATGGATCTTTCACAAATTATCAATGAATTAGGAGAAGATCGTGAGTCATACTTTGGCGCGGTTGCTCCGCCAATCATACAGACCAGCAATTTTGCTTTTAAGAATGTAGCACAATTGCGCGAAGCGATGCAGGATGAATTTGCGGCGGATCTGTATTCCCGCGGCAATAATCCGACAATAACTATTCTTCGTAAAAAAATTGCAGCGTTGGATAATGCTGAAGACGCACTTGTGCTTTCCAGTGGTGTGGCAGCCGTTTTTCTGGCTGTATTTGCCAATGTGAAGCAAGGCGATCATATTGTTTCCGTAGCAAAACCTTACTCATGGACGGATAAGTTGTTCAATGTTTTATTGCCACGATTTGGTGTCACGGCAACCATGATTGACGGAACAAACATCGAAAACTTTGAGCGTGCCATTCAACCAAATACCAAAATCATTTTTCTCGAATCGCCCAATTCCTTCACATTCGAATTGCAGGACCTTGAAGCAGTGGCACGTCTTGCAAAATCGAAACGGTTACTCACCATTATTGACAATAGTTATTGTTCTCCATTGTATCAGCGGCCACTTGATTTCGGAATTGATATTTCTGTACAAACAGCCACTAAATATTTAGGCGGACACAGTGATGTGATTGCAGGCGTGATTGCCGGCAAGAAAGAAATGATTGAAAAAATATTTAAGTCTGATTTGCTTACAGTGGGTTCTGTTATTTCACCTTTCAATGCATGGCTGCTTATTAGAAGTCTCCGAACACTGGAAATCCGGCTTGAACGAATTGCGCAAAGCACACAACGCATTGCGCAATTCATGGAAAATCATCCGAAAGTTGAAAAGATATATTATCCTTTTTCACCTTCTTTCCCGCAATATGAACTGGCGAAAAAACAAATGAAGCAATCGCCGGGATTATTTACGGTAGTACTGAAAGTAAACTCAATGGAAGCAGTAGAGAAATTCTGTAACTCACTAAAACATTTTCTGATGGCTGTTTCATGGGGTGGGCATGAATCGCTGATCTTTCCATCGTGTGCGGTGATTAAGCCGGAGGATTTCAATGAGCATATTTTAGCTCACAGGATGGTGAGGTTTTATATCGGGTTGGAGGGGGTTGATTATTTGGTGGAGGATATTGAGGGGGCGTTTGATGGGTTGTGATAGGGTAAATGGTTGAATGGTTGAATGGTTGAATGGTTGAATGGTTGAATGGTTGAATGGTTGAATTGTTATTGCAAAGTTGATATATAGAATGAAAGTAATGGAGCGCGTAATTTGCTTTTTGCTTTTGTTTAGCTGCCGGTAAAAATGACCTTATGTTCAGTGAAATGTGTTTTTGATCGTTTGCAAAATTAAAAGATGATTCCCGAATATCGCGAAGTACACCGCAACCATTTAAGTTACGTTCAAAGTACTGAATTTATGTAAGGGTCAAATTACCAATTAAAAGAAGCTGGGGTTCTGAAATGAATATGCTTTAACTGAAATTTGTTACCGGCCTTACATCCTTTACCGTCATTTCAATCTTTTTGATATCGTTCCATTCATTTTCATCAAGGTTGTAACAGATGTCAAAAGGCTGACCGCTTTTTACGATTTGAAGTTGTGCACCCATACCAAATCCAATTCCATTGAGTGAACCCCTGCCTTTTTTAACAGAGAACTTTAAATGATCTGATCCTACGATCCGGGACCAACCGGTATCCTGTACGCCGGTTGTTATAAATACCGGCTTCATGTTTTGAGGGCCGAACGGTTCGAATTGTTTCAGCAAACTAAAAAAACCGGGTGTAATGTCTTCCATTTCCAATGCTGCGTTTATTTCGATTTCCGGAGTGAGATAACGCTCTTCAATGGTAGAAGAAACCACTTCTTCAAAGCGCTGTGTAAAAGCCGCTATATTTTCCAATCGCATGGTTAACCCTGCTGCAAACATATGACCTCCGAATTGTTCCAGCAGGTCGGCGCAAGAAAGAATGGCTTCGTAAATATTAAAGCCGGCAACAGATCGCGCAGAGCCGGTTGCAAAACCATTTGATTCTGTAAGAATGATGGTGGGTCGGTAATATTTATCAATAAGCCTCGAGGCAACAATTCCAATAACACCTTTATGCCAATGCGGTTGAAAAAGCACCGTGCTTTTTTTCATTTGCTGGCCGGGATCATCCTGCAGCATCACCAGGGCTTCATCAGTAATGGAGGCATCATATTCGCGGCGGTCGATATTGTGTTTGTTTAAAATTTCGGCATTGTCTGTGGCATGGAGGGCAGAGGCGGATATCAGCAGCCTGACCGCATTGCGGGCATCATCCATTCTTCCGGCCGCATTGATCCGGGGCCCGATTACAAAAACGAGATCTGAAATACTAAATTCCTTTTTTGCTTTGCTTGCCTGCATCAAAGCGCGTAACCCCTCACTCGGCTGGCGATTGATTTTTTGTAAACCATAAAAGGCAAGCACCCTGTTTTCGCCGGTAATGGGAACAATGTCGGAAGCAATGCTCACCACAACAAAATCGAGGTATTTTAAATAGCTTTCATCGGGAAGATTGTTTTTTTGTGCAAATGCGCTGATCAGTTTGAACCCGATGCCACAACCACTTAGTTCTTTGTAAGGATATTCACAATCTTTTCGTTTTGGATCAAGCACGGCTACGGCAGCGGGGACTTTTTCGCCCGGCAGGTGGTGATCGCAAATGATGAAGTCAATAGACAGATTATTTGCATAGTCAATTTTATCAACGGACTTTATACCACAATCGAGCGCGATAATAAGTGTGAACCCGTATTCTTTTGCCCAGTCTATTCCGGTGGAAGATATTCCATAACCTTCACTGTAGCGATTGGGTATATAGTAATCTACTGCTAATCCGATTTCAAGAAAAAAGGAATAAACGGTTGCTACGGAAGTAGTGCCATCTACATCGTAATCGCCATAGATCAATACTTTTTCGTTGTTGGCAAGGGCCCTTTCTATACGCTCAACAGCCTGGTACATGTCTTTCATCAGAAAGGGGTCATGCAGATCGGAGAGATCAGGCCGGAAGAATTTTTTAGCTTCCTGAAAAGTAGTAATGCCACGTTGCACCAGTAACTGCAACAACACCGGATGGATGTTGAGTGAAGTTTGCAATTGTGCGAATTGAAACGGGTCTGTTTCCTGTAATACCCAGCGCTTTATCATATAATCAGAATATAAATTAAATTGATAGTTGTATTGCTATTGACCGTGTAAAGATAGCTCATGATTTTTCATTCATCGCTTTCTCCCATTCCCATGCCGAACGCATCATCTCTTCCAGCGATCTTTGTGGTTTCCAGTGCAGCACTTCTTCAGCTCTCTTATTGCTGGAAAATACGGCAATGGCATCGCCTGCCCGTCGCGGACCGATGCGGTAATTCAGTTTTACACCGGTAGCTTTTTCGAAGGCATGAATCATTTCAAGCACGCTTACGCCATTGCCCGTTCCCAGGTTGATGATATCCAGGAAAGCCGGATCTTTTCTTTCCTTTTTTTCCACGAGGTGCTTCAGCGAAAAGGTATGCGCTTCTGCTACATCCATTACATGAATATAATCGCGGATGCAGGAGCCATCACGTGTGGGGTAATCATTACCGAGCACTACAAATTCTTTCATCTTGCCAATGGCGGCGCGCGTTATGGCAGGAATGATGTTGAATGGCTTTTCATCGAAAGGTTCGCCGAGCAGTGCAGACGGGTGTGAACCTACCGGATTAAAATAGCGGAGGATCATGGCATAAAACGGATCTGCTTTTATGGCATCAGCAATTATTTTCTCACCGAAATATTTGGTACGCCCGTAGGGTGATTGTTGTTCATGTACCGGTGTATCTTCACTCACCGGCAAATTTTCAATATTGCCATATACCGAACTGGATGAAGAAAAGATAAAATAGGGAATTTGATATTGTTGACGGCATTGCAGCAGGTTAATCAGCGACTGCAGGTTGTTGTGGTAATACATCATGGGAAATTCCACAGATTCGCCCACCATTTTAAATGCAGCAAAGTGAATGATGCCAGCTATATTAGGATGTGATTCAAAGATGGTTTTTGTTTGTTCGAGGTTGTTCAAATCAACTTCCATGTTAACGGGTAGTTTCCCGGTAATTTGAAATACATGATCGGGAACATAGCGTTGTCCGCGTGAAAAGTTATCTGCACTGATTACTTCATATCCTTTCTCCAGTAAGTCAACCAGGGTATGGCTTCCGATATAGCCACAGCCGCCTGTTACGAGTATCTTCTTATTCATACTGTAATGATAAGAATAAATGAATGAACCGTGACGGGGGTAACCGGAGTAATTTCGTAAGCCATATTCAATTTATAAAAAAGAAATTTTGTTTCAGGATTTCTGATTGGAAACCATAAAGGTTAATGCATAAAGAAATTTTACCTGTATTCATGTCAAGCCACTGAAAGCTGTAAATCAGGTAGTAGCAGACCTGCCGGTAAAAGGAGAAACAGCTACAAAATGCTTTAAGAGTATTTGCCTGAATATCATACCATCGCCGGAGTCTTCACACAACTGATTGCTTCAACAAACTCGCATTACCAGTGGTTGAAGGGTAGTTATATTTCGTGAATAAATAAAAAGTTGCTTATAGTTTCCCTGCAGAATCTAAAGTAAAACAGGGATTCTTATTTTTTGATCAGCACTATTTTTTTCATTTGATCGGCAGCGACCAGGGTTACCAGGTTGCTAAATTCATTATGCCCAATTGCGGGTATTGTTTTTTCTTTTAGGATAATTTCATATTGGACTTCCATTTCACTTCCCTGCAGTTTGAATTTTGAATGATAAACCATAAAGTCATTTTCAAGCAACAGATCTTCAGGTAATGAATGTGGTGTATATCCCGATGGTAATTTGAAAATCCCATGATACTTATTGGTAAAGGGATATTCAAAGACCATTGGAGATTTTCGGCCGTTATCCTGATTAACAGCAGAAATCCAAACAGGAATAACAAATGGACAGAAGAAGATTCTGGTTGGGGTTTGCTGTATGAATGCAGTAAGAACGGCATTCAAGCCAAGCGTTCCTGTTACTTCCTCTTTGTTAAAATGGCCGTAAGTGAATTTACTGTTGGAGAAGTGGGGCAAGCCTGTTATGTTGCTGAAAGCTTCCGTTTTTTTCTCATCTGAAAGTTCAGCCAGTGGCAGATGATATGCAATGGCTTCGTTACCCCAGCATTGGAAAGACAGCTCAGCGGTTATATTTCCGGGGGTGGAAAGATCTACGCTGAAATTTCCGGTAAGGAGGTTTTCACTAAAATCTGTTGCAGGCGTTTTCACTATATATCCGCCTTCCGGTTTGATAAGTAAGGCATGCCGGTCCTCGGTAAATGAGCTAAGGAAATTAAAAGGCAGGTGCTGACTGGTGCATTCAAGCCATATGGTATCTGTTTCGATGGGCACCATGAGTATTACATGATTGAACTGATTACCTGGTAACTT
The DNA here is from genome assembly GCA_964524035.1 of uncultured Bifidobacteriaceae bacterium. GTDB lineage: Bacteria > Bacteroidota > Bacteroidia > Chitinophagales > UBA10324 > JACCZZ01. The sequence continues at coordinate 27,260 of CAZGBP010000028.1, forward strand.
TGGGTCAATATCGCCGTTATTAGCGGCTACCAATGCCGGGAATGCTTCAATTCCGACAGAAGCCAGCAACGCTTGCATATAGTTAGTAAGTGCCTTACAATCACCATATCCGTTCTCCGCGACAAAGGTGGCTGATAATGGTTGCCAGCCACCAATACCCAAAGCAATGTTAACATACCTGGTATTTTTTTGCAGGTAGTCGTAGATCTTTTTAGTTTTAACAACAGGGTTGTCAATGCCGGTAACGAGCCCGTTTATTTTCTGAATAGTTTCAGTGGGGAGCTTCTGTCGGTCTTTCGAAAGTTCATAATACCATAACCCAAATGCTTTCCAGGAAGCCTGGCTTCCTTCATAGCCATCAATAGAAAATTCGGTTGGTATTATGTGCAATGATACGGACTGTTCTGCAACGCCATATCCATAATTTTCAGGATTGAAGGAAGGGATATTTCTTACTGACCAGGTTTGAACAGACTTATTGGAAATCGCTTCCTTTCTTACTTCAACCGTGTGATTCCGGAAACGATAGGTGTAGTTATAATCCGGTTTTGAGATCAAAGAATAATGCGCTTCCACAACAGATTGTTTAATATCCTGAGGATACCATACAGGAATAGTGATAAATCCTGAATAGGTGACAGCATAATCGATACTTACCCGGTACGGATACTCTTTGGCTGATACAGATAGTGAAAGGCGCCTTTGGTCATTTATCAAGGTGTGATCTCCAAGGGCACTGTTGTCTCTCAGATCACCCTTGCCATATCGTTTAATTTTGGTGCCCTCAGCTGAGTAATGTATGATTTCTATGTTGCTCAGTGTACGGAACTGATCAGTATATTCTTCAAAGCTTCCTGCACCGGCACCTTCTTCATTGAGAATCAAAATTTCCCGGTGCGATTTTTTAATGGCCTGGGATACAGAAAACACTTCAAAGGTGGTTTCTTCATTAATCACTATTGAGTTTACATTTATTAAAAGCGAATCCGGAATGGCAGATGGAAGCGCAGTTGCCGGTGCATCAGTTTGAAGTGCGATTAACCATGAAATGGCGATTGCTGCTGTCTGAAATTTCATAGTGCTTTTTTCAATACGATTGGTTCATTGCAGATTGACCGGTACTGCTCCATAAATTCACGCAGGCCCGGATACTCTTCCGTTTCAAAATGCGACTTATTAATCGTTAGGCTGATTTTGATGGAGATCTTTCCATTTTCAAGTGCAGCAATTCTCCTGATTTCAGCGGCATTACCCGGAAGTTTTTTCACAATGTTTGTGGGCAATTCTTCTACTGTAATATTGCCGGGCAGGTTTACATCAGTTACAGCAGTAAACTGGGTTAAATAACCAAAATCAACCGGATACGTTCTGAATTCAGATTTAAAAGGATTTTCAACCATCATCTCAAGAGGTAATGGGTTGAAGTACAGATAGCTTTCAACTGTATTTCCAATAGAACAACTGAAGTGATACCTGCTTGAAAGGGTGGCATCGGGTGACTCCAGATTTTTGGCAGTGTCCAGTTCAATATGCAGTGCAGCATTTGTACCGAATTTATATAAATTGATAAATTGATTCATATTCTCTGCGCGAGCATAATTTGACCTGATATCCAGGGCACAATAGCCTTCATCTGCAATAGAAATTTTCCCGGTCACCAGGCCAGTGCTATCGAGCGTGCCGATTGTATGAATGGTTCTTTTTTGTTTTCCTGTTGCCGGTATATCTACCCATTTAACCGCATCATTCTGAACTACCAGACCGGGCCGGTCAGTAATCCAATAGGGTAGCAGGTTCCAGGGTCGATGCGGATCAGTCGCATCTAAGAGATAGTGATTATTACCTATGTAAACTATGGTTATCAGATAGTCGAATTGTTCGACAATCGGATAAATTTTTTGCGGATAACCATTTGCCCATGTACTGGTCAGTATGATTCCGGCATCAAGCCCAGCATGCTTAAGCATTAGTGTCAGCAGGATGGCAATGTCGCTGAGATCACCCTTGCGTTGATTAAAAACCTTATTCAGGTCGGCCGAACCGGTTATATTCTGATAATCCGTGTATACCATATTGTCGCGCACCCAATCGTATATATTTTTCATTCTTTGCAAGGGATCAGGTACTTCTTTAACCAGTGAATCCGTCAGTTCCCTGATGGGTCCTTTACCATTAATCTGTCTCTTTGCATAAATGTCTTCAAAAAGTTTTTTGTTGAAATTTTCCCAGGTGTTGAGAAAATTCTGCGGGAGCATACCGGGCAAATTGATTCTTGAAAGCTGAAAATTGATTTTAGTGATGTAATCCACCACTGAAGTCAGGAACTGTTCTTGCTTAAATGCCGGAAGGTTGGCAGCCTGCCAGATATTCTTAGTGCCCACCAGGGTAATGGTACTACCCTGCATTCTCACATCAATATGTGTAGGTTCAGTATTAGACCGGGTGTATTGGTTTGGATCTTTTAAAAGGAAAACATAGTCGATACCGTTTGGAATGGAAGCCTCGAGGCGGCTGTTTAAGACAGGGTATTCTGATTGAAAATACCATTCAGGGCCATAGAAGATTGTAGCCGAACTTTTGGTATAAGCGTACTCAATAACGCTTCCGGCTTTGACATTCGGAATAGTAAATTTTTTCCTGTGCCATTCGCCGTCGATATCTTCATCAAAGATCATGCTGCCTTCCAGTTTGGTTACTTCCACTTCACCATTGCTGAGCAGGTTATAGGAGGTTGCTTTAAGATTGCTGATTTTCTCGGTATTTCCGGTGAATCGGTACGTAATGGAAATATTAGCTGCATCATATCCCGACACTTTCAGGATTTTGATTCTTTTATGCACCTGCAACTCCGGCCATAAATCATCACGGTAGGTGTACACTCCATTACTAAAAAGCACAACAGCGCCGGCACTGGTGTCTTGCGCATACGTTTTCATTCGAAGGTGCTCATCGGGAATGTACTCACTCTTTACTTTTTTTGATTGCCCGCGCAGGCAATTAGGCAGCAATACGAGAAAGAAGATGGAAGCCAGATACCATTTCATAAGAATAATATTGATATAACAAATAGGATAACTGAATCAAAAATAAGTTTGCTTCCGGAATATTGCAAGCCTTTCTAAAAAAAACCGGAGTCGATCGTAGTTTTTAGTCCTTCTTCAAGCGTGATCAACGGATGACTGACCAATGATTTCATTTTCCCGGCATCCGGCTTTCGTCGCATCATATCTCCTTCTTTAAGGGGAGGATGATGTACGATGGTTGACTTGGATGCGCTGATGCTGCAAATCTTTTTTGCAAGATCAAGAATGGATACCTCCTGGTCCGAACCGATGTTTACAACTTCATTCAGGAAAGCTTGCCGGTAAAGCGCATTTACCGTCGCTTCTATATTATCATTTATATACAGGAAAGTACGGGTTTGGCTGCCATCGCCATTCAGAATTAAATCCTGATTGCGTAATGCTGCCCGAATAAATCTCGACACTACAAAATCTGTTGATTGCTTAGGGCCATAGGTATTGAAAAACCGAAAGATCGTATAGTTTAATCCATACTCCTGGTGGTAGGATCTAAGAAATGATTCCCCGACATTTTTTACAATAGCATAAGGCAACCTGGAGTTTAAAGGCGTGGTATCTTCATTTTGCGGAAACTCAACAGGTTCCCCATACACCTCAGAGGAAGAGGAATAATACACACATTTAACACCCGTGTTTTTAGAAAGGTCGAGGATGTTGCGAATGCCATTGATATCATTCAATACCAGGACCGGGTTATTCAAAGTACGTTGCACACCTACCACAGCCGCATAATGAAAAACATAGTCAAACTGGTAGGCAACCATGATGGCAGAGACATCTGAAAACCGGTTCACATCGGCTTTGATAAAATGCCAGTTCTTATATCTCGAAGAAGGAAGTTTGCTTTTACTGCCTGTGAGTAGATTATCTACCAGTATAATGTAATTGTCAGGGTCCTGCACCAGCCGGTCTGCCAGGCAGCTTGCAATAAATCCGGCACCACCGGTAATTAGGATCTTGCGCACGATCGGAAATATTAACTGAATTACTTTTTTCTGTATTGAATCAATTCAACGAGGTAATTGCCATATCCGCTTTTAAGCAAAGGCTCCGCCAGCTTCAGGAGTTGGGCATCATCGATATAGTTTTTTCGCCAGGCCACTTCTTCGATGCAGCCTATTTTTAATCCCTGCCTGTTTTCCACTACCTGCACAAACTGAGATGCAGCCATTAATGAATCGAACGTTCCGGTATCGAGCCAGGCGGTACCCCGGTCGAGGATGGCAACCTTCAGTTTTCCTCGTTTAAGATATTCTTTATTGATATCGGTTATTTCATATTCGCCGCGGTTTCCGGGTTGCAGGTTTTTGGCAATTTGTACAACGGTATTGTCGTAAAAGTACAAGCCGGGCACCGCATAATTGGATTTTGGATGCAGGGGTTTTTCTTCGATAGAAAGTACATTGTTGGCATCATCAAATTCCACCACTCCATAGCGTTGCGGATCGCTTACATGATATGCGAAAATAATTCCCCCATCCGGGAAGGTGTTATGTTCCAGAAATGTACCTAATCCGGATCCGTAAAAGATATTATCGCCCAATATAAGTGCGACATTACTATTGCCGATGAAGTTTTCACCTATTACGAAAGCCTGCGCCAGGCCATTGGGTTTTTCCTGTATGGAATAGGTAAACTGGCATCCATATTGAGTTCCGTCTCCGAGGAGTCGCTTAAACTGTGGCATATCCTGCGGCGTTGAAATGATGAGGATTTCACGGATACCTGCCATCAATAAGACTGATAACGGGTAATAGATCATCGGTTTATCATAAACAGGCATGATCTGTTTGCTGATTGCATAGGTTATTGGGTATAAACGGGTTCCTGAGCCTCCTGCAAGAATGATTCCTTTCATAGTAAGTTGATTCCGGTATTTGTTTTGGAAGAGCAGCCTGTTGGTGAAGGACGAAAATAGGAAAACTTAACCGGGAAAGTAAGGTATAAGGTCTTACAAGGCTGTGCCTTTTCTATGACTGGACTTGCACAGAAGATCAATAGCGTATATTTAACCACTTAAAAATTCAAACTATGATGAGCATTTTCACATTTGCAAAGACACTTGTTGTTTTGATGATACTCGTTTTCGTTTTTCAATCCTGCTCAACAGGATACCAGGCGAGCAGGTATTCCCATTTGAAATATGTAAAAAGCGAGGGCAATAAAGTGAAATCGGGCAATAACACCATATCGCAAGCGGAAATAAAAGAATTGCCTGCACCAAACTATAAACTGGCAGTTCCTGGTGCTGATGATTACGCTTCTTTAACACCTCAGATAGCAAAACCTGCGAAGAAATTTCAACCCGTTCAATCCGAAATGGATAGCAGGGCTACTGAAGCGGCAGCTAATCTGTTTTCAAAGCCGCTATCCGGAACCCGTATAGGTCAATACAGTATTACGTTGGGCAATGAATTAATTGTGGCCGGCAAGCTCCCTTCCAACGACCTGATTTATGATCAGGATAAGTTGTTATTGTTGTGGTTGATTCTTGCCGGTGCGGCTATTGTATTTGGTTTACTTACTCCCATTGCATGGCCATTTGGCGTTCTGGCAACTATAGCTGCCATAGCGGCCATTGTATTCTTTGTATTATGGATTGTCAATATTGCAAGGAGTTAGCAAGCGCGTGGAATTGCAGAAGATAGTTAGCCAAAGGCTTTCCTAAAGATATTACCTGGATGACCGGCGCAAGAATACACTCAGCTTTCCGCACTCTTGCTTAGCGTAAATCCAAAAGTGGAACCAATGCCGACTTTGCTGCGCACATTGATGGTCTGACCATGTGCTTCAATAAGGTGTTTTACAATGGCAAGCCCCAGGCCGGTGCCTCCCTGTTCCCTGGAACGGCTTTTATCAACACGGTAGAAGCGTTCGAACAATCTCGATAAATGATCTTCCGAAATTCCGATGCCATCGTCGGTAAGTTCAATGAGAATATTCTCCGCCATATCATAAAAACTCACAATGGTATGGCCATCCTGATTTCCGTATTTTATTGAGTTATCGAGCAAGTTCACCATAACCTGGCGGATCTTATCTTTATCTGCAAAAACATAAAACGGCTTCTCGCATCCTTTTTTGACGGAAAAATGGATATTACGGATATTCGCTTTATATTCCATTTCTTCGAAAACATCTTTCGTCAGCGAGTAGATATCGAACGTCACAAAGTCAAGCTGCTCTTCTCCGCTTTCCAGTTTAGCAATCTCCTCAAGGTCATTCACGAGGTTGCAAAGTCTTTCAATACTGCCCGCGGTTTTCTCCAGGAAATGTTTGTTGACTTCACTGTCATCCATAGCCCCATCGAGCAGGGTATGTACATACCCCTGAATACTGAAAAGCGGTGTTTTGAATTCATGAGAAAGGTTGGAGAGAAATTCTTTACGGTATAATTCTGCTTTCTTTAAGCCTTCTATTTCTTTATGGCTGTCTTCCGCCCATTCCTGTACTTCCTGCTGAACGTCGGTGAGCGGATCATCTGAACGAAGCGATTTACCAAGAATATCTTTTGTGAAACGGTTGAGTTTGAGGTTGTGAATGGTTTTGTACACCAGCTTAATCTTCCGGTAGATGAATCGTTCCAGAGCTACATAGATCATGAAGTAGGAAAAAAGGAATACAATCCCAAAGATCAGGAAGCAGCTAAGTACCTCGCCGAATTGCATGATGCGGGCCGCTGTTGCAATAATGGTAGCTGAAACTGCGACCAGCAGGGAAATATAGAAAGCAATTGATTTAGGATTGAGATTCTTCATGAAAGGGGGAGGGTAGCGTGGTGCAAAATTAGTCCATAACGCATAATACCGGTTATTTAGTAATACACATCATGTTTCAAATTTGTATCCTACTCCTTTCACAGTCTTAATGGTTTCATCTCCGACTTTCTGCCTGATCTTTCTGATATGCACATCTATGGTGCGGTCGCCAACAATTATATCTTCACCCCATACTTTATTGAGTATTTCAGCCCGGGGAAATACCCGGCCCGGTTTGGAGGCCAGCAGGGAAAGCAGGTCAAATTCTTTTCTGGCCAGGAATATTTCGTCGTTATTTATCTTAACTACATGCCGTTCCCGGTCAATAGAAATATTACCTATTTGCACAACCGGCTGATCGCTTCCGGAGGATCTTCTGCGCAACAGCGCTTTGATCCGGCTAACCAGCAGTTTAGGCTTAATAGGTTTTGTGATGTAGTCATCGGCACCAACCGTAAATCCTTTTAATTCTGATTCTTCGTCATTTCTGGCGGTAAGAAAAACGATGAGGGTATTTTTTAGTTCTCTCAGGTTCCGAAAGTGCTCTGCGGCAGCAAATCCATCCAGGTTAGGCATCATTACATCAAGCAGGATCAGGTCCGGTTTTTCAAGCCTTGCGATGCGAATGGCTTCCAGGCCGTCTTTGGCGATATGTGTTTTATAACCCTCGCGCTCCAGGTTATAGGCAATAAATTCCAGCACATCGATCTCGTCGTCTACAATCAGAATTTTAGAAGGATGTTCCAAAGACATTTTTTTTTGGAGCGTTGATGAACTGTTGAACGAATCCATTTCAGATTTTTTCTTTTACATGCTTTAGCACATTTGCTTCTACAAAAAAGATAATCTCCTCGGCTATATTTTTGTTCAGGTCTCCGATACGTTCCAGTTTGTGAATGACGGAAGCCAGGTGCAATGCATTGATGGTATCTTCCGGATGGGATTTCAGGTACTCAGAAAGAACGACGTCGGAATGCTTGTTTATTTCATCCATCAAAACATCTTTGGTGAAGACGGTTCTGGCCAGTAAGCCATTGGACTGCGCAAAGGAGGACAGGTTATCCTGAATCATGGAATCTGCCACTTCATACATCTTCTGCACACGCAGATCTTCCAACAGTTTGGCATTAAACGGAACGGCCATATCAACGGTATAGCGGGCTATCCCTTTTGCATTATCGCCGATGCGTTCGAGGTGGCTGTTTATCTTAAAGGTGGCAAAAACGAGCCGGAGGTCAATGGCAACAGGATTAAAGAGTGCCATGATATTTTCGCAATCACGGTCGATTTTGAGTTCTTCAGCATTTACCCTCCTTTCCTGGAATATAACTTCGCGGGCAATATCTTTATCAAGTTTGGTGATGGACTGTATGCTTTTTTTTAACTGATTTTGTACCAGTTGACCCATTTCCTGAATCTGGTTCTTCAATCGTTCCAGTTCGCTGTCGAGGTGGGTGATTTTTCTGTTGCCTGTTTCGTCCTGTAGCATAGTATTCAATTTATTCTGGTCTGAATCGTTTCAAATGCCGGATTGCTCCGGTGGTGGCATGGGTTGGTTGTGGCTGTTTTACCGCACTATCCAAACCTGCCGGTTATATAATTTTGCGTTCGTTCATTTTTTGGGTTGGTAAAAATCTCCTTGGTATCATTGTATTCAATCAACTCGCCCAGGTAGAAGAATGCCGTGCGGTCGCTTACACGAGCAGCCTGTTGCATGTTATGGGTAACAATAATGATCGTGTATCTTTTCTTCAATTCGTAGATTAGTTCTTCAATTTTAGCATTGCTGATCGGGTCCAGGGCAGAACAGGGCTCATCCATCAGGATTACCGAGGGTTCTACAGCGAGTGCACGGGCAATGCAGAGTCGTTGTTGTTGTCCGCCCGAAATGGAAAGTGCAGATTTTTTCAAGTCATCCTTTACTTCATCCCATAA
>CAZGBP010000029.1:0-35831 GCA_964524035.1 uncultured Bifidobacteriaceae bacterium
AAGGCAAAATGCAAAAGGGTGGGTAAATATTCCCGAGGCACGCTGATGCGCTGTTACCTGAAATCTTTTTAGCCACTGTAACTATTTCGTAATATCGCCCCAGAAAAAAAGTGATATGAGTACTGCACAAGTTGCGTTTGACAGGCTGTTGAGAATAATGAATGAATTGCGCGAGCAATGCCCCTGGGACAGGAAGCAAACACTGGAATCGCTCCGGATGCTGACCATTGAGGAGACCTATGAACTGGCGGACGCTATTGACAGAAAGGACATGGGCTTGCTAAAGGAAGAGATAGGAGATGTATTGCTGCACATGGTTTTTTATTCAAAGATTGCTGAGGAACAAAAGTCATTTGATATCTCCGTTGTCATTAATACCCTTTGTGATAAATTGATCCGGCGCCATCCGCACATCTATGGAGATCCTGAAAACGGAGGTGCGCTGGTTAAAGTGAATTCAGAGGCGGACGTGAAACATAATTGGGAGCAGATCAAGATGAAGGAAAGAAAGAAATCGGTACTGGAAGGAGTACCGGTGTCGTTGCCGGCTGTGGTAAAAGCTTTCCGTATTCAGGATAAGGCTAAACAGGTGGGTTTTGAATGGGAGCATAAAGCAGATGTATGGAAAAAGGTAGAAGAGGAACTGGAAGAGTTACGTCAGCATACCGCAGAAGAAATGCCTACGCCGGAACAAAAAGATAAAATGGAACAGGAGTTTGGCGATGTATTGTTTTCATTGATCAATTATTCCCGGTTTCTCGGAGTGGATCCGGATGCTGCGCTGGAAAAAACAAATAAAAAATTCATTTCACGATTCCAGCTGATGGAATCGTTTGCCCTGGAAGAAAAAAGAACATTAAAAGAAATGAGCCTTTCAGAAATGGATGCATTGTGGAACCGTGCAAAATTGATTTACCGGTAAACAGGTGGTTGTGCTTTCTTAAAGTTTCCGGGATTACTGTAAACGCCAGTCAATGGGTTGCCTGCCTTCCTGCACCAGCAACGCATTAGTTTTTGAAAAATGCCTGCATCCGAAGAATTTGGTTGCTGAAAATGGGGAGGGGTGTGCAGACTTAAGGATATGATGCTTACGGGAATCAACCAGTGCTTCTTTTTCCTGCGCAAATTTTCCCCATAAAAGAAAAATAATTCCATGGCTGTTTTCAGAGATAGCCCTTATAACGGCATTTGTAAACCGTTCCCATCCTTTGTCATGGTGCGATGCGGGTTGATTGGCTCTTACCGTAAGCAAGGCATTTAAGAGCAGTACTCCTTGCGTGGCCCATTTGGTCAGGTTTCCGGTATTGGATATGGGAATCCCCAGGTCGGATTTCAGTTCTTTAAAGATATTAGCCAGGGATGGCGGTACGGAAACTCCATCTGCCACCGAGAAACAAAGTCCGTGTGCCTGGCCAGCTCCATGGTATGGGTCCTGGCCAATGATAACAACCTTTACTGACGGGAATGGACAAAGGTTAAATGCATGGAAGATCTGATGCCCCGGAGGATAAATGACGTGTCCGTCTTTTTTTTCCTGGATTAGAAAATCACGTAAAGCAGCAAAATAGGGTTGCTGAAATTCCTGCTCCATGAGCATTTTCCAACTTTCTTCAATTTTGACCTCAATTTTGCTCATAGGTGCGGGCATCGTCACAAATGTAATGTTCACTTTTCTTTTTCTTTATCTTTGCGGCGCTATCAGTAATTCGATTGCTTTTTAAAGGCAATTAATGGGTAACCGGTTCAAGTAAGTAATGCGGTCATAAGATAGGGTCTCGTAGCTCAGGGGATAGAGCAACAGCCTTCTAAGCTGTGGGTCGTTGGTTCGATTCCAACCGAGATCACGAGTTATTGCAGTTGCCGCCATGTACTGTTTTGGCAGCGCAGTATTGATACGATGAAGCTCACCATACTATTCTTTCACGAGGGTTCACTGATCAGGCTGGTCGTAGCCTATATTCCATCTTTAGACGGGGCAAAGCAGGAAGGTTTCTGGGATCAGGAACATAACAGGATTGGAATGTCATGGCGCCTGTTCAATGATTTCAGGAAGGAGCGCGATAATGCCAAAAGGAGAAAAATGATCGAATTGTTGCCCCCGTATATTGAACAGCAGCCTTTGTGTATCGGCTGAAAGTGGCATTGTGATAAAGACTAACCTGTCCATCTGAGTGCTTACCTTGATTGCAGAGAGGAAAAATAAAAAAGAAGAGTTTTAGCCGGGTTGCTTTTATCGTTTTAATAGTTTAAATCCTATTTCTCTGCCTTGACCTTGAAACATGGCAAGGTTTATCCAAAACCAGGCGAATTGTTCCATAAGTTCAAACTTGTCATTGCCGCCAATATTATAGCACGCTGCAAAACCCGCGTCTTTGGTTAATTGCATGGCGGCTGCTTTGCCTGTCTCACTGTCGCCTGCCACAAACAAGTCAATTGCAGTATTGCCATAATTTGGATTAAGCATGTTGTTGAACCCGGTTGTATTGAAGCACTTCACTACATCTTTGGTGTGTGTGTTATCTAAAATTGCATCTGTTGTATTCCGGTATCCCTGCGGACCTCTATTCATTACAATATTCATGGCATCTATAATGATTTTGCCTGTGGTGTCGCCAAGTGATTTTACCACTTCAACTGTTGCGGGTGCAGGAGTGGAAATTAAGATGATGTCGCATTGCTTCACTGCACTTTCAAAGGAAGTGAAACGGTGTTCGCCAATTTCTGTGGCTAATTTTAAGTTTTTAACGCTTAATGGAAACCGGGCACCCACCAATACAGTATGACCGGCTTTAACCCACTTTTTTGCCAATGCTCCGCCAACATTACCGGAACCGATGATAGCTAATCTCATAATTATGATTTTCTGTTAAAATAAGAATCCCTTTTCAGGGTTCAGTTTTTGAGGTAAATTTTTTTCGCCAAGCATTTCCCGTAAGTCTCTTTCAATGGTGTTACATATGGCTGTAAGCGGCACATCCGTAATTCTGTTTTCAAATGGGTCTTCGTTAACTTCACCAACTTTACCAATTATTGCAAAGACAAAAGAGATAATAATTGAAACTGGCATCATTAAATAGTCAATGTTTGTTTTGGTAAAATCACCGATTAATGAGAGGGGCAGTAATAACATGAAGGTGTAAAGGAATACACGTGTGAAATAATCGTAATGACGTAGTAAAGGAGTGTTTTTGATTCGCTCACAACCGCCCTGATAATTGGCTAAAGCCAAAAGTTGACCTTCTAATTGAAAGCTGTCAAAGCCGCCAAGCGTCCCGTTTGCCATTGCATCATAGATCTTTTTACCGCTGATTAAATGCAAGTGATTGGGTTTATTCTGCATTGTTTCAAGTTTTGTAAATTCCTGTTCTGATAAAAAAGTTTTTAGTTCATCCCAGCTTTTTTGTTTCCGCAAATGCAAGCGCAAGGCATGAACCCAGGCAATGGTTTTGTAAATCATTTCTTTTTTGAACAGCTCGCTGCGTTCTTTATCAAAATTTTGTTGGTGTGTATGGCTATCGGTAAAGGTGATTATCAATCTCGCCAGCACACGGCTTGAATTAATGATGCCGCTCCAAAGCGTTCTGGCCTCCCACCAGCGACTGTATGAGCTGTTATTGCGAAAGGCAATGAAGATGGCTAATGCACTGCCAAGAATTGCTGAAACAAAAAATGGAAGTGCAACAACAGTAATATGTTGTTTATGCAACGCATATACTAAAGTGGTTATCAAAGTAGAAAAAGCCAATTCCGATTTCACATACGAAATGACTTTTAAGGGGTTGAAGTTTCGTTTTACTATCATAGCTAAAATTCGTGACGTAGAAATCCGCCAATATTGTAAGTGAGTAATAGTGTATTGTCTTCAATTTCATTGAAATCAGCACCTGCTCCAAACTGCCACTTTTTTATTTTCAACCCTAATCTTGCCCTTTGTGTAAGATTGAATACGCCCTTGCCGTTTGTTGGGAAAGCGTTTACTGTTTCAATTTGTGTAAATAGATTTAGTTCTTCAGTCAGTTCAGGTGTGAACCTGAACAATAGAAAAAAGTCAAGTTCGGGGTCTTTGAGTGTTTCGCATACAACCCAACTGAAAATGGTCATCTCTTTTTTAATGTGTGCGTATTGAATTCCTGCTTTAGGGAAAACACCACTATTAAAGACCTGAACTACTGCAACAGGAGCAAAACCATTCAGTTTAGGGTGGTTATAGGATACCGCTTCGGTGAAACCAAACTGAGGTAGATAGGTGCTTTTTGTCATGCTATAATCAACGCTTGCCCTGTTACGGTTGAAAAACAGCCAATGGCTGTTTTCACCCTGTTGGTTCTTAAAGAATTTGAAGAACATAATATCAACAGTTGTTTTCCGATGACCTCCGAAAATTTCAACAGGAATTTGTGCTTTGGATACGAGGGCACAGCAGATGAGAATTATTGTGATATGTTTTTTTATCATGCTAAATGAAAAGCAGGCAGGATGAAGCCTCACCTGCTTTATGCTGATTATTTAGTAAGCAATTCAACAACTAATTCGGCAGCAGCAGCACCGGAGTTCTGCTGTTGCCCTGTAACCAGGTTCCCGTCTTGAATGGCATAAGAAGAGAAAGGAGCAGCTACTTTGAATGTCGTTCCGCTTATTTTTTTGGCTTCTTCTTCAATTCTGTAAGGTTGAATTTTTTGTCCAACTGCATTGTCTGCAAAATCTTCTTCAGCATCAGCAAATCCAGTCCATGTTTTACCTTTTACTAAAAGTTCTCCGTTAGATTTTTTGGCTTCCAGTAAAAGTGTGGTTGAATGGCAAACGGCTGATGCGGGTTTACCTGCTTCATAAAACGAAACGAAGAGTTTTTGCAGGTCAGTGTTTCCTTTGAAGGTATACATCGGTCCTTGTCCTCCCACCAGGAAAATTGCAGCATAATCGTTGTGTTTGACTTCTGTCAATTTCTTTGTATGCTCTAACATTTTGTTGAACTCTGGCTTTTGCATATAGCCCAATGAAATGATGTCGTGTGCCGAGTAGCCGCTGTCATCAGCGGGATTTGAGTATGCGTCCATCATCAGCTTTCCTCCCTCTGTGGAAACCAACTCTACTTCGTAACCTGCTTCCTGAAACACCCTCAAAGGGTGCGTTAACTCAGCAGCCCAAAACCCTATCGGCCAACCTGTCTGCTTTGAGGTTGATGGCGAACTTGCCACCATTAGAATTCTTCCTTTTACTGGTGCGCCGTGAAAATGCACATAACTGTTGCGTTCTTTTACTTTGTCCATTTGCTGTTGTTTTTAGTTATTTGAGAATTTTGCGCTATTGCAGTATAACCGAAAGTTGCCTGTTCAATTGAGTTTATCAACGATGTCTTTTTGATCATTTTGCATTTTTAGTGTTTTGCAATGGTGCAAATTTGAACACAGGATGGCCTATTTGGGTTTTTAGTCCTTTTTAGTGTGATACTATCTTTTTGGAAAGTAACTATTGACAAAACTTGTGGAATGGATAGCTTTGTAATTGAAAAAAATTTAAAGACATGCCCGATTTTATCTACGAACAAAAAGTGTATTACAACCCGGTTGAATTTGCCCTCAACTTTATTGGCGGCACATGGAAAATGCCTATACTATGGCGGCTTAACCAAAATACAATGCGTTACAGTGAACTAAAGAAAGCACTACCGCATATTACCCATAAAATGCTTTCGAGTCAGTTAAGAGAATTGGAAAAACATGAATTAATTACGAGGGAAGTTTTTCCTGTAGTGCCTCCGAAAGTGGAATATACGATTACCAAAAAAGGTAAGGAAGTGATTCCTGTCATTGAAGTTATTAGGAATTATGGGCTGAAAGTGATGAAAGAAAAGGGGCTGAAGGAAGATGAGGCGAAAAGGAATACTCCTGCAAAAGCAAAGTCAAAGTAAAGGATATGGCTTTTTTTACCTGGGGCTGTAGTTTTAAGTTGTATCAGTTTTTGCAAACAGGTATTGGAAACAAAAGTTAATTTAATGATGGTGCGTTTGATATCGAATGATTGCCAACCGCGTATTGTATAACCCGCACATCAATACCTTCAACCCCGTATAATACAGATTCATACTTTATTTATTGGAAGTGATATTCTAATCCCATTTTTATAGAGTAGTTTACATTAGGTACGCCACTAACGGGTTTGCTATCGTAGAGGTAGTTGAAAGCCGGTTCCAGTTTAAACCTTCCGGAAATGCTGATCTCAACGGATTCCTGGTTCATGAGCCTGAAATCCCCGAAATCGTTGTACAAGGGCTGGTAATAGGTGGTACTAATGATCTGCAAATTTTCTAACGGCAGGAAAGTAAGCGTAAGGTAGCTGCTGCTTCTGATATCGCGATGCACCGCAAATTCTGCAGTGTCGTCTTCTTCATATTCGAACATTGCCAGTGATGCTGCATAAATTTTCAGCTTCTCCCGGTCAACCAGCTTAAAGCGCGGACCTGTTCCAAGCAGATACCGCAAATTAATTTTAGAAACCTCATTAAACTGTAATTGGGTGAAGACTTCCCAGCGAAGGAGTTTGGTAATCTTTCGGTTGTAGCGGAGGTGAATAAATGCATTATTCGCAAAGGCTTCCTTATCACCGCTTACAAAACCATAGTTGCCGAGCAACAGATAGAGGTTACTGTCTTTTTTATATTCTACTTGAGCGGCCGCATCAAACAATACCACCTTTTTGGTGTTTGAAGTCATTTCAAAATTACCGCTAAGTGATCCATAAACACCATTTGAATCCGCTTTGAGCCGCTCGCTTTCTATATTCACTACCTGTGCAAGTGCAAAGTTTGCGGACATGCAGGTGACTATCGCAAACAAAATCAAATTGAAAAATTGTGAATGGTACGTGTGCATTCCGTTCAATAAATACTTGTTGAAACAAATTCCTGATTCAGCCGCCGGCAATTTTGGAAACACGGTTTTGAAGTGCGCGGCCTAAAGACGTATCACCAAAGTCAGTTGCCAGGAAAAACGCTTTTGCCACATGAAACTGATCAACAGATGAAATCGTACGGTAAAAATCCCTGGCTATGTTTTCAATGGAAGAAAGACTGCCGATACTGATCAGTTTAATGTGTTGTTTTGTAAATGCGGTAAGGCGACGCTCTGGAATGGCATGTAAGTCTTCCAATGTTAGAATAAGTGCACAGCCCGGAAAAAGCAAGGTTTCATCAACATTATGAATTATCGAGACCGGAGTATGAGGAGCGTAGTGCCGGTATTTCATTCCTGGAATCGCTGAGGCTGCCGTTTCCTGGTCAGTATAAATCTTTACATGAGGAAGCAACTTGCTGATTTCAAACGCAGCAATATAACCGGGCCGTAATAGGCGAATGCTATCCGGTGAACGGGCATCCACGATGGTTGATTCAATTCCTATAGTGCTGTGACCGCCATCTACGATTCCCGGGATTTTTTTCCCAAGATCTGCTGCTACCATTTCTGCGCTGGTAGGGGATACTCTTCCTGAGGTATTTGCGCTGGGTGCAGCCAATGGCAACCCGCATTTTTTAATTATAGAGAGCAACAGGGGGTGATTGGGAATGCGGACAATTACCTGCTGACTTCCGCAGGTTGCGAATCGAAGTGGTGACGATTCCACAAGATCGAGCATGAAACTGATTGGGCCTGGTGCAAAATGACGGAGCAGCGTAGCGGTGTTTAAAGGTATGTTAGTTACATAGGCCGCTATCTGCGAGATATCATGGAAATGACAGATCAAAGGATTATCGGCCGGGCGCTGTTTTATCTCATAGATTTTTGCAATGGCCGATGGGTTGGTTGCAATACCCGCCAGGCCATATACTGTTTCTGTTGGAACAGCAACCACCTCACCATTTCGTAATAAGTCGACGGCTTCATCGGTATTGACAAACATTAGGAGAGGATTTGAATGGAGCCGAAAAACCTGTTTCTGAATTCTTTGTTCTGCTTTTTTTTATACGTATAGAGCATAATGTACACCTGGTTGTTTTTTTCAAAACACTGAACTGCGCATTGCCTGCCATCCGTGGTTTCTAAGTGTACCTCCAAATGGCCACCTGATATGGATTCCATATCGATTGCATTTTCCGGTACCGTCATATTGAAATGATGTTGCAACACCGGCCGCAACAAACTGTCGATCCTTCCCTTTCCGGCATAAACAGAAAAATCCTGTTGTTCGGATGGATAGGGAGAGGCGGTTGATGAATAGCGGTGCACAGTGGTGTGCCGGAGTTGTTCTGTACTTACCATCGGCACCTCCGGAAAATCTGCTTTGAACTGATCTCTTGCTGCTGTTTTCCGGTACCAGCCGTTGGCAAGGTAGTTATGATAGGTCGGCAATACCGGTAAAACCGTGTACCCTTTATCGCGCAACAGGTTAATAATACCTTCCTCTTCTCCTAAATGGCCGGCACCCACTGCTACAAAGGCTGCTTGCCTGTGCATCAAAGTATCCATGCGGTCGGCCATTCTCCGGTTTCTGGCAGTAATCAGCCCATCATATAGAGAATCCGGCAGTGAGAAATCATTTTCAAAGGACATCATCTTCACCAGGTCATTGTCAAGATAGTACCGGACCATCTGGTCATAACTCCTGGTATCGCTTTCCGTTTTGCGAATCGTTTGCATCAGCAATTGCGCCTGGTGCGGATAGCTGAGTACATCAAAAACCAGCATCTGCTCTGCAATGGTTTCCAGGCCATGCACTTTTTTCTGCTGGCTCATGGCCTGTCGCTGAAAATATTCATCCAGAAAATATTGTCGGTCATTGTTTTCCTTATCTGTCCGTTCATAAACGGATTGTGAAAGGATAGCTGCAGTATAAACCGGCTTCAGCCGTTCAAAATTTTTAATACTCTGCCCTGTATTTTTCCGGCAATACTGATCTACAGAATCATACTGCATGGGGCTGAGTAATTTCTTCAACGAATAGCTGGTATCCATGTATAATCCCTGAAGAATGTTGATTTTGGAAGCGTCATCAATAATAACTTCCATTACAAAAAGATCACAGGATTCAAAGGCCGTTAGAACAGAATCGGCAAGCCTGAAAACCCGTGCATCCGTGGTATGCATGGTACCATAGATATAAGAAGGGGAGGACAAGCCGTTTCCGGAAATTTTCCAAAGCAATGAGTTGCCCTGTGAACGTACGGTTTGCACAGAGCAAAAAAGCAGGCCGATGATCAGTAGAAAGCAGGCGGTTCTCATTGACTTTTGAAAAATACTACCTGGTGGCTGTCGTGTACGTTTCAATGCAGTTGGCTGACCTAAGAACATAAATGCTGTTTTATTCGACACGACTTATCGTAATTGCTCCAATAATGCTTTGCATTGTGCAAGGTAGGCCGGGTCATCTTCGGTTTTTGGCGGAAGTGATTGTGCTTTTTGCAAGGTCCTGATGGCTTCATCCTTGTAATCTTTTGCAGTTAATGCCCTGGCCAGGTCGAGGTAAAAAAGGATGTATCCGGGATCGAGCTTTATTGCCTGCACATAATTCAAAATTGCCTGATCCATACTTCCGGCAGGAATACCGCCAAAAAGGTATTTTGCCGCAGAACGCTCTGCAAAATTGAGTGATGCTACTTCATAATTCCACATTCCAAGCACATGATAAGCTCCTGCATGTGCAGGATTGTATTGGATGGCACGTTCAGCATACATCTTGATTTCACGGGATGCCGCCACCTTTTCCTTAGGCGCGGAAATAAGTGCCATTCTGCCAAGCGCAACCGCCATTGCATAGTTTGCATCGGCATTTTTGGGGTTGAGTTGCAACGCTTTGCTGGCATACTCCCTGGAAGACGCGAAGTACCTGGTCTTGTCGGAAAGTTCCTTTTGCCTGTTACCAATTTTTGCGTACAGGAAACTGGTATTCCATGTAGCATCAAAATTTTCCGGATCCAGTTTTAATGCCTGCAGGTATTTTTGCAAAGCCGCTTCTTCATTTGAATGTTGTTCCAAAGTTTTGGCTTCAGCAAGTAATTTGCTTACCTCCGAAGTCTGAGCCATAACAAGGCTGGGGAGCAGGAGAAAAAAGTAAAACAAATAGTTCATTAAGCAGGCAACGTTGCGGTTCAAAGGAATAATACTTTTGGCAAAAGACCAGGCGCTCAAATCAATTATGGGCGATAACGGACTCGAAGCAACTGTACGAAGTGCTGTTTCGTTTTGGTGAAACTTTAAAAATGAAATGCGGATTCATGTATCAGGCTGTTAGTAACTGGTTTCTTTTTGTTTTGATCTTGCAGTAACACTTCTTTCCGGCATGCTAAAGTAACAATTGATGCAGGAGTACCATTATCCAATTTTCTTATTGGTTTAATTTATACCTGGCGTCCTCTGCATTCTTTTCTTGATTTGTGGCATTTGATTTTTTGTTTTCTAAGAAGGCATCCAGCACCGGGTTTACTTTGCGGAACCAAACCGGCGGAATGAGTGCCCAGTAAAAAGATCCGAAATAACCGGAAGGCAGCACCGGGCTTTCTTCGTGGCTGATAAGCCGGTAGTAAGGCCGGGAAGCGTTCAGGTGGTGATCGGAATGGCGCGACAATTCGATGAGCGCGAACCTGCTGATAGGTAGATCGCACTGCCAGCTATGGGTCATGTTAACTTTCTCCCACTCATGCCGCTGCAATCCGTAGTGCTCAATGTAATTGACATATTCAAGCAGGAAAAAAGCGACGATACTTTGGTTGATGTAAGCAAAAAAACCGATGAATCCGGTAATCATAAAAACGCAAATGCACAGAGTAAGTTGAATCAGGATCAATTGTAGTATCCTGTTTTGAGGATGCAAACTGCCCTTGCCTGATTTACTCAACCGTTCAGTTTCCAATGCCAGTGCACTCCTGAATTGTGCAGGAACCGTACGAAAAAAGAAATGATAGAACGATTCACCATAGCGGGCTGTGGCAGGATCCCGGCTGGTGCCGATGAAACGATGATGCCCTCTGATATGCTCGACATAGAAATGTGCATAGTTAACAAGCAGCAAATTCCAGATTCCACCCAAACGTGCATACCATTGCTTCCTGTGAATCAGTTCGTGGGCACTGTTGATACCTTCAATGCCACTGCTGATTCCGGTTGACACAGAAGCTACCCAAATAAATATTCCGGTGAGTATTCCTGAATGAACGCCATACAGCAAAGATAAAACTGATGCGGTATGCAGGATAATGTGCACAGCCAGAACAATATCGGGCACGATACCATGTGTGATTTCCGGTGCCTGCTTTTTTTCTTTTGAAAAATTTTCAAAAGTGATCAGCAATACCATGGTAAACACCATATTGGCAAACGTCCACCAGCCACCGGCGAGATTACCGGCTACCACCAGGGTTCCCGGCAGCAGGCTTAAGAAATAACGAAGAGAGATTCTGGCAGAAATTAAATCCATGAGCTGGTAAAACTACAATATCATTAAGTGTTGTACAAGGTGGCGGGCACGCAACGGTTGCGTATGTACACACAGGAAATCGTATTGGGCTATGGAAATTCTCAACCCCGCCTCTTTAATCAAATTTTGAATTTATATTTACACTAAACAAACGGGCATGAAGCATACCATACTTTTTGTAATCAGTTGTCTTGTTACGGTCACCCATGTATACTCCCAAGCCTGCATTCCCGAGTGGACGCAGCCGGGTTCGGGAATTTATCCGGATACCATTACTAATATGCCTGCAGGGCCGGTTAATGTGGCTTATGATTTTACTGTTCAGTTTAAGGTACCCCTGGTGGATTCTTCTATTGTCACAACCGGGATTAGTGTCAATAGGGTGGAATTAACCGGCGTTAATGGGCTTGAAAATATTCCTTCCAGTGTACCATTCCACTATAACTGCAATCCAT
The DNA here is from genome assembly GCA_964524035.1 of uncultured Bifidobacteriaceae bacterium. Classification (GTDB taxonomy): domain Bacteria; phylum Bacteroidota; class Bacteroidia; order Chitinophagales; family UBA10324; genus JACCZZ01. The sequence continues at coordinate 11,859 of CAZGBP010000029.1, forward strand.
CTAACTGCACATTCAAAGCGGATTCTGTTGGTTGCGTAAGAATTCAGGGTACACCAACTGCAGAAGGTGTCTACCCACTGATTATTACCGCCAAAGTCTATTTTACCCCTGTCTTGTTTATTCCGGTGGATTTTTCCGGATATAAAATTGAAATCAGTAACACCATTGGGTTACCATCCCTGGCGGGAACGCAATTCGATGCAGAGCAAAACAGTCCTAACCCTGCCTCCACCAGTACATTTTTTAATGTAAACCTATCCGGCAGCGGACGGATTGAAATCAGCGTTTCCGATATTTTCGGCAATGAAGTGCACAGAAGTGCCATCTTAGGAAAATACGGTGTAAATCCGGTCATGATTGATGTGTCGGATTATACAGAAGGGATTTATTTTTATACTGCCAGGTGCGATGGCCATTCCATCACAAAAAAGATGGTGGTGGATCATTAAGCGCTGCTGGCATTTCGCATAAAATGTAAGTGTTGCATTGAAGTACTACCCGTAACCTGTTTCCTTGCGACAAGGAGTAATATAGCTTTTTGAGCGGGTTATAATTTTTAGCCGGAAGTCAGGTTTACCTTGAATTTAATGTCATAACCATGCCTTCACAAGCAATTATTATTATCGGTGCAGGTGCCAGTGGACTAATGGCAGCCCGGGTGCTTGCCAGAGCCGGAAGGCAGGTGATCATACTGGAAGCCCGTAACAGAACAGGGGGCCGCATTTATTCTGTAACCGGAAATCAACAACCTGTTTCACACGAATGGGGGGCTGAATTTATACATGGATCATCACCAGAGACATTGGCATTGCTGCAGGAAGCGGGGCTTGCCATAGATCAGGTTAGCGGAACAACCTTGCAGGTGCAGGGTGGAAACTGGTTTTCCATGGATGATTTCGGGGAGCAATGGCACATGATAGAACAACGCCTTCGAAGTTTGAAGCACGATACCACGCTTGCCGAATTTATCCGGCATAATTTTGATGCAGAACGGGAGTTGCAGAGCATCAACCTGATTAAAGGTTATGCGGAAGGGTATGATGCGGCCGATATTGAAAGGGCCAGTACGTTTGCATTACGTGAGGAGTGGTTGCATGAAAGCAGCGGGCCAAACTTCCGGATTCGCGGAGGCTACAGCCGGTTGATGGAATTTCTGTTGCAAACTTGCCAACAGGCCGGGGTGATAATTCACCTCGAACAGGCCGTAAAAGAGATTCACTGGACAGAAAATAACGTAAAGGTCATCAGCAGGAACAATTCGGAATGGCATGGAGCCCGGGTTATTGTTGCTGTGCCGTTAGGTGTCTTGCAACAGCAGCATAAAGATAGTGCCATTGAATTTTTTCCGGATATCCCTTTACATAAAAAGGCTCTGGCAGCTTTAGGTTATGGCGATGTGGTGAAGCTGTTAATAGATTTCCGTGAGGCTTTCTGGACAACGCAAAAATCAATAATAGGGCTTTCTGAAATGAGGGAGTTGGGATTCCTGATTTCTGATGCATCCATCCCGACCTGGTGGACACAGTTTCCTTCAAAATCGAGTTTACTCACCGGCTGGCTGGCAGGCCCCCGGGCTATGAAATGGAATGGCCTTGATGAGAAACTGATGCAGGAAGCAGCGGTTCTGTCGCTTGCCGGGTTGTTTAATATATCTGTTGATAGTTTGACCAACAATATCCGGTCGTTTAAAGCTATAAACTGGAGTGAGGATCCCTTTACGCTTGGCGCATATACCTATGCAACACCTGAAAGCAGCGCATCTGTAAAAGTGTTGAAAGAACCATTAAAAGAAACACTGTTTTTTACCGGTGAACATTGTTATCATGGCCCCTGCATCGGTACCGTAGAAGCAGCACTCGTAAGCGGCAGGATTGCAGCAGAACGTTTATTGAATGGCGGATAAATAGTCAATGGGTTCATAAGAAGATGGCCTTGTTGCCGGTTTATCATTATCATATAGTTGCTACCGAATTACCGGATTAACGTAAGGTTCCCCTTGTGGACTTCGATGTTGCCATTAGTAAACTGCAGGGTCATTAAAAAAGCATAGACACCTGCTTCTGCCGGTACACCATGTGAAGTGCCATCCCAGCCAACAGGGGAACCTTCGCTTGTAAAAACAGGCTTACCCCAGCGATTGAAAATTTTCATATCAAGAGAAAGCAGGTTGGTGTTAGCCGGAATAAATAGATCGTTAATGCCATCCCCGTTAGGCGTAAACGCATTCGGTATAAAACCGGTAGTTGCGGGTATCACCTCCAGGAATGATTTGGAAACCGTGTCGCTGCAACCGCCTGCACTTATGGCTGTCAGTGTTACAATATACGATCCCGGGGATTTATAAGTATGGATGGGACTTGCATCCGTGCTGAAGGAAGCATCGCCGAATTCCCAGCTAAAGCTGGCCGCACCGGTACTCTGATTGCTGAAGTAAAAAATAGCATCAGTCAGTTCAACTGCCGACTGCAGTGCAGGGTCTACCGTGAAATCTGCAACCGGAACCGGATAAACGGTAATGAGATCCTTCTGCACCAGCACGGTGCTGCAGCCGAAGGAATTGCTGACGGTTTCGGTAACGCTCCAGGTTCCTTCGTGAAATACATGCTCAGGATTCATTTCAGTGGAACTTCCACCATCGCTGAAGCTCCAGTTCCAGGAATGACCATTCTGGCTGAGGTCGGTGAATAAAATGTTTAGAGGATCGCATCCTGCTGTTGCGGAAGGAAGAAATGAAACGACAGGAGAAGGGATCACCTCTATCTCAATGGTATCTGTGGAAAGACAATTTCCGGATACACCGGTTAAAACATAGGAAATAGTATCAGCCGGCGATACAACAATACTGCTACCTGTATAAGAGCCCGGCGACCAGCTGTATTGGGCGGCATTCCCTATTGCATACAAAACGGCACTGCTTCCGCTGCAGATTAAGGTGTCAGCAGATATGGCAAAGACCAACGGTAGAGGTTCAACCGCTACGGCAACCATTCCGGAAGCGTAACAACCATTGTTATCAGTACCGGTAACGGTGTACACGGTGCTGCCCGAAGGGGTAACATTAATTGGAGAAACGGACTGTCCGCCCGGCAACCAGGTAAATGATGACAAGCCTGTTACGGATAGTTGTGCGCTTTCGCCGGCACAAATAACAGGCGGGTCGGCTACCGCACTGACCGATACCTGCGGAAAGACGGTAACAAGCGATGTAGCGGAGGCACTGCAACCGGCAGCATTTTGACCGGTTACCGTATAGGTGGTAGTCAGCAGCGGGCTTGCCAACGGGTCGGCAGTTACCGTATTGCTCAAACCGGTAGCAGGCGACCAGCTATAGCTGATTGCACCGGCGGCAGTCAACTGCACCGTATCTCCATAACATATGAAACTGGAAACAGGCAGTACGCTGACCTGAGGCAAGGCATTAACGGTTACCGTTATCTCTGACTGCCCGCTGCATCCATTTGCCGCTGTCCCGGAAACAGTGTATGTGGTGGTGACGGTGGGTGTCACCAGGATATCCGGTGTTGTCTGGCCACCTGGACTCCAGGTGAAAGATGATAACCCGGAAGCAGATAATAAAGCGGCATCGCCTTCACAAATGGATGACGGGTTGGCTGATACGAGTATAACCGGATCAGGGTTCACTGTCACTGTAACGGTAGTTGTATTGCTGCAGTTATTCAAATCTGTTCCGCTAACAGTATACACGGTGGTTGCATCCGGTGATGCAAGAGGAGCATCCGTATCCGGATTGTTCAATCCTGCTGCAGGAGACCAGTGATAGCTGTCTGCTCCGGAAGCTTGCAGCACAATAGAATCTCCTTCGCAAATTCCTGCAGGGTCAGGAAGTATGGAAATCAGCGGAAGTGCATGCACGATAACGGTTATGCTGTCTGTGCGGTTACAGCCGAGGCCATCTGTTCCGGTAACCGTATACGTAGTGGTAGTGCCGGGCGCAACGGTCGCCGGTGAAGTGGTTTGCCCGCCAGGTTGCCAGTTGAATGCAGAAAGCCCCGTTACACTGAGCTGCGTTGTATTCCCTGAACAAATTGATGGGGGAGAAGCCTGCGCAGAAACGGGCAGCGGCGGTAATTCATCTACCGTAACCGTATCATAAGTGATACAACCATTTATATCAGTAATCTGACAGATGTAGGTGCCTGCAGTCAGATTGGTTGCATTAGCGGTTGTTTGCACAGGTAATGTATTCCAGGAATAAGTGAACGGTGCAGCCGTACCGGAAACAAACAGGTTGATGCTTCCATTATCAGCACCCGGACAGGTAACGTTGTTTGCAAAAGCAAAAACTGATTGCGAATAAGATACACCGGAAACGGCAAGTACGAATGCATTGGTAAAACCGGTGGTGCCACTCATATTTTCAATAATGATCGTCTGCAGGTTCTTTTTCTGATCAGTGCAGGTGAGTGAAATATCAATAGGGTAGAAACGGGGGTTTGAGGGCAAACCATCTATATTGTACGGTGCTGCTGTGGTGCGGATGCAACGGCTGAAACAGCAATAGACCGCATTGGCGCCATTAAACCAGTCAGCGAGGGTATGGTTGCCGTAGTTGGTGGTGCTGCCATCCGTAAAATTCAATTTGATATTGAGCGAACTGTTGCCCTCTGCGGAGAATCCCATCAGGCTGATCCTGGAGTAAGTGCCTGTAGTAAAAAGGGTAATGGTTTGTGTTGCTCCCACATCTACGTATACCGCATTCGGCTGATTATATGGCGCCAGTTGATAGGTCCGGGTGCCGCTTACAATCGTTCCGTTGTTTACGACACCTGCAGCAATGCCTGCACCGGCCGCAAAACCGGCGGTGTACATGACATGGTTGGTCAGGTCTGTTGACATGGAGGTGGTCGACAACGAATTGGGCGCTGTTTCCGCGAACAAGTCGCTGTTATAACCAGTAATGGTAACCGGAAGGTAGGTTTGTGCCATTGCAGTTGCCGATAACATGAAAAGTATTGTTGCTATCAGGTAAGGGCGGCACATGGTTCAATGAATTGGAGCCTCAAAATAAGACATTTACTGATTCCGGATTCTCATTACATGACTTTGTAAAGCGTATGTATATCGCATAGTCCTAATCTACATTGATATTACTGCTAGCAGCTTTTACAGCATGTAAGCTTTTAATAGGTGAGCGGCGGAGCATATTCAGGACACCTTTATGTTTCCCTGTTGAAAGTAAATTGGCTGTTATGCAGGTCATGGACTAACTTTGGTCATCGAAAAAAAACGGACCATGGAACTTACTACACTGCGCAGATTAATTTTTTTGTTAGTCATTAGCGCATTTTCAAATGCTGCCTTTTCGCAATTTCAATATATTTCTCCGGTACCAGGTTCCGCGCTCCATCATCCCGGTACCAATATTATTCTTAGAAACGGTAACCTCATTGCTGCAGCAACACTGAAAGCGGATCACTTCTCGGTAACTGGTGCTGTAAGCGGTTTTCATGCAGTAAGCATGATTCTTTCCGATGATGGTAAGACCATATTGCTGCAACCGGACGTTGCGTTCAGTTATGATGAGGAAGTGACGGTTACGGTAAGTGACGGACTCCGCACTACTGCAGGAAAAAAGATCAGCGGAACCACGTTTACTTTTCGGACAGTGCCTCTTTATTCAGAGGATTTGCAACAACGCATTGCGGACTCACGAAAACGGATATTTGAAGAGGAGTTTGGTTCAACCACCCATGTGGAAAACGGTGATACCCGTGACCTTTCGGATTGGACCGGCGGGTTGCCTCCGCTGACTATTTGGGCCAACAACAACCCTGCTCCGGGCAGTGTCTTTTTTCACAATTTTGATTTTGCATACCAGCCTACCGCCCATTATTGTATCATGGAAAGTGACGGCGATTCCGTTTATGGAAAGTTCGATCAGACAAAAGGCATAGGATTCACCATTAATCATAATGGTTACCTGACCTTGTTCAATTCAAACCTGAACCGCCATGAAATGCTGGATTCCAATTACAAATTAATCGACAAGTACTATTGTGGTAACGGCTATGTAGCCGATGTGCATGAATTTCTGGTAATGCCCAACGGCCATTCCTACCTCCTGTCTTATGATCCGCAGATCGTGGACATGACCATCTATAATCCAAACTACAGTCCTAATGCCGTAGTAACCGGTGCCGTGGTGCAAGAGCTTGATGCAAACAGGAATGTGGTTTTCCAGTGGCGCAGCTGGGATCATTTTGAAATTACAGATGCCACACATATTCCATACACCACAAATGATATTGACTATGTACATGCCAATTCCATTCACCTGGAAGCGGATGGTACCAGTTTTCTCTTATCCTGCAGGCACATGGATGAGGTGACCAAGATAAGCTTTGTAACAGGTGAAATAATCTGGAGACTTGGCGGATTTCATAATCAGTTTACATTTATTAACGACCCGCTTAAATTTTCTTATCAGCATGATGCAAGAAGAACAGCGGATGGGCATCTTACACTATTTGATAACGGCAACTATCACTTCCCGCCAAAAAGTGCAGCGAAAGAATATATCCTCGACGAAGTAAATAAGACGGCAACCCTGGTGTGGAAATATGAACGCAACCTCACCGGCAGCAGTTCGGCAATGGGTAGCATGCAACGGTTGCCCAATGGCAATACGTTTATTTGCTGGGGACTTGTTTACAGCACTGTTTTTCCGAGTATAACGGAAGTTACGCCGGATGGTACCGTGGTTTGGGAGATGCGGCTTGACCCGGAGTTCAATGATGCCATTTACCGTGCTACCAAATTTGTCTGGACACCCTGTGCACGGCCTTCCCCTTCCGGTATGCAGGCAATAAATATCACCAGCAATTCAGCAAAATTAAAATGGCAGACAGCTACCAATGCGGATTCGTATGAGATCAGGTATAAAGCAGTGGGAACAGGCCCATGGAATACAGTAAGTTCCAATCAGAAATCAATAAACATCAGCGGACTGCAAGCAAACACCACCTACAATTGGAAAGTGAAATCACTTTGCAGCGATCCAAATCCGCCGGCTTCAGAGTTTACGAAAAACAAGAAGTTTACGACGTTGCCTCAAAAACTTGCAATCGATCCGGGTGCACTTACCATAGCGGTCTTTCCAAACCCCGCATCTGAACAGGTAACTGTTGAGGTAGATTTGGCGCAAAGCGAAACATTGTCTTTGCGGTTTTATAACTTAATGGGGCAGGAGCAGTCGGCAAAAGTCGTTAACCTGGAGGTTGGTGAGCATATATTCGCAATGGATGTGCAGGAATGGCCCAGGGGAATTTACTTCGTAGAGGCCACTGCAGGTAACTGGAAACAAACCGGCAAGTTCACCCTTGAATAATAAGTGATATTGCGAATGGTGCCGCAGCTATTTATCATGTAACAAGGAGATGCCATCGGGATGAGTTGCAGTATATACATGGACTGACTTCAACCCGGTTGAATCAAAAAGTAGCTTGAAGAATCCGGTGCTTCGATCTTCCTTCCAGTCCGGAAGGTAACTTGCTTTCGGATCAAAGCGCGTAGTGCTGCTGCCTGCCCCGCTGGTTATGAAAATGTTATTCATTCTATCTCTGGAATACTGCAGGTTATGGTCGTGGCCGGCAGCATATATCAATGACTTTCTTTGTTGAATAACCGCCAGCATACTGTCAGCAAGTTTTCGATAGGCCTTGCTTTGCAAGTCTTGCCTGAAAACCCTGTTTAATCCGAACAGCCGAAACAACTGAAAGGGTGGTACATACGTGGTAATAAAATGCAACGGCTGATTCAAACGGGCATGTACTCCTGCAGTCATTAATGGATGATGGCCGGCAATAATCACCGTCTCGGAATGTTGTTCCGCCGCTTGCAGTGCAGCAGTAAGTTCCTTAAAGAATTGTGATTGCATTTCCTTCTTAGTGAGATTTGGAAGGGTACCCACATTGTGAAATGATTGTTGATGCAACCACCATTGCGGGTCATAAATGAGTACGCGCAGGTTTGTTAAAGAATCAAGCAGGATGCTTGACGGGCCCGGAAGCCCATCGGCAGGCAGGAAGCAGGTGGCCGGATTTTTTATTGTTGCTTCCTCTCCGGAGAAGTAAGCCGTAACAAATTGCTCTTCATAGGAAAGTTGTTTAAGCCCATTCCACCCTGATGCCCGCCAGTCATGATTTCCAGGTATCATGAAAAAGCTGCCCCGGAAACTGTCCGCAACCTGAAGCTGTGTTAACAATTTTTTCTCCGATTCCACTCTTTTTGCTGAGCCGGGTTTTTCAAGCCCGCGCGGGTATACATTATCTCCTAGAAATATTACGCACGCATTATCTCCTTCTGCTTTCAACAGCTTTTTCAGCAATTGCAAAGCAGGGCCCCGTACCGTATCTTTTCCCGAATCGCCAATCAGGTAAACGGCATAATCCTGGCCACACAACTGCTTCGCAGCAAATGCAAATGTGAGGAAAAGAAGCAGTACACAGCAGCGGGAAAACATGGTGCCGGATGTTAAAACAGAGAAAGGATGCTGCCGGTGAAGGTAGCATAATTGCTTTTTTTTCAGAAGCGCTACCGCAATCGCAAACAACAGGGGTTGTCATGCAATACGGGGCCAATGAGGAAGCATAGCGCACATGCGATATTTTGATCTTTTTAATGAAAGAATAAAGGCCAGGGAGCTCAATACCCTGATGAAAATCAGGTTGTCGATTTAGTTCATTCTTAATTAACAAAAGCTAATTTTGCGCCATTGAAGAATGATATGAAAAAACCATCACCTATTGTTCAGAAGGCCGCTGATTATGTGTTCGCTTTGTTGCGCGAGAAACTTCCGGCCAGTTATATCTATCACAATTACAGCCACACCGTTGAAGTGGTGGATGCCGTAATGGACATTTCAGAGGGAATAGCTCTTTCAAAGGATGAAACAGAAATGGTATTGCTCGCGGCCTGGTTTCATGACGTAGGATTTACGGAAACCTATGACGGGCATGAAGATAAGAGCAAAGAAATTGCCACACAATTTTTAACGGAGAACCTGTATCCGGCTGAAAAAATTGCAAAAATTTCAGGGTGTATTGATGCTTCCAGGTATCCCCAGCGACCCACCAATCTGTTGGAATATGTGTTGTGCGATGCCGACCTTTCAGGTATTGCCAGCAAAAAATATTTCGATAATGCCAACCTGCTCCGGCAGGAACATGAGTTGGTACTCGACAAAAAGTACAACGACATGGAATGGATTAAGTCGGAGATTGATTTCCTTACACACCATAAATACCATACGCCGTATTGCTTCCTTGCATACGAGAAGAGAAAGAATAATCATATACTTGAATTAAGGCGCATGCTGCAGAAACTGGAGGCAGCGGAAAGCAACCAGAAACTGAAGAAGCAAGCCAAGGAATCAGAAAAGGAAATTAAAGAAAATCGCCCTGACAGGGGTATTGAAACGGTTTTCCGGCTCACCGTCAGTAATCATATGAATCTGTCGAAGATGGCCGACGATAAGGCTAATTTTCTTTTGTCTATCAACGGCATCATCCTTTCTTTCGCTTTGGCCAACATGGTTTCAAAGCTTGACGTGCAGACAAACTTCTTTCTGGTTATACCAACGGCCATCCTGATGTTAGTTTGCCTGATCTCTATCATTTTCGCCATTCTCTCAACCAGGCCTAAACTGAATAAGGGCAATACCAGCAGGGAAGATGTAAAGGGTAAGCGCGCCAACCTGTTGTTCTTTGGAAATTTTCATAAGATGGAAATCAACGATTTCAGCTGGGGCTTTATGGAAATGATGAAGGATCGTGAATTTCTGTATGGCAGCCTCATCCGCGATCTGTATTACCTTGGCAAGGTCTTAGGTAGAAAGTACTTTCTGATCAGGATTGCTTATACGGTATTCATGTGGGGAATAATTATTTCAGTTCTCTCTTTTGCATTCAGTTACTGGTACTACTTTTTATACCTGCCACAGCAAACTGTTGGCAATTATCCGTTGTAATGATGAAACAACTCATTCTAATCCGTCATGCGAAATCAAGCTGGAAGGATACCCGCCTCGATGACCATGACCGTACCTTGAACAAACGTGGTGAACATGATGCCCCGTTCATGGCGGAAATATTAAGGAAGAAGAAGACCCGTACGGATCTGCTTATTTCCAGCACCGCGGTGAGAGCATTGTTAACCGCTAAAATTTTTGCGAAGGAACTGGGTTACAAGAAGGATCAGATTCTCCAGGAGAAAGAATTGTATCTGGCAGAACCGGAGGAACTTATTGAAATAGTGAAGCAGCTACCGGATGAAAAGGAAGTCGTTTGCCTGTTTGGCCATAACCCCGGCATTACCACGCTTGCGAATTTTTTATGCAATGCCGGTATTGCCAATATTCCCACATGCGGAATATGTGCTATCAGTTTTCCGCTTCAGAGCTGGCAGGAAGTAACGGCCGGTAGAGGACAACTGGATTACTTTGAGTTTCCGAAACTGTATTTTAAGGATGCAGAAGACTGACGGCGATTGTCAATGAATTGCGCTTTCCGGCAAGACCTGGTCTGCACTTTGTGTAGCCCTGCAATCAAACCTAACCCGGAAAAGAGTGTGCAGACAGGTGATCAGCTTTTTTCCTTTTTAACGATTCCTGATTCAATTGGATAAGAACAGCGTCATTAATTTTCTTGCCAGGATACTGGTCAGCGGTCTTGCAGTTCTGATTACTGCATACCTGCTTCCGGGTGTTGACGTAGATGGTATGCTGGGTGCTGTAATCGTTGCTGCAGTGCTGGCATTGCTTGATGCCGTGGTAAAACCCATCCTGGTGATTCTAACACTCCCGGTTACTTTTCTCACACTCGGTCTTTTCCTGCTTGTAATCAATGCGGGGGTAATTTTACTTGCCAGTAAAATTGTTCCGGGCTTTACAGTGGATGGTTTTTGGAGGGCATTATTATTTTCTATTATTCTTTCCGTAATCAATTCTATTTTGGCTGGGATTGCCAGGAGCAACAGGTAACAAGCCATGAGGCCTGCAATCGTTAATTTTTTCTTATTTCCTTTTTGTTTGAATAGAATATATTTGTAGCTCACCGATGGAAAATTTCATTGTTTCTGCCCGGAAATACAGGCCTGCACGATTTGAAGATGTAATTGGACAGCCCCAGGTTACCAATACCTTGAAAAATGCAATTCGTACAGGGCAGCTCGCTCAGGCATTCCTGTTTTGCGGTCCGCGCGGTGTTGGAAAAACTACCTGTGCCCGTATACTGGCGAAAGCAGTTAATTGCGAACAGATAACGGCCGACTTTGAGCCCTGTAACACGTGTGCTGCCTGTGAAGCGTTCAATCACAATGCATCTTTCAATATTCATGAACTGGATGCCGCTTCCAATAATTCTGTGGAAGATATAAGGACCCTTATTGAGCAGGTACGTTTTGCTCCGCAAACAGGTAAAAAGAAGATCTATATTATTGATGAAGTTCACATGTTGTCGCAGGCTGCATTTAATGCCTTTTTGAAGACGCTGGAGGAACCACCGCCGTATGCCATTTTTATTCTTGCAACCACGGAAAAACACAAGATTATTCCCACCATTCTTTCGCGCTGCCAGATATTTGATTTCAACAGAATCAAAACGGAGGATATGGTGCTCCACTTACAGGGAATTGCCAAAAAGGAGCAGATTGAAGCGGAAACAGATGCCCTGCATATTATTGCTCAAAAGGCTGATGGTGCGCTGCGGGATGCACTGTCTATGTTCGACCGTATCAGCATCTTTGCCAACCATAAAATAGCATATGCAACGGTAGTCGAGAATTTGAACGTCCTCGATTATGATTATTTTTTTAAGCTAACAGATGCCTTTCTCGCGGCGGATACCGCACAGTCACTGCTTACATTCAACTCCATTCTTCAAAAGGGATTTGATGGAGAGAATTTCCTTGGTGGGTTGTCGGATCATTTCCGTGATTTATTGGTGGCAAAAGATGATTCAACACAGGTATTAATGGATTTTTCGGAAGGTATCAGAAAAAGATACATCCAACAGGCAGCATATACGCCTTCCTCTTTTCTAATTTCAGGACTTGCATTATTAAATGAAGCGGAATTTCAATATAAGTCAAGCAAAAACAAACGGCTTTGCGTTGAACTTGTATTGATCAGGCTCTGCCATCTTCCATACGCTATTAAGCTTTCTAAAGAACCGGTTTCGGGAGTAAAAAAAAAATTCCTGAACCCGGTTGAATCTGTTCCGCCCAAAAAAGCAGAGGTCAGCGTGGAACCGCCCATATCCGTTAAAGACCCCCTTCTACCTTCAGCAACCCGAATTGATCCGGCTCCAAAGCCGGAAGAAAAGCCTGCGTCGCGAAAAGTTGCCGGTCGAGGTGCAAACGTTAGGTTGACCTCTTTGGACAGTATAAAGAAAGAGTTATTAGAGAAACCAGCGGAGGAAGGCGCACAGGCTCCAATCCCCAAAACAGAAGAAGCGATATTCGACGAAATAGATAAATATGCTTTTCAACAGGTATGGAAAAGCTACCTTAAAATTATTGAGGTCGAAAAGAAGCAGGTCATCCTTAAAATACTGGAAGCGTTTCCTCCGGAAATTGTCGGTAACAAAACCGTGCTCATTCGTGTCGGAACCGAATCCTACCTGAGCGCATTAAACGGCGAAAAGGAAGCGATGTATTATTTCCTGAAAAAGGAATTGGATAAAAAGGCGATTGACCTGGTTATACAGGTCGATAAGCAAAAGTCAAGAGCGGAGTCTTCAAGGAAGCCCTATACGACAGGAGAAAAGTTTAACCATATGCTCCAGAAAAATCCTAAACTCCAGGACCTCAAAGACCGGTTGAAGCTGGAGTTGGATTATTAAGAGTTGTTTCGCCCGGGTATTTTTTTTGGCGGCCATAAATTGCATCGCTATAGCCCCGCTAAACTTTTTTGTCTTGAACAGCAAATGATAAGGAAATTGCCGATCTCCTGATGACCGGTTTGTTTTATGCAAGAAGACCTGCTTTTTCCTATTTTTGGCAAACTAAAGTAAATAGTCCTATGGCAGATATAGTTCGCATGCCCAAGATGAGCGATACGATGACGGAAGGCGTGATTGTTGCCTGGCATAAGAAGGTGGGAGACAAAGTTAAATCGGGCGAGCTGTTGGCTGAAATTGAAACAGACAAGGCAGTCATGGAGTTTGAGAGTTTTCAGGAAGGGGTATTGTTATATATCGGGCCTGAAAAGGGGCAATCGGTGAAGGTAGATGAGGTGATCGCTATTTTGGGTAAAGCAGGAGAAGATTATAAAGCGTTGCTTGCATCGTCAAATGGGAAAGCTACTGCTGTGGAGACAACAGTATCAGAAAAGCCAGCTCCCCAGGCAAAAGCAGCTGCAGTACCAGCTATCACTGAACCGGAATCAAAAGAATCAGGCAGGATAAAGGCATCGCCTCTGGCAAAGAAGATTGCCAGTGAATCAGGTGTTTCTATCGACACAATCAAAGGTTCCGGTGACGAAGGCAGAATCGTAAAACGTGATGTGGAAAAGTATCTCAGCACCTCTGCCCCGGCAGCAGGGGCGCCATTATCCGCTATACCTGCCGGAGAGGAATCGTTTGAAGAAATTCCGGTGTCGCAAATGCGCAAGACCATAGCCCGCCGGCTGTCAGAAAGTAAATTTGGTGCGCCGCATTTTTATCTGACGCTGGAGATAAATATGGATCGATGTGTTGCTGCACGCGAGACATTGAATCAGCAGTTTCCTGATAAGAAAATTTCTTATAATGATATCGTGATTAAAGCGGCCGCCCTGGCACTGAAGCAACATCCTAAAGTTAACTCCAGCTGGCTGACAGATAAGATTCGTTATAATCATCATGTTCATATCGGCATGGCAGTAGCGGTAGAAGAAGGATTGCTTGTTCCGGTTATCAGGTTTGCCGACCAGAAATCATTATCACAGATCAGTGCGGAAGCAAGGGCGTTTGCGGCAAAAGCAAAGGAGAAAAAACTACAGCCCGATGAAATGCAGGGCAACACCTTTACCATTTCCAACCTGGGCATGATGGATATTGATGCGTTTACAGCCATTATTAATCCCCCGGATGCCTGCATCATGGCAATTGGAAAGCTAAAGAAGGTGCCTGCAGTTATTAACGAGGAGATAAGGATTGTCTCAGTACTCACCGTAACGCTTTCCTGCGACCACCGTGTTGTGGATGGTGCAACAGGCGCACGGTTCCTGCAAACATTTAAGTCCTTCCTGGAAAACCCATTGAGTATGCTGTTCTAGCTCAGGTTCCTGGTTTAGATAAACAGCTAACAGATAGCAATAAAAAAACCCTTCTGCTACAGAAGGGCTTTTTTGTTAACGGTAAGAACGCAAAGGTTACAACTTCACAACCTTTTTGGTATAGGTTCTTTCACCGGTCTTGAGCACGATCATGTAAACCCCGGCAGAATAATCATTTAATGAAAAGGCCATATTATAATTGCCCGGCTGTTGTGTCTCATTTGCCAGGTCGGCAATTTTGTTTCCTGAGGTGTTATAAAGAGATACCACCACCTGCTGTGCGCTGTTAAGCGAATAGTTTAAACGGATTTGGTCTGTTGCCGGATTAGGGTAAAGTTGCAAAGAAGCCGTAGTCGTTCCTTCGTCAATACCTACACCAAAAGCTTCCTGTATGGTAAGCGTGGAAGTGCGGATTTGATCTCCGGATTCATCGTTATTGTTATTCGTAAAATTAAATGCGCCGTAAAAGGTTACGTCGCCGGTGCCGCTAACCGGTGCCGTCCAGGCGAAACTCCAGGTAGCCGTATGTGATGGAAAAGAAGTGCCTGCACTTTTATGAGTAATATACTTAGAGGAAGCGCTGGTAAATTTAGTTGTAGTGGTATTGAGAATTGCCATCGAGCCCAACAAAGTACCTGCTGTATTTTGAGGGGAGATCTGGAAACCAAATTTTGTGATGGACGGATCGGTAACGGTCGCAGTGATCGTGTAGGTATTTCCGGGTGTATAGCCTGATGAAGGCACATCTGAAGTGATGGCACCCGTGATGGCTGATGCCGGTCCGGGATGACAACTGGTTTGCGCACAGGTTTTATTATCAGCCGGTGAACCGGTATTTCCGGTAGGCGCCCCCGAACCATTGCTGTGTGCACTGTTTAAAGTCGTGCTTACTATGCCGGCGGTTATAATAAAAGCAAAGGAAATAAGTAGTATTTTTTTGATCATAATCCCTGAAATTTTCGGCAAAGGTAAACCACGGTTGCCAGATTGTGAAATAAATACTGAATTGCAGAATCGGGAGCATGCGCACGTTCATGCATTGCTGAAATGGTCGCTACTTTCTGTCTGGCAATAATTAAAAACCGGCAATACAAACGATTCCGGTGCGTCCACTTATACTAATTCAGTTGAGTGCCTTGTCGTCGACACTCAGCAGCCAGTTGTTCACTACATCGATGGTGTTCGAAATAGTAGCTTCTTCAAACGGGGATTGAAGTCCGGCTACACGAACCAGTTCAAGGAATGATTTGCTTCCGCCTTCTTTACAGAGCCTGATATAATCCTGCATGGCAGCAACCCTGTCTGTATTGGACTTAATCCAGAACTGAAAAGCACAGATTTGTGCCAGGGTATAATCAATGTAATAGAAGGGATGCTTATAGATATGCGCCTGGCGTTGCCAGAATCCGCCACCTTCCAGGTACTCATTGTCTTCATACTGACGGTGCGGCAGGTATTTCTTTTCCAGTGAACGCCAGAATGCATTTCTTTCACCGGGGGTAAGTTCAGGGTGTTCATAGATATGGTGCTGAAATTCATCAACGGCAACGCCGTAAGGCAGAAAGATCAGCGAATGGCTCATATGGGCAAACTGGTATTTTTCTGTTTGCCCGTTGAAAAACAAGTGCATCCACGGCCAGGTCAGGAATTCCATGCTCATAGAATGGATTTCAGCGGCTTCGCTGGTGGGAAAATAATATTCTTCCAGGCCCAGGTGACGGCTGCAATAGGTTTGAAAAGCATGCCCGGCCTCATGAGTGAGCACATCAATATCTCCGGAAGTGCCGTTAAAATTTGAAAAAATAAACGGGCTCCGTGTTTCACTCAGAAAGGTACAATATCCTCCTCCCGCTTTATTGGGCTTGTTAACAAGATCCATCAGTTCATTATCAATCATAAACCTGAAAAATTCACCGGTTTCAGGGGAGAGTTCTGTATACATTTTTTCTGCATGTGCTACAATCCATTCGGGCGATCCGTTTGGCTTGGCATTGCCGGAGCTGTAATCGAGTAACTCATCGTAATAAAGCAGGGTATCTAATCCAAGTCGCTTAGCCTGGCGTTGCTTGAGTGCAGTAATTAAAGGCACAATTTTCTCTTCTACGGCTTTGCGAAATCCTTTTACCATTGCGGCATCATAATCGGTTCGGTACATGCGCATATAACCGACTGCTATAAAATTTTCGAATCCTAACTTTTTCGCAATCAGGTGCCGCACATTGACCAGTTCATCATAAATGCGGTCCAGTTCTGCCGCATTTGCCTTAAAGAATGCATCGGTCTTTTCATGCGCCGCTTTTCGAATACTTCTGTCAGTGGATAGTTTATAGGGGACCATTCCGCTGATATTGAGTTTTTTTCCGTCGAAATCAATTTCCGCTCCGGCAATCAGTTTGGTATAGGCGGAAGTCAGTTCGTTTTCCCGTTGCAGGTCTTCAATAATAGCCGGGGAAAAAATTTTCAATGTCAGCCGCGCAATTTCAAATAGTTGCTTGCCGAAATGCGCTTCGAGTTCATCGCGGAAAGGCGACGCCAGCAGCTTAATATAAAAGGCGGAAACCAACTCCAGGTAAATCGGATAGGAGTTATCAAAGTATTCCTGTTCTTTTTCAAAAAACGGATCGCTGGTATCTATGGTATGACGGATGTTCGCCACATTACTCATGGTTTCAAAATGAGCACGCTCGCGATAGATGTCTATGATAATGGCTATTTGTTCACCGGCACTGCGTGAGCTGTTAAACGCTTCCAGAAGGCTGTTTATCTGCTGCCTGGTATGATCGAGTTCAGGCCGTTTGTATTGTATTTGACTGAATTTCATAGTAAAAATTAGCCTTTAAAATTAATAGTATTCGCGCAACCTGTTAAATATGTTTTACGCATCCCGGTACCGCGATTCTTCTACCCAGACTTTCTTAACGATACCGTTTAAAGGCGGATGAAGCTTGGCGACCCGGATTTTTACTCTGGCAACCTCCGGATATTCGAGCAAGATGGCGCTGATAATCCTGGACACAGCCGTTTCAAGAAGGTTGACCGGTTGTGCAATCGTTTTGCTGATGAGTTCATAAACATTTTCATAATCAACGGTGTAGCCCAGATTGTCTGTAGCCGGTTTTTTTGATTCTTTGAGGGCAATTTTAACAGATACTTCCAGCTCGCTGCCCAATATCTTTTCAGCTTCATAAACTCCGATGGGAGCGCGGAAGATCATTCCTTCGATGGCAATAACCGGCATATGATGGTAAGGTGCTGTTAGGATAGTGTAAACTTGCCGGCAAATATCGCAATAACAACTAAAACAACCCATGTTCTCTTTTAACATTACAAAGCCGATTGCAGATTTGAGTGGACAAAATTTTAATTTGCTTCCCGGGTTGTAAGGAACAGGTATTGGCAGGTAACAAATAAAAAGGGCAGCCTTTCAACATCTTGAATACCTTTTTCACCGGCATAGAAAATTTTCAAAAAGTGATACTAGCCAATCACCAAATGCAATTCCTACCTTTGCGCAACAAATTAAAATATGGCCACTGACCGTTACCAGCAACCGGATTACTACCAGGTAGATGAATTATTGACTGACGAACAGAAGTTAATCCGTGACACTGTTCGTGCCTGGGTCAAAAAAGAAGTTTCACCGATCATAGAAGACTATGCACAACGTGCTGAATTCCCGAAGCAATTGATCAAAGGACTTGCGGAACAGGGATGTTTCGGCCCAACCATACCAGTGCAGTATGGCGGAGGAGGCCTTGACCATATTTCTTATGGTTTAATGATGCAGGAAATCGAAAGAGGGGATTCCGGAGTGCGCTCTACTGCCTCAGTTCAGGGGTCACTGGTTATGTATCCGATCTATGCTTATGGCAGCGAGGAGCAGCGAACAAAATACCTGCCCAAACTGGCCAGTGGTGAATGGATGGGATGCTTTGGCTTAACAGAGCCGGATTATGGTTCTAACCCGTCAGATATGATCACTAATTTCAGGGATGCCGGTGATCATGTGGTGCTGAACGGAGCTAAGATGTGGATCTCGAATTCGCCCTTTGCCGATATAGCGGTAGTTTGGGCCAAGGACGAAGCGGGTATTATTAAAGGACTGATTGTGGAACGGGGTATGAAAGGATTTACTACTCCGGAAACGCATGGCAAGTGGTCGCTGAGAGCCTCTGCTACCGGCGAATTGGTATTCGATAATGTACGGGTGCCCAAAGAAAATATCTTGCCGAATGTTAAGGGGTTGAAAGGGCCATTGGGTTGCCTGAGCAAAGCGCGGTATGGCATAGCCTGGGGAGCTTTAGGTGCTGCCATGGATTGTTATGATTCCGCTTTGCGCTATTCGCAGGAACGGATACAGTTTGGCAAACCCATCGGTGGCTTTCAGCTGACGCAGAAGAAGCTGGCTGAAATGATTACAGAAATTACCAAGGCGCAGTTGCTGGTCTGGAGGCTCGGTGTGCTGATGAACGAAGAACGTGCAACACCGGCGCAAATATCCATGGCAAAAAGAAATTCAGTTGAAATAGCCTTAAATATTGCCCGTGAAGCCCGGCAGATTCATGGCGGCATGGGCATCACCGGCGAATACCCCATTATGCGGCACATGATGAATCTCGAGTCGGTGGTAACGTATGAAGGCACGCATGATATTCATTTATTAATTACCGGTATGGATGTTACGGGCTTAAATGCGTTCAAATAAAATACACCGCGTACCGGTAAAAGACGGAAGCTGCCGGTTGAAAACGTTTAGGCAGATGAAGTTTCCTGCTTTGAATTTTAAAGATCAGATAAATCTCCTTGCAGTAGATTATTATATTATTTGACAGGTGCCAGGGATAAGACCTGTTTTTCTTCCTTTCGCCATTCAACATCTGTTATAAATGTTCCGAATGGAATCAACGAAGCGATCAAGGCAATGATTGTTTTTTTCAATGACCATTGCTGAACAATTTTCACCTGCACCAATGCAAGGAGGTAAGCAATAAACAGCAGCCCATGAACCCAGCCGGTGTATTTCACTGCTTCGGGCAGATCAGCAAAATATTTTAAAGGCATTGCAATGAACAGCAGCAGGAGGAAGGAAATTCCTTCAACTATTCCGGTCAGCCTGAATCTGCCAATGGCTGTATTTGAAAAATAACGTTTCATGCGGCAAAGATGCGCCATTTTCCCCACGACAAAAAAAAGAAATCAGGAATGAAACTTTTGTGACTACTTCATAGCCGGCGCCTGCTTACGCACCTGAAAATCTTTCATCTGGACAGTTAAGCAACCACACCTCTCATCCGACAGCTCAACCCTTTTTCCCCGGTAGCATCGGCACAAACTTAAACGTATCAAAAACCTCCTCTACCATTTTATGGTCTGGAATCCTGGTAAAGCGCTTCATTACCTGCATGTCACCACTTCCAACCGGAATTACGAGCATACCACCCACTTTTAGTTGTGATAATAATGCGTTAGGCACATCAGGTGCCGCCGCGGTCACCAGTATCTTATCGAACGGAGCGAAAGAGGGCAGTCCTTCATAACCATCACCATAAAAGCACTTCACCTGTGAGTAGCCCAATGCCGGAATAAGGACTTTTGCCTTCTCATACAATTTTCTCATTCTTTCAATAGTGAAGACCCGCGCTTTCATCTCAGCAAGTATGCAAGCCTGATAACCGGATCCGGTTCCAACTTCAAGAACTTTATCGCCTTTTTTTACCTGCAGCAGCTGGCTCTGATAGGCTACCGTATAGGGTTGAGAAATGGTCTGCCCTTCAGCAATGGGAAAAGCGCTGTCTTCATAGGCCCTTTCAATAAACGCACTTTCAAAGGCGAATAAATGCCGGGGTACGGTTGCCATCGCACGCAGGACTTCCTCATCATAAATACCCTTTACCCTCACATGCTCCACCAGTTTCTTGCGCATGCCTTTATGCCTGAACGTATCAACCTGATTCATTTCCATTGTATGTATGGCTTGTCAATTTGCAAAGTTAGCAGGATGATACTACAATTCGCATCTCAAAAAGCGGTATCCTATGGAACCATGCGATCGGCAACGCCAGTGATTTTTTTACGCGCAAAGGGTTTTCTCTATATTTGTCGCTTTCGTAGTTTTTTCATTCTAACAATAGCTGAAGTATGACTCCAATTAAATTCGGAACAGATGGATGGCGGGCCATCATCGCGCAGGAATATACCGTTGAGAATGTAATACGGGTAGCCTACGCAAGCGCCATGTGGATTAAGAAAAACTATCCGCATCCAAGGGTAATGATCGGTTATGATTGCCGGTTTGGAGGGCAACTTTTTGCCGAAACCACTGCAAAGGTTATGTGCGCCAATGGGGTGAAAACCTTTCTTGCAGAAGGATTTGTGTCAACACCAATGGTATCAATGGGAACCAAACATTTTGGAGCCGGATTGGGTGTGGTGATAACGGCCAGCCACAATCCGCCTTCTTATAATGGATTTAAACTGAAAAGTGAATCCGGAGGTCCGAGTTCACCGGTGGTTATTGCAGAAGTGGAAAGCATGATTCCCGACAAGGTAGATGTGCCGATGGTTGCGTTATCAACCTATGAAGCGGGCGGCCTGCTGGAATATGTAGACCTGGAGACCTTGTATGTTGAACTGGTCCGCAAAAATTTTGACCTGGATGGAATCAACAACAGCAATATCATTGTGGCGTACGATGCCATGTACGGCGCAGGCCAGAACGTGATCCCGCAGGTATTAAAGAGCCCTATTTTGCTGCATTGTGATTATAACCCTTCTTTCAAAGGCCAGGCGCCCGAACCGCTGGATCGGAATCTGCAGGAACTGGCGTCCCTGATCAAAAATTCTCCTCATAACGTATGCGGGCTTGCTACAGATGGCGATGCCGACAGAATTGGCATGTACGACGAGGATGGAAACTTTGTTGATGCCCATCACATTATTCTTCTGCTCATTCACTACCTGCATAAGTATAAAAAGATGACCGGAAAAGTGGTCGTGGCATTTTCTGTTTCAGATAAGGTTAAAAAGATGTGCCGGCAATATGGATTGCCCATTGAAGTTACGCAGATCGGGTTTAAATATATCAGTGAGAAAATGGTGAAGGAAGATGTGCTGGTGGGTGGAGAAGAATCAGGGGGTATTGCAGTAAAAGGGCACATCCCGGAGCGGGATGGAATCTGGGATGGATTAATACTGCTTGAGTTTATGGCAAAGACCGGTAAGACGATGAAACAGATTATTCAGGAAGTGTATGATGTCGTGGGATCCTTTAGTTTCGACCGGCTCGATCTGCACCTGGATGAGTCATTGAAGCAGCAGATTGTGCAAAACTGCAAAGACAATAAATACAAATCATTTGGAAACTATGTCGTGCAAAGGGTAGAAGATATTGATGGTTTCAAGTATCACTTCAACGATGATGAGTGGATTATGATTCGTGCCTCCGGTACTGAACCATTGCTCAGGGTCTATGGAGAATCGTCTACAAAGCAGGCTGTGACGGTTTTGCTGGAAACAGCGAAAAAGGCATTGCTTGGATAAGCAATAATTAGAAATTACCTGATGGCCCGTTTCTGAAGCCGGTTTGCAATGTTTGAACTACAGCAATTATTTTCGCCTGGCAGGTTTTATCTTTTAATGGAGTGTAGTTATCATGTTGGATATATTAGCAAGAGAAAAAATAATCAGCGACTATATTGAGGCGTATAACCATTTCGATGTGGAGCGTATGCTATTCCATCTAGATGAGGCATTATTGTTTGAAAATAGCTCCGGTGGTGAGGTAAACATGTCGCTGAACGGGTTGGCTGCCTTTAAGGCGCAGGCGCTGGAAGCAGTGAATCTGTTTTCAGAAAGAAAACAAACGATTATTTCCTGGAAACACGATGAACAGGTGACTGAAATTGAAATATCCTTTCATGCTGTGCTGGCTGCGGATCTTCCCAATGGATTAAAAAAAGGAACGGAGTTGAATCTTCAGGGCAAATCGGTTTTTAAATTTTCAGCCGATAAAATTATCGGGTTGAAAGATATCAGTTAATGATGCTGTACTACGCAAATCTGAACAACAGGTCGCATCATAGTAAGCTGAAGGTTGCGAAAAGTTGACAGTTGACAGTCATGGTAACTGGCGATCCGCTTTAATAAGCATGTCCGAAAGAAATATTTTGAAATTAAATCAATATTTATTGTTTATCAATAAAGATTGATTATCTTTGCGACATAATTTTAAAATCTAAACAGTTATGTCAAAAACAAACAACTTCATATTTTGGGGCTTGTATATTGTGGCCTGGCTCATTTTTGTAGGCTTGTCTATTGAAGCGGGAGCCTTAATAGTAAATTTCTTTTTCAGTCTTTACAAGCCTGAATTTGTTCCTAATCTTTATCAGAAGTTGGACTTGATTCAAATGTATAAAGAAAGTAAAATGGCATTTTTCGGCGTCTATAGCTTTATTCTGATCATTTCCATTTTAAAAGCCTGCTTGTTTTACATTGTTATCAGGCTAATGCACAAAATGGATTTGTCAAAACCGTTCAACAGCTTTGTTTCAGAACAAATTTCACAAATTGGCTATTATACCCTTTCGATAGGACTGTTGAGTTACATCGCCAGGCAGTTAGTAAAAAGTTTAATGCATCACGGTTTTCTTCCCGACAACGTAAATCAATTTTGGGCAGACAGTCAAGCATTCATTTTGATGGGGGCTGTAATCTATATCATTGCGATTATTTTCAAAAAAGGCGTAGCTATTCAAAATGAAAACGATTTAACAGTTTAAGCTATGCCAATCATTGTAAATTTGGATGTGATGATGGCAAAACGAAAAATCTCTCTGAATGAACTTCGGGAAAGAGTTGATCTGACATTATCTAACCTTTCAATCTTAAAGACAGGAAAGGCGAAGGCAATTCGTTTTAGCACATTAGAAGCCATTTGTAAAGCATTGGACTGTCAGCCTGCTGACATTTTAGAATACAGAAGTGATGAAGATAAAACAACGAACCGCTGAAAGGGTATTGCTGAAAACGGGGCTGAACGGCCTGGATAAGACATTTGTGCAAAATCCGGGTTTCGTTTTTCGATTATACTTTTGCGCTAAAAATCCCTGCTTTCGGCAATGCCTGAACCGTTGACGCAATGGTAGAATGACACTGCCTTATAGAAACGATTATAACTGAAAAACAACTAAATGGAAGCAAAATCAACAGACAAGAAAACATTTCAATTAACTGAAAACGGACAACAGTTAGGAGAACTCATTTATGAAAACTTGTTCCATCTGAAAGCTGAAGTAAAATTGCCTGATGCGGAATATTATAAGATTGCACCAGTAGGCTTCTTCGGAACAAGTCTTTGCGTTACAAAAAATGGGACTGAAATAGCCAGGCTGGTAATGAATTGGCGGGGACAAATTGTAATTTCATATCAGGACGGACAGGAGTATGTATTAAAATTGAATACTTTTTTTTATGGCAAATACATAATTGAAAATAAGGACCAGGAGAAGTTAATCCAGCTTGACTCCAAATTTAATTGGAGAGAATTTCATTATAACTACGACATTTCTTACAATATAACAGATGCCAGTAAATCAAAGGACATCTTATTAGTTTTGCTGGCAGTGTATGCTGCAAACTATTTTGTGGCTTGTATGTCAGGCGCAAACGCAGGGATGATGTAAATTAAAAAATGAAAC
>CAZGBP010000030.1:0-35815 GCA_964524035.1 uncultured Bifidobacteriaceae bacterium
TACAGTGTAATTATCATATCTGCCATCGTCCACGAGAATGACCAGTAAGTTAGGCCTGCCAATGGTAAGTAGTTTTTCAGTGGAAGACCAACTTTCAATTCCATTTAGGATTCCGGTTCTTACCTGGTATTCATAGGTAGTCTTCGGCTTAAGATTTGAAAGCTTTATGGAATTCGCATTGTTCGTATTCAAAGTAATCCATTCAGAGGCGCCTGCCTTTCTGTAACGTAGGCCCTGCTGATCGATGTCGGCAACAGGCCAGTTAATGCGTGCGGATGAAGGTCCTATTTCCGAAACTTGTACATTAGTTTGACCAAAAGCCGTTATGGTTAATGATAAAAGAATAATCTGAATATAAAGTAGTTTGTAAAACTTGGAAGCCATCTTTCTTGAATTTGCGCTTATTTACAGGAGTGGCAAAAGTAGGAATTTATAAGTTACCTGCCATGCAGCATAAATGTTGAATGCGAATCGCAGTTTTAATCGGCTGTGATACTATCAGGCTAAAGCAAACAAGCGTTGAATGGCATATTTATGTGGAAAAAATGAACCGCGCTGCATAACCGATTCATGTAACTTTGAGGAATCGCCAACTTAGCGGATCATAATTTTTCACGAAAGATACCAGCTCTGATGTCCAATAAAAATAAGAAACTCACGGGGGTCATATATTCAACAAATCCGGAATTTCAACCTCAGCAAATAAAAGAAGCGTATCCTGAAACCCTGCCGGGAAGGCAGCAACAACTTAGGGTTAGAATAGAGAAAAATCACCGTGGAGGTAAGACGGTTACCGTGGTTGACCGCTTTATTGGTTCCGTGGCTGACCTGGAGGCTCTTGGTCAATTAGTAAAGAAAAAATGCGGTGTCGGAGGAACGGTTAAGGATGGCCTAATCATTATTCAAGGTGAACAGAAAGATAAAGTAGTTAAGCTATTATTGGAGATGGGTTACAATGCCAAGTAAGGAGGAATGCAGTGTATTCAAAATGATCACCGATGGCTGTTAAGAATTGCCCATACAGATAATGAACTAAGTTTTTTAACGGGTTTCGTTAGTTACCTTTAAATGGATTTTTAAGAGCGTAAGTATGCCGGATTTTTGTCATTTACATTGTCATACTCAATATTCACTCCTTGATGGAGCTGCCGATATTTCTTCATTGATCGAAAAGGCTGTGAAGGAGGATATGAAGGCGATTGCGATTACCGATCATGGCAACATGTTTGGCGTATTTCAGTTCGTGAAAGAGGCGCACAAAAAGAATATACTTCCAATTGTAGGCTGCGAGTTTTATGTGGTTCCCGATCGCTTTAAGAAGGAACTGATAGCGGGTTTTGGTAACGACGAAGACGGAACCCGCGGAAAAAAGGCATTTCACCAGGTCTTGCTTGCCAAAAATGAAACCGGGTATAAAAATCTGATGAGGCTTTGTTCACTCGGCTTCATTGATGGCTACTACTATAATCCGCGTATAGACTTTGAACTGATCAAGCAATACAGCGAGGGTGTTATAGCAACCAGTTGCTGCCTGGCAGGAATTATTCCACAGCACATTCTGTATAAATCAGAAGCAGAAGCGGAAAGTATTTTAAAAGAATGGCTGGATGTTTTTGGAGAGGACTATTATATTGAGTTGCAACGCCATGGAATTCCTGAACAGGATAAAGTGAACCAGGTGTTGATGCGTTTTGCCCGTAAATACAATGTCAGGGTTATTGCTACAAACGACTCACATTATGTAAACCAGGATGATGCCGAAGCACAGGATATTCTGCTTTGTCTTCAAACGAACAAGGCTTTTGACGATCCTGGACGAATGCGGTTTTCCAACAACCAGTTTTTCTTTAAGACCAAAGCGCAAATGGAAGAGCGCTTCATCGATATTCCTGAAGCGCTGGATAACACCATGGAGGTGGTTTCCAAGATTGAACCTCTTGATCTGAAGAAGAAAATACTCTTACCCTTCTTCCCATTGCCTGCCGGCTATGTTACCAATCAGCAATACCTGGAGCACTTAACATGGCAGGGTGCAAAACATCGATATAATGTAATCACGGATCAGGTTCGTGAGCGGTTGCAGTATGAATTGGGTATTATCGAGAAGACAGGATTTTCCGGTTATTTCCTTATTGTTCAGGATTTCATTAATGAAGCTAAGAAGCTGGGCGTGTGGGTTGGACCCGGACGTGGTTCAGCGGCAGGTTCTGCGGTTGCCTATTGCATTGGCATCACCAATGTAGATCCTATGCATTACAACCTGCTTTTTGAGCGGTTCCTTAATCCTGAAAGAGTATCAATGCCCGATATGGATATTGATTTTGATGATGCCGGCCGTCAGCGTGTCATTGATTATGTGGTACACAAATACGGGCAGAATCAGGTAGCACAGATCATCACCTTTGGCACCATGGGGCCTAAAACAGGTGTTCGTGATGTGGCCCGTGTATTGGGTCTCCCTTTGCCAGAATCAAACCGAATTGCCAAGCTTATTCCGGAGATGCCGGGTATGAGCTTCAAGCGGGCTTATAGTGAAGTAAAAGAACTGGCCGCCCTTCGAAACAGCCCGGATCCGCTCATCAGGAAAACTATTCGCATCGCCGAAACGCTGGAGGGATGCACAAGGCACCATGGCATTCATGCTGCCGGAGTTATTATTGCACCAAGTGATATCCGCGACCATATTCCGGTAATTTCTCCCAAGGATTCTACCCTGCTCGTGACCCAATATGAAGGGAAACTGATTGAAGATGCCGGCTTGCTGAAGATGGATTTCCTGGGACTGAAGACCTTATCCATTTTGAAAGATGCGCTGGCTGATATCAGTAAGAACCACGCTATTGACATTGACCTGGACAAAATTCCATTCGACGACGTCAAAACATTTGAGCTCTTTCAACGGGGAGATACCGTCGGCATTTTTCAGTTTGAATCGCCGGGCATGCGCAAATACCTTCGTGAGTTGAAGCCAACACATATTGAAGACCTCATTGCGATGAATGCCCTGTATCGGCCAGGGCCAATGAATTATATTCCAGATTATATTGACCGGAAACACGGACGCAAGAAAGTGATTTACCCACATCCATTGCTGGAAGAAGTATTGAAACCTACCAATGGTATCATGGTTTACCAGGAGCAAATTATGCAGGCGGCTCAGATTATGGCCGGGTACACACTTGGCGCAGCAGATTTGCTCCGCCGTGCTATGGGAAAAAAGAATATGGCGGAGATGCAAAAGCAACGCGCAATATTTGTGGAAGGTGCGAAAAGCAAAGGCATTGAAGGAAAAGCAGCCGAAGAAGTGTTTACGATTATGGAGAAATTTGCGGAGTATGGATTCAACCGTTCTCATTCCGCGGGTTACGCAATCATTGCCTACCAGACTGCTTATCTGAAAGCGAATTATCCGCCAGAATTTATGGCGGCTACACTATCCAACTATATGGGCTCAACAGATGATACACAATACTATCTGAATGAAACAAAGCGATGCCATATTGTTACACTCGGTCCCGACATTAATGAAAGTGAAATAAAATTTACTGCCAACAAAAAGGGAGAAATTCGTTTTTCACTTTCTGCAATTAAGGGAGTGGGAGAAGCGGCTGTCTCGGCCATTGTTAAGGAGCGCGAAAAAAATGGACCGTTTAAAAACCTGTTTGACCTCACTAAAAGAGTAAGCTCACGGTCGTTGAATAAAAAAGCTGCCGAGAGTCTTGCCGCAGCCGGCGCTTTCGATTGTTTTGAAGGCTCTCACCGCGCACAATACTTCGCTATACTTGCCGGCGAAACAGTCACCGCTATTGAAAAATCAATAAAGAATGCAGCGGCTGATCAGGCGAGGGCAAATGTTAAAATGCAAACATTGTTTGGCGAAGTGGCTCATGAAGAAATGAGGAATCCGGCACTGCCACAAGTAGAGCAATGGCCGGGTTTGGTAAAACTTAAACGGGAAAAAGAAGTGACCGGAGTTTATTTATCCGGTCATCCGCTGGAAGACTATAAACTGGAGATGACTAATTTTTGCACGAGTTCGATTGCGGAACTTGAGCAATATAAAAATCAGGATGCAGCCATCGCCGGTATTGTAACGGCTGTAGAACACAGGGTCAGTAAGAATGGAAAACCATTTGGCACTTTCAGCATTGAAGACTTTACCGGCACTACCGAACTGGTATTATTCGGAGAAGATTATCTTAAGATGAAGCATCTACTGGCAGAGGGCACTATGCTTTTTGTAAAGGGAAAGTACCAGTTGCGGTATAACTCAGAAGACCGGTATGAGCTAAAAGTGGTTTCTATACAGTTGCTCCAGGATATCAGGGAACGGCTCACCAAACGTGTTACCTTGAATGTATCACTGACGGATGTGAATGATGACCTGATTTTGAAAATTGAAGACCTCTTATCAAAAAATAAGGGCAATTTTCCGGTAGCAATACAGGTAAATGATTTGTCTGATAATTTTTCGCTCAACTTCAATGCTCAAAAAGCCGCCGTTAATCTGAGTGAAGAGTTTATGCAGTTGGTCGGTGATTTACCGGAAGTGGAACTCAAACTCAATTAGCCGGTTGAAACAATAAAAACGTGTGCTTCTCTCACAGGCTGGCAAACTCCGGAAGATTTCTTTTGCTGTTGGAAGGCGAAAATTATTATTGTAGGTTCACAGTCAAATATTTGTGTCGTGAAAAAGAAGATTGCAGGCGCGAAGACTCCCCAAAAAAAAGTAAAGCCAGCTCCAAAGAAAAAAGCAAGAACTGCAAAGCAATCAGTGGAAGCGCCAGTTACGGCCGTTTTGTTTCAGCCTGACTTGCTGAAACGCGACCTGGTAAGGCAAACCATTATCACCATACTGTGGAAAAAGGAGGAGGTAACACCGGTTTCGTTGTTATTGGAGTTGAATAAGGAGATTGGCCATCACTTTGACGGCGATATGGAACAATATGTTAATAAGGTGATGATTGATCTCATCAGTTGGAGGCTAATGGAAGAATCGCCCGGGAAGAAAACATTGCATTACCGCCTGGCGCAAAAACTTGACAGGAGCGAAGAATCGTGACGATTTGAACACGCTAATTAACAGGTTATCAACAGCATTCAGGCTAAAGATTGCTAATCGATGCATAAAGTATAACTTTGCCGCCTTTCACAAGGGAACTTTTGAAGAACTTCTTTGTTGCAAGGTCTGATTGATTTCAAAACTTAAAAAAATTAAAATGGCTGTACAATTAACTGATTCCAATTTCAAAGAAACGGTATTGGAAAAAAACAATGTTGCACTGGTTGACTTTTGGGCTGAATGGTGTGGCCCCTGCCGAATGATTGGCCCTGTGGTAGAAGAACTTTCGAATGAATATGCAGGAAAAGCAGTAGTTGGAAAAGTGAATGTGGATGATAACCCGGAAACTGCCATGCAATATGGCATTCGAAGCATTCCCACCATATTGTTTTTCAAGAATGGCCAGTTAGTAGATAAGCAAGTGGGTGTGGTTTCCAAGTCAGTGTTGGAAGCAAAACTAAAATCGCATATGTCTTAACAAAGCAAAATGCATACGGAATGGCCCTTTTTGTTTCATAAAGCAAAAAGGGCTTTTCATTTTAGGAGATTGCACGGAATAGGTAATACAGTCAACTATAATTTTAACATTCGCATGTTTGCCATAGTGTGTTCACCATTTACTTTTAGAATATAGGTACCTGAGGGCATAACGGGAAGATCTAATGTTAATGTTTCTTGGCCGGACAGCCTCATCTCCTGCATCCATATCACCATACCCAGTGTATTGATCAGCGAAAGCGTAATATTTTCAGGTTGAAAAAGTACATACTTCACCTTTATCTGATTGGTGAATGGATTTGGCGAAGCTTCAAATAGATTGCTTTCCTTTTCGCTCTCAAAAACAGACACGGGAAACATAATGTTAGTCGTTACGGTGTTGGTTATCACCGGCGTTGTGGCATTGCTGAATTGAAATATGCCCTTATTTAAAATCTTGCTCCCTTGTGTAAGGGTTGAAAGTGGCTTCACTTTAAATTTTACAAAACCCCGGCTGCCAAAAGGATCATTGGAACCAGAGGGCAGTTTGATATCATCAAAATCCCAATGCAATACCAACGGGTGGCTCGGATTTTGGGTTACATTTTTTACCGACAGAACTCCCTCATGACTCATCGCCAGTAATTCAAGAGATGATCCGATAATGTTATTGCTCAGTGTGTCATAGAGATCAAGGTGTTGCGCAGTAGTAGTGCCGATATTCTCGAAGAAGAGGGTATATTCTATTTCTTCATTACCACCAATCAAAACAGATGGAATAATTGTATTCCTGTTAGTTGATTTATAATTGCTGATACCCGTGCTTACAACCATGGCTGAGTCATTGCTGGTATTATCTGCAGGATAAACATCTGTATTGCCACTGATTACGCCCAGTGCAGAAAAATAAAGCATGGTTCCGGCTACGACACTGGAGGGCACATCAAATTTTGCCGTGATGGTTTGTGAAGTAAACGGAGCCAGGCCGGAAATAGTCCAGGTCAACACTGTTCCGTTTTCAATGAATGGCGTAATATCTGATCCGACAAAGGTTATTTGTGCATCATGCTGCAATTGAACAGAACCATTGATGGTAAAAGCACTCTTATTCGTATAGGTGAGGTAAAATATACTTTTCAAGCCGGAAATCATCTGGCCGGATGTTATCGTCACACCCAGATCATATACTTCCGTTACCGGATGTATTCCAAAGTTGATGTTTTCTACAACCTGGCCTGAAGTATCACCAAATGAAACAGCATAAGGGTTTGACGGACTCACGGTATAGTTACCGGGAGGAGGGCTTACACTAATGGTGTACGATGAATTGAATCCTGCACTCATTTCATAGTTGCCATTCTGGTCGGTATAGGCCGACCAATTTTCAATATTTGCCTTTGCTGCAATACCAGGAAAAGCAAGATCTTCACCATCCTGAATGCCATCTCCGTCGAAGTCAACAAATGCCGATCCTTTTATAACCGGATTTAATGCACAATTGCTCGAACTGCTGATACATAATGGCAATGGAGCAAGAACCTGGTATATCCCGGGTATATTTGGAAGGCAGTTAATATTGGTAAAATCATATCCTATCTCTTCAATGTCATATGGTAATTCCGGCAAACAGGCAATAGGGTTACCGCTTATTTCCAGAGTCTTTAGCGACTCCGGTAATTCCGGCAAAGATTGCAATTCATTTTGTTCACAGAAAAGCTTCTTCATTGTTTTAGGCAGTTCCGGTAACTTTGTAAGTTGATTGAGATTAGCATGTATTGATGTTAACTGGTTAGGTAATGGAGGTAAATAGAATAGAAAATTATCATTGCAGGTAAGGTTATCCAGGTTATTAGGCAAAGCCGGAAGGGCAGAAAGCAGGTTGTCGGAACAAAACAGAATAAGCAGTGAGTTGGGTAACTCAGGCAACGCATTCAGTTTGTTGTTCTCACATTTTAACTGTTCAAGTTTTGCAGGAAGCGAAGCCGGAAGTGCGGTCAATTGGTTATCGCTGCAATAAATTAATTCCAGCGAATCGGGTAAATCAGTGATGGTAATCAGGTCATTATTATTACAATACAGTTCCTTAAGACCTGTGAATCCTTCTACACCGGTAAGATCTGCGATGTTCTTTCCAGAAACATTCAGGTAGTCCAAAGTTTTTGCCTCAGGCAGCAGGTATCCGTTCACATCAATGCAATCCGGACATATGTTAATAATAGCCTGTCTGAAGTTGGCATCCGGAATATACTGACCCATTGCCCGGTGAATACCAACAGATAAAAGCAGAACTATAAAAAGTAAAAGTCTTTGCATTTTCTTCCTGATTGAATATCAAAACTCCTTCATCGGCCAAATTTATGCATCAAAAACTGAATGGTTGCCGCGATAAGCAAAAATATGGATTTATACAGTGTTAGTCTAAAAACCACAGGCAGTGCTATTAATCAACCGGTCATGCGGAATCAGGGCAGTGCTGATTCCTGCAACCGCATCAACCAACAGCACATTCCACAATACGATAAACATACACCAAAGTATTGAATTTGCCTTCTTATGCCGGAAAGAAAATTTCAGGATAATGCAGTTGGTTACCCGCACTTATTTTTGCCTGATTAACTTTGGGAATGCATGCGGAATGGCTATTTTCGATTATTGCAGCGGAAAACAATTGTAATGAATCCTGTTTTCGCGGACTAACCGGCAGTAGATGCTATTTTTCATCTGCGTAATTCGTGTAAACTCCTGGCGTTAATGGGTAGCATAAACTAAAATCATTTGGAAAAGCAAATTAAATTGGTAGCTGAGTTTGGTAACCTGCAGAATCTTGAGTTATTAGCAAGGCAGGTTGTTGAAGGATTCCTGATTGGCTTACACAAAAGCCCGTTTCATGGCTTTTCTGTGGAGTTTGCCGAACACAGGCTCTATAATCCCGGGGAATCTACCAGGCATATAGACTGGAAAGTGCTTGCAAGAACGGATAGACTCTATGTCAAGAAGTTTGAAGAAGAAACCAACCTTCGTTGCCAGTTGGTTTTGGATGCTTCTTCATCCATGTATTTTCCTGAAGCTAAAGAATCACAGAGTGGTTTACGGAAAATCGACTTTTCCTGTATTGCTGCTGCATCTGTTATGCACCTGTTGAAAAAACAGCGTGATGCTTTTGGACTGACTATTTTTTCAGATAAAGTGGAACAGCATAGCAATGTCAAATCAAGTTCTGTACACAACAAATTATTACTGGGGCAATTGCAGAATGTAATGAATCGTGATCCGGGCAAAAAAAAGACCGCTGCAGCAGCCTGCCTGCACGAAGTAGCGGAAAAACTCCATCGCCGGTCAATGGTAGTAATCTTCAGTGATATGTTTGAGAATATGCTTACAGAAAGCAATGAATACCAGGCTATTTTCTCAGCACTGCAACACCTGAAACACAACAAGCATGAAGTCATTCTTTTTCATGTGCTTGATAAATCCAAGGAAATGGCTTTTGATTTTGTTAACCGGCCGTATCGCTTCATTGACCTGGAAACAGGAGAACAGCTAAAACTCACCCCTAACCAGGTAAGGGAAAGTTATATGCTGCAGATGCATGATTTTTACCAGCAACTGAAACTTCGGTGCGGACAGTTTAAGATAGATTTGGTGGAAGCGGATGTTAACCGGGGATTCAGGCCTGTATTGTTGCCGTATTTGATGAAAAGGGAGAAGTTTAATTAAGAAATTGCAATTTGATAAAAGAATCTGATGCCTGAAGTTTGAGATTTGAAAGGTTTAAAATTCAAATTATTTTCATCCATTAAACCATTAATCAATTTAGAAATTTTAAAATTTGGCAATTCGCTCCAAGCCCACTTTTGTCACCACTCATGCTCACCTTCCCCAACTGTAAGATCAACCTCGGCCTCAGCATTCTTGACAAGCGGGAAGATGGTTATCACAACGTAGCATCCCTTTTTTACCCTGTTAACTGGTGCGATGCACTCGAACTGATCGTTGCTGATAATTTTAGTTTTGAAACGGCCGGATTACGGGTTGACGGCTCACAAGAGCATAACT
The DNA here is from genome assembly GCA_964524035.1 of uncultured Bifidobacteriaceae bacterium. Taxonomy (GTDB): domain Bacteria; phylum Bacteroidota; class Bacteroidia; order Chitinophagales; family UBA10324; genus JACCZZ01. The sequence continues at coordinate 9,596 of CAZGBP010000030.1, forward strand.
TATGTGTAAGGGCATACCGTCTCCTGCAAAAGGATTTTTTCTTACCTCCTGTTAAGATGATGTTGTTAAAGAATATACCAATGGGTGCCGGCTTAGGTGGTGGTTCAGCTGATGGTGCTTTCACTATCACTATGCTGAATGAACGCTTCCAATTGGGGCTTACCACCGCTCAACTGAAATCATATGCTATGCAGCTGGGCAGCGACTGTCCTTTTTTTATAGAAAACAAGCCCATGCTGGTTACTGGTAAGGGAGACATCATGGAAAGGGCAACAGTTGATCTTTCAGGCTATGCTGTTGAAATTGTTTATCCGGATATAGTAATTAACACAGCATGGGCATTTGGGGAGTTATCGAAATCGAAACCAAAGAAGCCCCATGTTGATGCGGTGCACCATTTAAAGCAATTGTTATCGCAAGGGCCTGATAATTGGAAGGATGTTCTTGTAAATGATTTTGAAAAAGTTGTTGCTGATTTTTATCCCGAAATAGCGCTGATTATAAAGCAACTTTATTCTTCCGGAGCAATTTATGCCGCTATGAGTGGCAGTGGATCTGCTGTTTTTGGAATTTTTGAAGAAGCGCCAAAGGCGATGGACTTTAATAAAAACTACAGAAGGTACAGTGGTGTATGCTGAACCTGGCATTGCAGGCAGCATTATTAATTGTCAGTTAACGCGGAACAGAGCGACGTTTTTTTTCGCTTTTGGCACATATGGCTTCATGAAACTGTATTAGTTGGCGTTTTATGAAACGCGATCCTGATCCCGTTGCTGTTCTCTTATCCTTGAGTTCTGTTTGAACTGGTATGCTATGCACAGGTAGTCTTGAAGGAAGAAATGTTTTCAGAAAAATGAATCGGTAGTTTTCAAGAACCGTTTTTGTGTACACCTCCATCAGAAATGTTAGCAGGAGGCACATTATGATGTGAAATAAAAAATGGCAATATTGTCATGTAAGTTTGTTGATAAATAGCATCCTGATGTCCAGCCGTTCTATGAAAAACCATGCCCTTCATCAATTACGTAAAGCATTTCAGCTATCTGCCAACGCAAGGAAAAACGGAACGGCAGATTTCGAATCATTAGATGGTGAGCGGCAACAGCGCCTTGTCAGCCGCAGGAAGTTTATCCTGGATGTTGGTAAAGCGGCTGCCGTAATAGGCGTTGCAGGATTGTATGAAGCCTGCAGGCCGGCAAACAACAAAACACAACCGGTAATTGCCATTGTTGGCGGCGGCATCGCCGGATTACATGCGGCGTATGTATTGAAAAATGCAGGCATTATTGCACAGGTGTATGAAGGCAGTCCGCGTATTGGCGGAAGAATAATGTCGGTTGACGGTATGATGGGTAATGGCTTATGGACCGAAATGGGTGGCGAGTTTATCGACAGCACCCATGCAGATATGCTTCAGCTTGCCACAAAATTCAATCTTCCGTTAATTGACCGTCGCGCAGCCAGTGAATTGAAATTAGATGAGTTTGCCTGTTTTTTTGACGGCAAGCGATACGTAATGAAAGATGTTGTAGAGGCACTGCATCCGGTTGCGGAAAGAATACAAGCCGATATTGATTCGCTGTCGGCATTCATTGCTTTCGATAAGCATGCCCCTGCCGATGTATCATTAGACCAACTCTCCATCACCGCTTATACCGAAAAACTTGGGCTTACCGGATGGTTCAAAGAATTCATCAATACCAGCTATACTGCAGAATACGGCATGGAGGCTTCGGAACAATCTGCCATTAACCTGCTTTCTATTTTTGATCCGGGCAATGGAAAAGAAGCGGCATTGTATGGTGATAGTGATGAGCGGTATGCCGTAAAGGGTGGTAACCTGAAAATATGTGAAGCGCTGGGCCAAGCGTTGCAGGATGAGATCAGGGAAGAATATTTCCTGACCGCGCTAAGCCAACAGGCAGATCAACGTTACAGGCTCACTTTTAAGATTGCAGGAAAAGGGGAGATAGATACCCTGGCTGATATAGTATTGCTAACGATACCTTTTACACTCTTGCGAGAGGTGGATATCAAACTACCCTTGCCGGAATGGAAGATGAATACAATTAAGAATGTGGGTTATGGTACCAACTCCAAAATTTTTCTTGGTGTAAATGAAAGAGTCTGGCGGCAGCAGGGGTATGCGGGATATGCTTTTTCCGATAATGGGATGATGAATGGTTATGATCATACCCAGATGCAAAACGATAACAAGGGCCAAGGCGGTTATACTATATTTTTGGGAGGTATTGCCGGAATGGAATGCGGTCGTATTTCATTGGATGATTTGCAGAAAAAATATGTTCCCGCGCTCGATGGTGTGTTTCCCGGTGTAGCCTCACAATTTAACGGCAACTTTCAAAGATGGTACTGGCCCGGCTATGCTTTTTCTAAATGCAGCTATTTATCTTACAAAGCCGGGCAGTATACCACTATGTGTGATGCAGCTATACGCACCATAGGCAATTTGTATTTTGCCGGCGAACATTGCAGCTATGACTTCCAGGGATTCATGAATGGCGGCGCTGAAACGGGCAGAGTAGCTGCCGAAAAGATTATTGCGCAACTAAAAAATGGCTAAACAAACCAAAAATCAATATAACAATTCAGCAATTAAACAATTTGACAGTTTTTCATATACTCAATCATCAACCCTCCACCCCTAAACCCTTCGCCTCCTGCATCATCACTAAAAAATCATCAAACAAATAACGGCTGTCATGTGGCCCGGGCGCCGATTCAGGATGATATTGTACAGAAAAAGCTCTTTTGTGTTTTAGTCTTAAACCTTCAATCGAACGATCATTCAGATTGATGTGGGTTACTTCCACCTTTGCAGATTGCTTGATTGCTTCAGGATCTACCCCGAATCCATGATTTTGTGAGGTTATCTCACATCGCCCGCTGATAATATTTTTTACCGGATGGTTTAAACCCCGGTGGCCATGGTGCATTTTAAAGGTAGGGATGTCATTAGCCAATGCCAGCAACTGATGACCAAGACAAATGCCGAATAAGGGTTGATTATCTTCAAGTATTTGTTTTACGGTTTCAATCGCATAGTCCATTACAGCCGGGTCGCCAGGCCCGTTGGATATAAAATATCCGTCGGCATTCCACGCTTTCATTTCCCGGTAGGTAGTTTTTGCCGGAAATACTTTCACCTGCATGCCGCGGGCTACCATGCAATCCACAATGTTCTTTTTTATACCCAGGTCTAAGGCGGCAACTTTCCAGGCAGCTTCCGGATCGCCGGCCTGATAAGCTTCTTTTGTACTAACCAACGAAGACAATTCAAGACCGGCCATAGAGGGCACTTCCATGAGTTGCCTCTTCAGTACTTCGGTGTCAGTGATCTCTGAAGAAATAATGGCATTCATCGCACCACGGCTGCGGATGTGCCGTACCAGCGACCGTGTGTCAATACCTTCAATGGCTACTTTGTTTTCCCTGATAAAGTATTCTTGTATTGAACTTCCCGCTATTTTTCTTGAATAAAACGGGTTGAAACTCTTACACACCAATCCGGCAATCTTTATAGAACCGGATTGTGCTTCCGGTTCATAGATGCCATAGTTACCAATATGCACATGCGTAGCCACCAGTAACTGCCCGTAATAGGAAGGATCGGTAAATATCTCCTGGTAGCCCGTCATTCCGGTGTTAAAACAAATCTCCCCTGTGGTAGTGCCGCTTGCACCGCAGCCAAAACCATGGTAAAGGGTTCCATCTTCTAATAGTAAAACAGCAGGGATTTTCACAAGAAATGAATTTTGCAAAAGTAATTTTTATCCGATGACTTTTTAATGGAAAAGCTAATTTTGAGAAAAACCTAAGGGCCTGATTTGAATTCTGCAATTGATTTCCCTGTAGTGTTTTCAGATACGCTCAGATGCAGCTAAGGACACGTTTGAAATAAGAAGTAATGCCAAAGGGTCAGGGGGATTCTATAAGTATTAACTACTTTTCACCATGAGAAGATTTTTACTTTCCTTTTTATTGGTTTCTGCTGGTCTTCAACTTAATGCGCAGAATCCGCTGGACATTGCAAATTGCGATTTTGAAAGCCCTGTAATCAATTGTGATTTCTCTTTTGACCCATTGCAGCAAAATCTCTGGAAAACTGGGACCCCGCAGAAGCCATTTTTCGGAAATGCATGGTCCGCTCCGAATGCCATTCAAACAGATACCATCAATAGCTACCCTGCAAGCAGTAATTCAGCCTTCATATTAAAGTTTAATAATAATGTTGAACCTGCAACAGATTGGAACTTGACCAGCCTTTCTTTCTGGCATAAATATCAGACGGACCCGTTGGAGGATTTTGGAGAAATATTCTACTCATTGGATCAGGGGCTATCATGGATTCCTATGACCGACACGTTCGGAATAACGGGATCCGGCGGTTATAGCTATACTGATTTTCACTGGGCGGCATATCTGATGGAAGCGCCTGTTTCATCCGTAGCCGCAAACAGGGTAACCGGAATTTCATCAGATTGGGTTTATGCTGAATATGTATGGACATGGTTTAATCCCGTTGAAGGACCAAGGAATTTTACACCGGACACCATGTATGTCAAATTTGTTTTTAATTCAGACAGTATATTTGATAGTTATGATGGATGGATTATTGATAATATTTCTGTGAAAAAAACTTTCTGGAGCGGGGTGGATCCCGGAAATAGCGCAGATGCCCTGCAACTTTACCCCAACCCTGCCACCGGTTATTTTAATTACGCGCTTGTAAGTAATGAAATGCCACAGGTTCAGCAGTTGATAAACCTGAAAGGGCAGGTAGTTAAGGAGTGGAATGTCCACGCCAGGCAAGGAACTTTGATGTTGAATGAACTGCCGAAAGGAAATTATCTTTTTAAAGTAATAACCAGGGAAGGGCATTTCTCTTTGCAACGGATTTTATTGCAATAGACCAGCCTCAACATGAAGTCTCCTGTATCAATTGTATCCGCGTGCTATCAATTATTGAGCTAAGTTATCTTTTTATCCGCAGATCTTGCAGATTGTTCGGATTTAACGGTTCCGGTTACTTATATTATGCAATAAATATTAATCGGATAATTCCGTTTGCTGCCCTATCTTCGCCCCTTTCTTTTAAAAAAATCACGACCCATAAATGTCATACTTGTTCACTTCAGAATCCGTGTCAGAAGGCCATCCTGATAAAGTAGCCGACCAGATCTCAGATGCCATACTCGATGAGTTTTTGAAACTGGATTCCAGCGCAAAAGTGGCCTGTGAAACATTCGTAACTACGGGACTGGTGGTAGTTGGTGGAGAAGTAAAGTCTGATGTATACGTTGACATACAACGCGTTGCCCGCAACGTGATCCGTAGTATTGGCTATACAAAGTCAGAATATATGTTTGATGCAGATTCCTGCGGAATTATAACTGCGATCCATGAGCAATCACCCGATATTAACCGGGGTGTCAGCAGGAAGAAAAAGGAAGACCAGGGTGCAGGTGATCAGGGTATGATGTTTGGTTATGCCACCAATGAAACAGACAACTATATGCCGCTGGCACTGGACCTTGCCCATAAGTTGCTCGAGGAGTTATCGGCCATACGGCGGGAAGGAAAAGTGATGAAGTACCTTCGGCCTGATGCCAAGTCGCAGGTTACAATAGAATATACCGACGACCACAAACCCCTGCGCATTGATGCTATTGTAATTTCAGCGCAGCATGATGATTTTGCAACAGATGCAGTGATGCAGCAAACGATTGCTGACGATATTCAGAAGCACCTCATTCCAAGAGTAAAAAAAAGTTTTCCGGCACGTATCACCAGGCTTTTCGGAAACGATATTAAGTATTACATCAATCCAACCGGTAAATTTGTGATCGGTGGCCCGCATGGCGATACCGGGTTAACAGGAAGAAAAATAATCGTAGATACCTACGGCGGTAAAGGGGCACACGGCGGCGGTGCTTTTTCAGGAAAGGACCCGTCAAAGGTAGACCGGTCTGCAGCTTATGCAGTTAGGCACATAGCTAAAAATTTAGTTGCTGCCGGTGTGGCCAGCCAGGTGCTGGTGCAGGTGGCTTACGCTATTGGTGTTGCAGAACCGGTAGGTTTATATGTTACTACGTATGGCACTACCCATGTTAAAGATACCCACGGAAATACCATGACTGACGGGAACATTGCTGCTATTGTCCGTACCATTTTTGACATGCGGCCTTATGCTATTGTTGAAAGATTAAAACTCCGCAATCCTATCTATAGTAAAACGGCGGCTTATGGCCATATGGGAAAAGAACCTTTCGCACAGAAAGTTGATTTTGGCAAAAATGCCAATCCAAGAAAACGCGAAGTGGAATTCTTTACGTGGGAAAAACTGGATTACGTTGGCAAAATAAAAAAGGCTTTTAAGTTGACCTGATCAGACTGCGCGCAGAATTTTCTGAAGGAACAACACCGTTGTTCCTTTTTTTGTGCGAGACGGAAAAAGCAAAGCAGATCTATTGTTAAGGAAGCATGCGAATTTGATGAGGCCTTCAAACAAAGCGTAAACTTTTGCTGCATAAGCATTATTGATCTAATTTTAAGCGGCAATCTTATTCTGATAGTTAAGAACTCGATGAAGAAAGCAACTTTCAAAAAACAAACGACAGGATTATCCGAAGAAATTCCACTCAGCATCCTGATTGCAGAAGACAATGTAATCAATCAGAAACTACTGCTGAGTATTCTGCAGATGCAGGGATACCAGCCTCATGCGGTGGCCGATGGCAGGGATGTGATTACCAGCCTCAATGAAAAAATGGTCGACCTGGTTTTGATGGATATTCAAATGCCTGAAATGGGAGGGGAAGAAACGACAAAACTGGTTCGCGAAAGGTTCAAAACAGCGGCACCAAAAATAATTGCGGTCACCGCTTATGCCATGGCAGGAGATCGTGAAAAATACTTGCAGGCAGGTATGGATGGCTACATCAGCAAGCCATTTAAGATTGATGACCTCCTCTCTGAAATCAGAAAGGTGATGACGGAACGGAAACCATCATCAACTGATACCATGCCGTTTGTTCTGTAAAGAGGTTTTCAGGTTCCATTCCACTCTTTTCTGTAACGGTGCCTGACGCGCCTTGCATTGCTGCATGGAGCATATACTGCATTGCTGAGGGGGAATACAGGCGTCTGTATGTATAAATAATTCAACCGGGTTCTCAAGGTCTTTCCGTATACTCTCATCTACACTGTTCACGACTTCATGCGCTTCACGCACACTAAAATACCAGGGAACCGTAAGATGACAGTCAATATGAACCACCATACCATATTTAATAACCCGGATATTGTGGAGGTCTACCCAGGTATCTTTCCGCTTCTGTTCCAGTTGCGAGATTATTTTTCTGAGTAAATCGTAATCAGCTTCGTCCATAATACCGGCAATAGCTCTTCGCAAAACCTGGTAGCCTGTTATACAAATAAATGTACCCATGGCGATGGCAATCACATTGTCGAACACTTTGTACCCGGTTATGAGTATCAGGATGAGCCCGGCAATAATTCCAATCGAAGAGTAAGCATCGGATTTCAGATGTTCACCACTTGCAGTTAGCGCAAGCGAACTAGATTTGCTGCCCTGACGCACACAAATCCAGCCTAAGCTAAAGTTGACAACGGCTGTTATCATTATTATGAGAATACCGGTATCAAGATCAAGGATTGCAGGAGGATAGAAAAAACTGTAGACGGCTCTTCCAATAATGATCAAACCTGCAAGCAATACCATAGTGCCTTCAATACTTGCTGAGATGAATTCAATTTTTCCATGGCCATAGGGATGATCAGCATCCCTGGGCTTGGCCGATAACTGCAGGCTGTACAGTCCTATACCGCCTGCGACCACGTTCACAATACTTTCAAGGGCATCTGTCAGGATTGCATTTGAATTGGTAAGCAGGTAAGCACCGAATTTGCAAATCAGTAACAATAGGCCGATAAAGACGACCCATTTCTGAATGCGGATATTAGTGGCTCCGGGGTTCAAGTTTTGGTGCATTGGTGGAATTGGTGCAAGATAATTTTCAAAACTTAAAAAATTACCATGGCGCGGCGGAGGCGCATGTTCAAATTATCCTTATACCATGCAAAGTAGTCATTGCTAAAAACTATTTTTGCCGACAATTAAAAAGGATATGACGCATTTAAGTGAACATGAAATTCAGCGCAGGCAGGCTTTGGAAGAATTGATTTCAATGGGTATTGACCCGTATCCCGCCGAAGAGTTTCCGGTCAACAATACTTCATCGGCAATATTGGGCAAGTATTTGAGTTCAACGGATGCCCCGGAGTGGAAAGAAATTTCCATTGCTGGCAGGTTGATCAGTAAACGGATCATGGGCAATGCATCTTTTGCCGTTTTGCAGGATGGTACGGGAAGGATTCAGTTATACATCAACCGTGATGAATTATGTCCGGGCGATGATAAGTCACACTACAACATTGTATTTAAAAAATTACTGGACCTGGGAGATTTCATTGGCATTACGGGATACGTGTTTGTTACAAAAACAGGAGAGACTTCCATACATGTGAAATCACTGAAATTACTCAGCAAAGCGCTTAAGCCGTTGCCTGTTGTAAAGGAAAAGGAAGGCCAAGTGTTTGATGAAGTAACCGATCCTGAATTGCGGTATCGCCAGCGTTACGTTGACCTGAATGTGAATCCGGGATCAAAGGAAGTATTTGTGCTTCGCTCGAAAATGCTGCAATCCATGCGCAGCTTTTTACTGGAAAAGGGATATTTGGAAGTGGAAACACCTGTACTGCAACCCATTTACGGTGGTGCTGCAGCTAGGCCATTTACCACCCACCACAATACCCTTGATATGAAGCTATACCTCCGGATTGCAGATGAATTGTATTTGAAAAGACTGATCGTGGGTGGTTTTGAAGGGGTATTTGAATTTGCCAAAGATTTTCGGAACGAGGGAATGGACCGTACGCACAATCCTGAATTTACTATGATGGAGTTGTATGTAGCCTATAAGGATTATTACTGGATGATGAACCTGGTTGAAGAAATGGTGGAAAGAATCAGTATTGACATGCATGGTACTACCAAAGTCAGGGTTGGCAATCATGAAATTGACTTTAAAAGACCCTGGAAGCGGTTTACCATGTTTGAAGCCATTGAGCATTTCGCAAAAGTGGACATCAGCGACATGGACGAAAAACAATTGCGCGAGACTGCCATGCAGTTAAAAGTGCCCCTTGATGCTTCTATGGGAATGGGGAAAATCATTGACCAGATTTTCGGCGAACACTGCGAACCATTGCTTATTCAACCCACATTCATTACCGATTATCCTGTGGAAATGTCGCCATTGGCAAAGAAACACCGTTCCAGTCCCGGGTTGGTTGAAAGGTTTGAAGCGATCTGCAACGGCAAAGAAATGTGCAATGCCTTTAGCGAATTGAATGATCCGCTGGATCAGCGACGCAGGTTTGAAGAGCAAATGGAACTGGGGAAACGCGGAGATGAAGAAGCGATGATGCTGGATGAAGACTTCCTGCGCGCTATTGAATACGGCATGCCGCCAACAGCGGGATTGGGGGTAGGTATTGACCGCCTGGCGATGATCATGACAAATTCAGCCTCCATACAGGATGTGATCTTTTTTCCGCAAATGCGGCCCGAACGAATGGAATAGTCAACAAGAACAACAGGATGCATACCCCTTTCAAAAAAAGGCATCGTTGCCTGCATGCCCTGCTATTTATACTTGCAAATGCATGGTGTTCACATGCACAAATCCGGGAAGTCCCCTATTACAGCGATAGCACCTTTTACCGTATTGATCTGGCCATCAAGCATCCGGAAAAGTGTCATTACCTGTTTTTAGAGCACGACAGCCTCCGGCAGTTACCTGCAGAATTCACCCGCCTAACCTTGCTGAAGGGTATCACTTTCCGTTACTGTTTGAATGTCGATTGGGAGCAGGTAATGGCGCAATTGTCGCGGCTGCAGAGCCTGCGTTACCTGGAAATAAGTATATGTAATCTACAGTCATTGCCTGGCGGTATTGGCGAACTGCGTGAGTTGGAATCACTTAATCTGAAATCAAACCTGCTGGTAACCCTTCCAGCTTCTATTCGAAATTGCAGCAGCCTGCAGTATCTGAATCTCTCGTTTAACAGAAGTCTTGATTTTTCCATGCTTACTGATAGCCTGCTGGCTTTGCCTTTGTTGAAATCGCTCGACCTTTCCAATAACTTACTGACTGAGTTTCCTGCTGATCTATGCAAACTTTCTCAACTGGAAAAACTTACGCTTTCCGATAACAGGCTCAAGTACTTAACTGGCGAGTTGAGCAATTTTCGAATGCTGCAGTCACTTGACTTAAGCAACAACCCGTCCCTCGATTTTCCGGAAGAACTTTCAAAATTTGGGGTGTTTACTTCATTGAAATATTTGTCGATTGCCAACAACGATTTACGAACCTTGCCCGAGTCGCTGGGAAAGCTTGTCACACTCGAAGCGCTTGATCTCAGTGGTAATCAATTGACCGGCCTGCCTAATTCCATTGAGAAACTGGTACAGTTGAAGCACCTTAATTTGGGTATGGATAACAATGGCATCAGGAGAAACAAAATCCGAAATTTTCCTCCCGGATTCGATAAACTGGTAGATCTTGAAATATTAAACCTCAGTGGAGATTCCATTCTTGCGCTGCCTCCGGCTCTCGCTAAGTTTAGTCAACTGAAAGTGCTGGATGCGAGCTGGTGTACTTTGTTTGAAATTTCAGAGGTGCTGCGCGGATTGAAACAGCTGGAAGTTCTGCGCCTGAGCCATAATCATATCCATAAAATTCCGTCCTGGATCGGTGAACTGACGGCATTAAAAGAATTGCATCTTGAAGCTGATTTTTTCGCATTTCCTGTAGATAAGATCAGCATGGTACCTTCTTCGATCGGAAATCTGGAGCAACTGGAAATCCTGAATTTGCGCGACCAGGTGGTCAGGGCATTACCGTCCTCTATTCACCAATGCAGGTTGTTACGTGAAATCGATCTGCGGAATAATTTAATTACTTCCTTGCCGGATAGCCTGGTTTTGCTGGCTAAACTGCAAAGACTTGACTTAAAGGCAAATGAACTTGAAAAACTTCCTGCGGGATTTGAAAAACTAACTTCTTTGAAGCACCTGGATCTGAGTTTAAATGAACCGCTCGATATGATTGCGGCTGCCGATCAACTTCAGCAAATGAAACAACTTGAAGTATTGGACATCAGTTTCAACAAACTGAATTCTGCGCTTTATTACAAGTTGAAAGGATCGCTGCCGCAAACCAGGATTATTGCCAAAGGTTTCAACAATCTTGTTCCGGTTGAAAGGTAGTTCACCGGTTGGCTACTGTACTTTTCATTCCGCTTCTTCCAGCATCAGTTCCAGGATGATCCTGTCAGCTATAAGTTTACCGCGTTTTGTCAATATCAGCTTATCCCCTTCAAGGGTTATGTATTCGCTCTTAATAAATGGGTTACTTCGCGCGATTATTTCTTCCGCCACAGATTGCTCAAATTGATTAACAGGAAGTCCCCAGCCGGTACGTAGCTGTGTCATGATCTTTTCATTGATCTGTTGTGTTTCATTCAGGAATTCTTTTTCAAAGGGCACTATACCGTTTTCTATTGCGCGTATATACTGTTGATTATTTGAGATATTCCATTGCCGTGTTGATCCGTCAAACGAATGTGCAGCAGGCCCGATGCCCAGGTATTTTCGGCCCTGCCAATACGCGGCATTGTGCCGGGATATATGTTGTTCGTTGCAGGCAAAATTGGAGATTTCATACTGCAGCCAGGTTGACTCTTCCATCCGCTGAAGCAACAGCTCATATTGAAGGGCTGCGGTTTCCTCATCGGCCGGCTTCGTTTTTTTTGCAGCAATGAAATGGGCTAATGCAGTGCGCGGTTCAACCGTCAGGCAATAGCAGGAGATATGCTGAACATGCAATGACAAAGCCTTTTCAATGTTCTGAACCCATGAAGCAGTGCTTAATGCAGGCAGGCCATAAATCAGATCAATGGAGATATTGTTGAAGCCCGCATCCTGCGCATTGGTTACTGCCTGAACCGCTTGCAAGGAATTGTGCGCCCTGTTCATCCACAAAAGGTCGCTGTCAATGAAAGACTGAATGCCAATACTCAACCGGTTTATGGATTGTTTTTGCAAAACCTCAAGTTTGGCAGGTGTCAGATCATCAGGATTGGCTTCCAGGGTGATTTCGGCAGTTTCCGGAATATTGAATTGTTTATGAAGCTGGTCAAAGATGAGCTGTAACTCTCTTTCATCAAGCAAGGAGGGAGTGCCGCCACCAATGTATATCGTTTCAATGATTTCCTGCCCGAGGTAATGCTTCTGTATCTCCATTTCGCTGATCAGCGCAGCCACCAGTGCAGATTTCGTTTTCAGATTTACGGAAAAATGAAAATCACAATAGTGACAGGCTTGCCTGCAAAATGGGATATGAATGTATATTCCGGCCATAGCGTTACGTTACCTGAGTGCATTACCAGGTTGCTGCTGCAAATGAACGCAATTGCTGCGGAGTCACACAATAAACGCACCCTGTAAGCAAATTGGCTACCCTTGCACCGGCTAATTGACAGATCATTGATAATTTTGTTCCGGATTCCAGTAACAGTTGATATGCCATACCTCATTATCCTATTGCTTTCGCTTTGCTGTGGCAATCTCTTTGCTCAGGAAAAAATGTTGCTGAAGATCGTACCGGCTGACCGGGATACCGGCTTCCTGCAAAAGGACTTTTCATACCGCAGTGTATTCAATGATTCCATCAGCCGTAACCTCGAAATGAAAAATCTGCTGCGGAAATTGTATCAAAAGGGATATCTGGAAGCATCTTTCACCGATGTTCATATAGATGCAAATCTGCTAACTGCCGGGTTATTCATCGGCCAGCAATGGGAATGGGCAAATCTGCACTATCAGGCGTCAGACAAAGTAATACTACAAAAAATCGGATTTCGGGAAAAACTCTTTTCAGGAAAGCCGTTTCGTCCGGAGGAGGTAACGCAGTTATTTGATGAGTTGTTGAACTATTGCGAGAATAACGGCTATCCTTTTGCGGCAGTCAGGCTAAACAGCTTTTCGATAAACGGGCAGAAGCAATTGTCTGCGGGAATATATATTACAAAAAATGATCTGATAACAATTGACAGTATTGTAGTGCAGGGTGATGCCAGGATATCCAATAAGTATCTTTCAAATTACCTGGGTTTCCGTTTGCCTGATTTGTATCAGGAAGATGCAGTCAGTGCCATCAGTTCCAGATTGAGTGAGCTGCCATTCCTGAGTGAAGCAAGATCATCTGAAGTTCAATTCCGTGATCAGACAGCCACGATCTTCCTGAATCTGAAGAAAAAAAATGCCAGCAACTTTGATTTTATACTTGGCGTTTTACCCAATAGCAGTACTACGGGCAAATTGGTGCTTACCGGGGAAGGAAAGCTGAATCTCAGCAATCCCTTTGGGCGGGGCGAGAGCCTTAACTTCAGTTTCAGTCAGTTGCCCGGAAAGTCTACGATGGTAAACCTGAGAGGAGCATATCCTTACCTGTTCAATTTCCCTTTCGGTATTGACCTTGAGTTTGACTTGTACAAAGAAGATACGGTTTACCTCAAAGTCATGGAGCAGATCGGGTTTAAATATCTGTTTACAGGCGAGAATTATTTTAAGTTTTTTTATAGAAATACGTCCAATTCAACACTCTCCATTGATACAGCCTTTATTGTAGAAAATAAAGTGCTTCCGGAGAACCTCGATTACAGGACCAGCGCTTATGGCCTGGCTTTTCAATTTGAAAAACTGGATTACCGGCTTAACCCGCACCGGGGACTTGCAATCAGATTTAGCGGCGAAGGTGGTAACAGGGTGGTAAAGGAAAATGCAAAGATTACTTCATTATCAGATCCGTTCGCACCGGAGTTTAGCTTCTCTTCCCTGTATGACACGGTGAATGACAACAAAACACAATTCAGGTTTGAGGCCAGCTTGAATAAATACTGGCCGCTGGCTGCCCGGAGTACATTCAAAACATCCTATCATGGCGGTCTGATAAACAGCGAAAAAATTTATGCAAATGAACGATTGAAAATTGGAGGATTCCGGTTGCTGAGAGGATTCGACGAACAGACTATTTTAACCACACAGTACCATGTTTTGTCTGCTGAATATCATTACCTGTTGAGCCGTAATTCGTACCTCTATCTTTTTTTTGACGGCGCATTTGTCACCGATCAGACATTGTCACCGGCAACCAGCGACATGCCTTTTGGTTTTGGAGTTGGTTTTAATTTCGAAACCAAAGGAGGTATCTTTGGGCTCAGCTATGCGCTTGGCCGTCAGCAAAATAATCCCATAGAGTTCAGGGCAGCGAAAATTCACTTTGGATATGTCAACTATTTCTAGTTTCAACAAATGATGAAAGGCTTTGCGGAAGGGTTCGCTTTGATGGCGTCACTTTTATGGTTGTCGGTCTTTAGTGTTGCAATGGCACAGGATGCAGAAAACGATACAAACAGGAAGCCGTCGGATTCAACCAACCTCCTTCAGCTACCTTCATCCTATGATTCGGCCTATCAGCTGGTTCCTGTCAGTACAATCCCGGATCAAACTGCAAAAACCATTAAAGAACTGGAGCTGCGGTATATGCTCTGGAAGGATCAGTTTCCGTCCCGTATTATCCAGACCAGCTTAGGTACGCTGCCAATGCCACAGCCGGAAGTTATTCGTAAAGTTCAACGCGAAGATTGGAAGTTTTACCTGGCACTGTTGCTGCTGCTGTTGCTGTCGTTCATTCGATTTGGATATGCAAAGGAGTTTGAGGAGCTGTTCAGCGTTTTCCGGAACTGGGGGCCCAGTCAGCAAATGTTCCGCGAACTGGGTACAGGCGTTTCATTTGGAACGGTGTTGCTGAACTTCTTTGCGGTATTGGTTATTTCATTGTTTGTCTTTTTATTATTAAGTAACTACCATTTACTGCAGACTGAACCACCCTGGATCATGATGCTTATTACACTGGCAACGGTAACGCTTTTCTTACTGGCAAGGTACGCGATATTAAAAGCTGCGGCAATGTTGCTTCCGTTCGGAAAGGAAATTACGCTGTACAACTTTTATGAGATACAGATCAACAGGTTACTGGGCGTGATCATGTTTCCGATAGTTTTGCTCATCAGCTTTTCAACTTGGCCCCTGAGCCGGTATGCATTGTATCTTGCAATTTTTGTAGTGGCCGCCTTTGTTTTCATCCGTTATCTGAAAGGGTTTAACATTGGCATCAATTATTTTGGCCGCCACTTGTTCCACTTTTTATTGTATATTTGCGCCCTTGAAATTGCACCTGTACTAATCATCATTCGATTGTTACAAAACCTGGGAACTCTCAGGTTTTCTTTCTAGAACCCCAGGAATTAAATGAAATTGATGGTTGAGAAAACTACCCGGCAAGTCAAAGTTTCAGCAGATCCCAGCGTAACCTCTTCCAAACCAATGAACGGGAATACTGCAAAATCCAGTATAAAGTCAATTCTGATCACTCAGCCTAAACCGGAGAATGATAAGAATCCCTATTTTGAATTGGCAAAAAAGCACAACATTATTGTTGATTTCAAGCCGTTCATACATCTGGAGGGCGTATCCGCAAAGGAATTCCGGAAGCAAAAAATTAACCCGGCAGATTTTTCGGCATTGATTTTTACCAGCCGCAGTGCCGTAGATCAGTTTTTTAAGCTATGCGATGATTTGCGTGTCAGGATGTCTCCGGATGCCAAATACTATTGCATGACGGAAGCTATTGCGCTCTACCTGCAGAAGTATATCCTCTTTAGAAAACGTAAGGTCTTTTTTGGTGATGGTACCTTTCAGGGTTTGACTGAAATCATCGAAAAGCATCGGGATGGTGAAAAGTTTCTGATTCCCTGTTCTGATACACACAAATCAGATACCTCTGACTATTTGCGTAAGAAAAAGTATGAATTTGCAGAGGCAGTCATTTTCAAAACGGTGGCCGTTGACCTTACTGAAGCAGAAATTAGAAAGTATGACCTGGTAGTGTTTTTCACACCCACGGGAGTGAATGCCCTGAAACAGAATTTTCCGGGTTTCCAGCAAAAGGCAATCCGTATTGGTGCATTTGGCCCTTTTACAGCACAGGCTGTAATTGATGCCGGCTTAAATCTCGATATCCAGGCTCCTGCTCCGCAATCGCCTTCCATGACGATGGCAATCGACAATTACCTGAATAGGCAGGGTTGATTGTTTGCTATGCAGAAACTGTTTTCCATTTATCGATATTAAGCGCTGCATGCTATGCGCAAATCAGTTTAGATCTGGACGATCGTAAAGCATTTGCAACACCCCGGCTTCTCAAGCCTTTATTTTTTCCGGTGAATAATTCCTGGTAAAAATCCAATGCATCGCAGTTATTTGATGGTTACGCTAAATTGTTATTAATTTACAGGAACGAGTTTGTATGATGAAGCCAGTTCCTTTCGCAGCCAGGATCATGTTCATGCTGCTGCTGATTAGTTTAAATGTTGCGGCGCAGCAGGATCCGCAGTTCAGTCAGTATTTCATGAATCAGGCAGCAGTTAATCCCGCTTATACCGGACTGGATGATGCGCTAAGTGCCACCGCTCAGTTCAGATCGCAATGGGTAGGCATGGACGGTCATCCCGTTAACCAAAATATCGCACTTCATTCACCTGTACCGGTCTTGCATGGCGGTTTGGGCATTAACCTTATGAATGAACAAGCCGGTGTGTTGAGAAACACGGTTGTTGCTCTAAGCTATTCCTATATTCTTAAAACCAGGGCGGGAAATTTTTCACTCGGTATTAGCGGCGGAGCGGTACAGGTGAATGTTGATGGCTCGAGGTTAAGGGCACCGGATGGGGTGTATCAAAATGGGATTAATCACAATGATTTTCTATTGCCAATAGTGCCGGTAAGTGGCCTGGCCCCGGATTTTTCAGCAGGCATCTTCTTTGCCGGCAAAAACTTTTCTGCCGGCCTCTCCGCGAATCATGTCATTCCTCAACCTGTTAAACTTGATTCAGAAGGCAGCAGCCTGCAGTTTGATTATGAAAGGCAATACTACCTGCAATTGGGTTACCTGGCTAAACTGAGTAAATCAATTGCATTAAGGCCATCTTTGATGGTTAAAGCAGGCGGTAGCAGGTTGCAGGGTGAAGCCGACCTGCTTGCTATATACAAGGATTTTTTATGGTTTGGCATGGGTTATCGGGGCTTTGATGACCAAACCATGGATGCCTTGATCGGCATTTTAGGGATCAGTATTTCCGAAAACCTGCGATTGGGATATTCCTATGACTACAATATGTCTGCATTAAGCAGTGTAAACAATGGTTCGCATGAAGTAGTACTCAGTTACAGAATAAACCTGATGAAACCGGTAAAGCCGGGAAAAGTAGTCTATACGCCCCGCTTCTAAAAAAACAAAGGAGCTAAACAATAAATCTGTTGAAATACCTTTATATAGCGTTGAATTGTCAAATTACACCGTCCGTCGTTAATTCTTTGCGTAATTGTTTAATTTTCCTACTTTTACAAACTTTCCTAAACTCAACCACTCTTCAAAAAAGTTCCGAGTATGTTGAAAAAGCATAGTTACCTCTTACTGGGCATTGTTACATTGCTGGCTGGTTGTCAGAGTGGATACAATGGTCAGTTGCTGGGTTCGCTCGATCGCCCCGGATGGAATGTGACGATTCCTTACGGAATGGTTTACATCAGGTCAGGTACCCTTCATATTGGTCAGAACGATCAGGATATCAATAACTCCATGACACAACGTACAAAAGCGGTTTCTGTACAGGGTTTTTTCATGGACGAAACAGAAATAACCAATAATGAATACCGTCAGTTTGTAGAATGGGTAAGAGATTCTATTGCCCATACCATCCTTGGTGAAGACTATATGCTTGAAACGGAGAATGGCGACGAGAGGGTGAATTGGGATGCACAGATTGATTACAGCGACCCGGAGTTGCAGGAATCACTGGAAGAAATGTATTTTCCGGAAGAACAGAGGATATTGGGAAAGCGGGAGATTGATCCACGAATACTTAATTATGTTTATTACTGGGTAGATTATAAAGAAGCCTCCCGGAATGCGAACAGATTAAATCCGGATTTTGACCGGACTACTGTTATCAAAGAAGAGATTGTTAATGTTTTTCCGGATACCTTAAGCTGGGTACATGATTTTGCTTATTCCTATAATGAACCAATGACCAGGAATTATTTCTGGCATCCTGCTTTCGATAATTATCCTGTTATTGGAGTAACCTGGAATCAGGCAATGGCTTTCAGCAAGTGGCGTACCAGGTTGTGGAATGATTTCCTGACCGCAAACGGAGAAGCTACTAACGATGAATTCAGGTTGCCTACCGAAGTGGAATGGGAATATGCAGCGCGCGGCGGAAGAGAGCTGGCACCCTATCCCTGGGGCGGTCCCTACATGAGAAACAAAAAGGGTTGCATACTGGCCAATTTCAAACCAGGCAGGGGTAATTATCCTGACGATGGAGGGATGTATACCGTGAAGGCAGATGCATATTTCCCGAATGATTACGGATTGTACAATATGGCTGGTAATGTAGCTGAATGGACTTCCAGCGCATACTATGAAAACAGCTATCATTTTCAGCACGATCTTAATCCGGATATCCGTTATGATGTGGAAGCTGGAGACCCCATTACCATGAAGCGTAAAGTGATCAGGGGTGGTTCCTGGAAAGACATTGCTTACCTGTGCCAGGTAGGGACCAGGAATTACGAATACCAGGATACTTCCAAATGCTATATAGGTTTTCGTGATGTCATCACCTTCCTGGGCAGATCAATTGACGACAGACCATAGATTCAGAATGAAGAACTCCTGACTTAATTGCTTTCTTTTTCAAACAAAAATTTTAAAAAAACAGCGAATCAATGAATCGAATTGTTTTATTTTTTGAAACAGAACGAGGTAAAAGACTCAAAAACCTGATTATTGGCGTTGGAGCCTCTGTAGTGTTGCTGGGTGCACTTTTTAAGTTGCAACACTGGGAATTTGCAAGTGAACTGCTTATTATCGGCATGTGTACGGAAGCATTCATTTTCGCCTTGCTTGGAATACTACCTCCGCATAAGGATTACTACTGGGAGAAAATTTATCCTGAATTGGACTTTGCGCCGGATGAAGATGAGTTGAAGATGATCAAGGAAACGTCGACACATGGTTCCATTACCAATCAGCTTGATGAGATGATGGCGGAAGCCAAACTCGAGCCGGAGCTGATCAGGCGTTTGGGCGACAACCTGAAACGGCTTGGCGATAACATTTCGCAACTTCATGATTTTACTGATGCTTCAATGGCAACCAACGAGTATTCTGCCAGTGCGAAACAGGCTGCAGGCGCTTTGGCCGAAATGAAAGTGGCCTATGCCAATGCAACAGAAGCGGCTAAGCTGCTGGGTAATGCAACCGTTGAAACAAAAAATTATCATGAGCAGGTTCAGTTGGTTTCAAAAAACCTGGCACAGTTAAATACCATTTATGAGCTTGAGTTGCAGGATACCAACAGCCACCTTAAAACAATGAATAAGTTTTACGGGTCTCTTACGCAGGCAATGGATAATCTCACGGAGTCTGTAGAAGACACTAAAAAATACCGCTCGGAAATGTCGGGTCTTGCCAAAAACCTGTCGCAATTGAATAATGTATATGGCAACATGCTGACAGCGATGACGATGGGAAGCCAACGCCGCGAAGGTTAAGTGCGTTATTTAAATAAGTATTACTTAATTACTGAGCAAAATTAAATTAGAGAATGTCAATACCTAAGGAACCGCGCCAAATAATGATTAACCTCATGTATCTGGTGTTAACAGCGCTACTTGCATTGAATGTATCTGCGGAAATCCTACATGCATTCCACGTTGTGAATGCAGGTCTTTCAGTTTCTTCTGCTGCGATAACCAGCAAGAATAACCAGACTTTTGCGGCTTTTGAAGAGCAATATAAGAATGATGCGCAGCGCACCGGTCCATTCCTGGAGAAGGCAAAGAAAGTGAAAGTGTTTTCCGATCAGGCCTATAATGATATTGAAGAATTGAAGCGGGAGCTAATTACCGAATCAGGCGGCATCAAGAACCTGGAGACACAAGAGAAAATGGATGTGAACTCCATGCCGGTATCTGACCTGATGCGGCAGGGAGAATTATTTGACGACCGCAATCTGGAAGTTTCGACTAACCTGATGATCAATAAAGGTAAGGGCGATGAACTGAAAGCAAAAATAAATAAGCTTCGCAGTGACCTGCTTGCGCAGGTTGATAATCCGCAAGACAGGAAGATGCTTGAGTCGCAGCTGTCAGTAAATGCGGTTGACCCGACCGAGAAGGTAGACGGTGTGCTTAAAAGCTGGTCGGTAACCAACTTTGAAATGGTGCCAACCATTGCGGCATTAACATTACTGAGCAAATATCAAAACGACATCCGGAATTCTGAAGACCTTATTGTGGAGTATTTATTCAAGCAGGTAAATGCAAAAACGGTGGTGGTTGATCGTATTCTGGCTAAGGTAATCGCACCTTCCAGTTATATCATGGCAGGCCAGCAATACAAAGCGGATATTTTTGTTGCCGCATATAGTTCAACAGTAAACCCGGAAGTGTATGTAGGGCCGCTCAATTACAGTATTGCGCAAAAGGATGAAGCCGGCAATTTTAAAGAAATTACGGAAAACCCGGTATCAGGTGGGGGCAAGAAGATTGAGGTGGTTGATGGAATGGGCAAATATTCCGCGGTAGCCGGAGGAGAGGGCATTCAGAAATATTCCGGAGCTGTAATGGTACAAGGGCCGGATGGCAAACCAAGATACTACCCTTTTGAATCAGAATACCAGACAGCAAAAGGTTCTGTTGTTGTTTCTTCAGATAATCTGAACATCATCTATGCAGGGATACCCAATCCATTTTCGGTATCGGTACCCGGTTTTCCGGCAGACAAAGTAAATGCATCTGCCACGCAGGGAAATTTCAAGAAATCCGGTTCCGGAAAGTATACAGCAGAGATGCCGGCATCATTGGTTAATCAGAAGGTGAGCGTGAATGTGTCTGTTGCGCTGGAAGGTGGAAGCAGGCAAATCGGTTCTCAGGAATTTGTGATCAAAAGAATCCCGGATCCGGTTGCAGCGATTAACGGAACCATTACCGAAGGAGATATTCCAACAAGCACACTGAAAGCGGTACCTGGAATTGGAGCGGTATTAAAGGACTTCTATTTTCAAGGTGTACGTTTTGATGTCACTTCTTTCGAATGTGTGTATATACCCAAAAGGCAGGATGCCAGGATTGAGCAAAATTCAGGTGCAAAGTTCAATAGCAAAGTGGCTGCTTTTATTCAGGGTTGTAAGCCGGGCGACCAGATCATCTTCCGGAAAATCAGAGCTGTTGGTCCGGATAAATCGCCACGTAATCTTAACAGTATTCCTCTTCAGATCAAATAATGGATGTAATCACTAAATCAGGGATTATGAAGCAACTTAAATTGGTGTCGGTACTTGTAGTCATCCTGTGCATTGGTGCAATTCGTGCATCAGGGCAGGCGGATGAAACTATGCCGCGGGATCTTTTCTATGATAAGGTCGCTCCATTGGAGAAAGAAGTAATCCCGTATGATAATGTGAGGGAAGCGGATGTGCTCTGGCAAAAGAGAATATGGAGAATTATTGATTCCAGGGAAAAAATGAACCTCCCGTTTAAGTATGAAGGAATAGACTGGAAAGAACTTAAGCCGCTGATTTTTGTTTTGCGTGATGCCGCTATTTCCGGTGAAATAACCGTTTACCAGGAAGATAATTTTAAGATGGTTAAACTGCCTGCCGATGTTGCCAGAATAGGAGCAGGTAATGATACGATTCCATTGACCGACCTCGATGGAAACTATATAAAGGACACGGTGCTGGTACGGGAATTTGATCCAACCAGGGTTACAAAATACCGTATCAAAGAGGATTGGTTCTTTGATGAAGAGACTTCTACCATGCAGGTACGAATCATGGCAATTGCCCCATTATATTACGACGATCAGATTCAACTGGATCTTCCCATGTTTTGGGCGCATTACCCTACTGCACGAAATGTTCTGGTAAAGCAAGAGGTATTTAATCCGCGTAATGATGCTGTGAGATTAACCTGGGATGATTTGTTTGAGATGCGGTTATTCAGCAGCTACATCTATAAGGAATCCAATGTGTTTGACCGCCGCATCCAGGACTATTTAACTGGTACGGATGCGCTTCGTGAGTCGGACCGGATCAAGCAGGATATATTTGAATATGAACATGATGTTTGGTCGTACTGATTAAAGAATAAGCTGAAAGCCAGCATTTTTATAACCCGGCATGCGCCGGGTTTTTTTATATATAGAATTATAAAAGGGAACACCCTGGTATGGCTTAGCCATGAGGCATTCTCGCAGCCTGCCGCTGCGTGAGACGGTATTATTCTTTTGTCACGCTTCTCTTGCGGTTGACTCTTCAACCGCTTTTTTCTGATCAAAATGGTTCCTGACGATACGGGCTTTTGCAACCCCTATTGCTGCTGACAATTCTTCTTCTGATGCGGCGTTCACTTTTTCTGCAGAATGAAACCGGGCAAGAAGTTTCTGCACCGTTTTTTCCGCTATGCCTTTGATATCAGACAACTCAGATTTCAGTGTTGCCTTGTCCCGCTTCTTCCGGTGAAACGTGATGGCAAACCGGTGAGCTTCATCACGAAGTTGTTGAATTAGCCTGAGCGACGGCGACTTTTTATCGATACAGAGCGGCAATGGGTCGCCGGGAAAATATATTTCTTCCAGCTTTTTGGCAATGCCTGCAACAGCAACTTTTCCAATCAGATCCAGCTTTTCAAGGCTATTCATTGCCGCACTTAACTGACCTTTTCCGCCATCAATCATGACCAGCTGGGGCAGTGATTTATTTTCTTCTATCAGACGTTTGTAACGCCGGTAAACAACTTCTTCCATTGAAGCAAAGTCATTGGGCCCTTCTACTGTTTTGATATTGTAATGGCGGTATTCTTTCCGTGCTGGTTTGCCATTTTTGAAAACCACGGTGGCGGCTACAGGGAAAGCACCCTGAAAGTTGGAGTTGTCGAAACATTCAATGTGAACAGGCAATTCAGTCAGACGAAAGTCTTTTTTCAGTTGTGCCAGCACATGCTGACCCGGCGATTCGCGCTTGTAATCCAGCTGTTCCTTCATTTTAGCGAGCAGGTAGTAGGACAGGTTTTTTTCGGACAGCTCGATTAATTTTTTTTTGTCACCGCGCAGTGGCACCTGCACTTTGATTTCCTTATCGGGGAATTCAATGTCAAATGGTACAATGATTTCTCTGGAATTGCTTTTTACCTGATCGCGAAGTTCATGTATAACATACACCAGGAGATCCTCCTTTTCTTCTTCAATTTTTTTGTTGATCTCTAAGGTTCTGGTCTGTATCACGGAGCCGTCAACTACTCTCATATAGTTGACATAGGCATTCTTTTCATCTTCCTTAAATGAGAAGACATCTACATTGGTAATGGTTGGATGTACCACCAGGGATTTGCTCTGGTAGTCCTGCAATGCATGTAGTTTCTTTTTTAGCTTTTCAGCTTCTTCATACCGGTAACTTTCAGCATGTTCCAGCATGGCCTGCTTCAAAGCCTGAATTACAGTACCCAGGTTTCCTTTCAAAATATGACGGATCTGCGTAATGCTCATTTCATAGTCTTCAAAGGTCTGTTTGTTTTCGCAAGGGCCCTTGCAGTTGCCGATATGATATTCAAGGCAAACCTTGAATTTTCCGGAAGCAATGTTTTTTTCAGACAGGTTGAGATTGCACGTTCTGAGCGGATACATTTTTTTAATAAAATCAAGGATGCCGCTTACACGGGCAACTGAAGTGTAAGGCCCAAAGTATTCTGATCCGTCGCGATCGATTGTCCTTGTAAGAAAAACACGGGGATAGTTTTCACTTTTAATACAGATAAATGGATAGGTCTTGTCATCTTTCAGGTTGATATTATACCTGGGCTGGTAATTTTTTATTAAGGTGTTTTCAAGCAGCAATGCATCCTGTTCCGTTTCTACAATAGTAAATTCGATGCGGCGTGCATGGCGAATCATCACACTGGTTTTAAACTGGGTGTGATTTTTTACGAAATAACTGGTGATTCTCTTTTTCAGGTTTTTGGCTTTACCAACATACAGTATGGTTTCCTGCGCATCAATAAAACGATATACGCCGGGATCATCGGGAAGGTGTGGAAACAGATGCTTGAAATCTTCAGTGGTCACAATGCAAACTTCTGAAAAATAGTGAACACTTATTGAAATGATTGCCGTGATCTCAAGATGGCAATTGGTTGAAGATCTCTGATTTTAGTTAGCCTGCCCAAAAAAAATATAACCGAAGCCCGGTTCCCGGAGAAAAATTACCTGCAACGTTATTTCATATCCTGTTTCGCTTCATAGAAGGTTTCAATATCCCTCGAGTTGGAAAGTTGAACGTTCAGGTCGTGGAGTTGACCATCCTGAATACTGTAGATCCATCCATGCACATTAACCTGTTGTCCACGCTGCCAGGCTTTTTGAATAATAGTGGTATTACACACATTCACCACCTGCTCTATTACATTTAATTCGCACAGACGGTCCAGTTTCTTATGCTCATCTTCGATAAGGCTGATCTCTCTTTCGTATTTTTTCCAGACTTCTTTAATATGCCGGAGCCAATTATCAATCAAACCCAACTGGCTGTCCTTTAAAGCGGCCTGCACGCCTCCGCAACCATAATGCCCGCAAACAATGATGTGTTTCACTTGCAATCTTTCCACGGCATATTCAATCACAGAAAGGCAGTTGAAATCAGTATGTACCACTACATTGGCTACGTTGCGGTGAACAAACAATTCGCCAGGTAAAAGCCCAACGATTTCATTGGCCGGAACACGGCTGTCTGAACATCCGATCCATAGATATTCGGGCGATTGCTGCAATGACAGCTTTCGGAAGAAATCCGGTTGCGTGGAACGCATTTTTGCTGCCCAGGATTTATTCTTTTCAAGAAGGCTTTGTAGGGGATGCATATGTTACGATTTGTAGATTGAAATTCAACGGCTGTCAAATTAGCGATAAGTAGAGTATGTTCAAAAAATAGCTGATAAATGCTTAACAAATCAGATGACTATCCAATGATTTGTGGTAATGTGCGTAATACATAAAAATGCGGCAATAGTTCATAAGCCGGAAGCGGTCTGTATATTTGAAGCATCAGCCTGTCAATAAAACTGCAATTCAGGAGTGGCCAAAGCTATTGTTTCCAAAGTATGGAGTATCACCAGAAAGCTGATAGTCTTTCTCTTTGTGCTGCATATTTTAATGTTGATACTGTATAAGTGGATTAATCCGCCAATTACCTTGACACAAATAAGCAACCTGTTATCCGGTCATGGATTGAAAAGGGACTATATAGATTACCGGCAGATCAGCATTAACGCAAAACTGGCAGTAATTGCAAGTGAAGATCAGTTGTTTGCGGAGCATAATGGCTTTGACTTCATCAGTATTGAAAAAGCCATTAAGCACAACGAAAAGCATCCCAACAGGGTGAGGGGGGCCAGTACGATCAGTCAACAGGTAGCCAAGAATGTTTTTCTATGGCAGGGTGGATCCTGGTTCAGAAAGGGACTCGAAGTGTATTTTACATTTATGATTGAAATGTTGTACAGCAAGCAGCGCATTCTCGAATTGTACCTGAATGTTGCTGAAATGGGTGAAGGCATATTCGGAATAGAAAGTGCTTCCCGGGCTTATTTCAATAAGCCGGCAATAAAGTTATCACGTGCGGAAGCAGCAAAGATTGCAGCCTGCCTTCCAAATCCGAAATTGTATAAAGTAAAGCCAATGGGCCGGTGGGTATCGAAGCGGTATCCCTGGATTATGCGACAAATGAATCATCTGGAGGGTGATCCTGAAATCAGGTCAATACTAAAATAACGAACAAAGCGCAAGGTAACGACAGGTTTTTCTTAGAAAGAGTTTGTGAGTTAAAAAGGAACGAAACATTTGTCCAACATTATTTCAGGCAAAACGTTGT
>CAZGBP010000031.1:0-8053 GCA_964524035.1 uncultured Bifidobacteriaceae bacterium
GTTAAATTGCTGCGGCGAAGCCGATCACTTGCTATGCTGTATTCACTACGCTACTCACTAACTCTTAATATTTAGTACTCAATTTTAACACTCAATAATCTATATCCCATTCGTCGTACAGACCATGGAATTGAGTGACAGGTATGGATGAAAAGCAGTCTTGTAAAAAAAACAAAAAATCGTATGGCGACTTAGAAAAGATCCAAAATCCATTAGCCACTTATGCAATTATGATTTAATGTTAACTTGTCGGTGGATTTAGTAATTGGCTTTTGGAAGTACTTACAGGGATGTTTGTGTCATTCGGATATTTCCGCTCAAAATGACAGATTGTTAATTTTCAATACATAATCACAAAAGTAGAATAGCGAAAATATATGTCACAGGGACGCAAACATAAACGTTAGCGGTCAGGCAAGATAACAACCTGCTAACTCAATGTTACGAAAAGTAAATTTAACTGACTGCTATAGAAAATCGACAATGACAAACTTACTTCCAGCAAAATGATTTCAGATAAGAATCTAGCGCGAATTGCAGGGTTTTGCTACTTAGTAGTAATTGTAACAGGTTTGTTTTCGGAAGTTTTTGTGCGACAAGCATTAAGAGTGACAAACGATGCATTGGCAACTGCCCATAATATTCAAACTAATGAAGTGCTTTTTCGTTGGGGTTTTGTGGCTGACCTAATCAATTTTATAGTTGGCATACCCACCGTATTGATAATTTATCACTTTTTCAAAAAGTCAAATAAAATTCTACTGCAAATTGCTTTAGCATTAGTTATTATTCAAACGGCAATTATTGCAGTCAATATATTAAATCAAATTACACCATTGTTACTTTTAAGCAATGACACTTACTTAGATACTTTTCAACAAAACCAACTAGCAACACTTTCCCTGTTGTCTTTAAATATTCAAGCACAGGGTTATGGAATTGGTTTAGTATTTTTTGGGTTTTATTGTATTTTAATTGGATATGTAATTTTCAAAACTAATGCAATACCCAAAATTATTGGAGTAGCTTATTCAATAGCAGGATTATGCTACTTGATAAATAGTTTTACAATGTTTCTCTCTAAAGGATTTACCAATCCTCTGTTCATTTACCTTGCGATTCCAATTTTTGTTGGCGAACTATGTCTTTGTTTGTGGTTACTCTTAAAAGGTATTAACACATCAAAATTAGAAAACAAAAAATGAAAGTTAGTAAACTTAAAAATGCCCGAACCGCTGGCAGCGGTTTTAAGAAATTGCTGTTCAGTGGTTTAATGAACATTCTACTTCGTATCAACATTTGTGGTGGCTTGACAGTCTTTTACTCCGAAATGGCCAACTTCTTAAACCCGCAAAACGTTAGCAGTAAAACCATGGGCTACAATATTCGAAATCCCTTAGAGACATTGCATTGCTTGACGAGGCATCTAAACAAAACATACAATTTGCTTGTTTTTTTGCTTGGACGACCGTCCTTCTAGCAGGAAAAATATAGAACTACTAAACGAATGCATAAATTGGATTGACGACTTATCGTACAGAAAAAATGCGGTCACATTACTTGAAACCCCGCACGAACGCAAAGCACGGAACCATCAGCTACAATCATACCCAACCTGATAAACAATCCTACATTGACTAAAATCAAAAATACAGAAGAGGTATTTCAACACTTTGAAAAATATATAAAACTAAGTGACCCCTTAAAAAAGGAACTTGCCGGGAGAATGGTGCCTAAGACCTTTAAGAAAGGTGAACTGGTACATAATGCTGACACCATTTGCAAAAAAAGCTACTTTATTAAAAA
This sequence comes from uncultured Bifidobacteriaceae bacterium, assembly GCA_964524035.1. GTDB lineage: Bacteria > Bacteroidota > Bacteroidia > Chitinophagales > UBA10324 > JACCZZ01. The sequence goes on from CAZGBP010000031.1 coordinate 1,807, forward strand.
GGGCTTAATGCGGACTTATTTTATCAAAGACGGTAAGGAAATTACCGAGTATTTCAGTGCAGAAAATGAATGGGTGAATTCACCAAGAAGCTTCATGCAACAGCAACTGGATTTCTATTACATTGACACCCTTGAACAAACCGATTCTTATTCGCTCTATGTAACCGACCTGGTTTTTCTGTTCGACCATTTCCCGGAAATGGAACGTTATGCAAGGCTTTCTATGGGAACCGTATTTGGTCATTATCTGGAACGCATCACTTCCATGCGTTTCACCACAGCAAAAGAAAAGTATCAGCATTTTTGTGAAACCTATCATGCTGTTTACCATCGCATCCCTTTAGGCATGGTGTCTTCTTACCTGGGTATCGCACCGGAAACTTTAAGCAGGATAAGATCTGAAAGATGATTTTTTGATATAGGTCAAAAGTTATCCATTCATGCAGAATGATATTTGCAGGCTCATTTAAACATAAATAAAAATGGCCTGTTTCTGCAAGTTGCTCTTCGTTGTTCTTCTGCTGGGTTGCCCGGCAGGCACTTTTGCTCAAATTACTTTGCCGACATTAAATACGGAAAGTGTATTGTATTTAGGTAATGGCAAAAATCAACCCCTTATAGTAGGCCTTGGCGGCTCGGAAGGTGGCAATGCCTGGACCAGTGATTATTGGAAAAAAACAAGGGACCGGTTTATTGAAGAAGGCTATGCATTTCTGGCAATAGGTTATTTCGGGGCGAAAGGAACACCCGATACGTTGAATAAAATTGCAATAGACGATGTCTATCTTGCAATCAAAATTGCTACGAAAAACAAACTGGTAAGCAATAAGAAAATTGCCGTCATTGGCGGGTCCAGAGGTGCGGATCTGGCTTTGCTTCTGGGAAGCTATTACAAAGACATCAAGTGCGTGGTAAGTATTGTTGGCAGCAACGTTGTTTTTCCCGGACATACTGCTCATTTTACCACCTCCTGCTGGACTTACCAGGGTAAAGAATTGCCTTTTGTTCCTGTAAATGAAGCTGCCGTTCCATTCTTAATGAAACATGATTTACGGGGAACGTTTGAGGCCATGCTGCAAGACACTATTGCAGCAGAAAAAGCAGCTATCAGAATTGAAAATACCAGGGGAGCGATATTTATGTTATCGGCTACAAAGGATGAAATCTGTCCATCAACCCCGATGGCAGAAAGTATGATAACAAGACTTAAAAACAATAACTTCAGGTATTATTACGAACATAAATCCATTGAAGGCAGGCACGGAGCTCCACAAAAGCATTTTGACCTGATTTTTGATTTTTTGGAAACTCATTTTGCGGTGAAATAAGCGACAGGCTTGACAGTAAAGCTGACCGGTTGTTCCGCGTGTCGCGTTGGTGGGAGGTTGTATTAAAACCTGTGTGAAGCATTTCATACGGGAAATACGCTTTACTTGTATACAATCTTCATCCGAGCGTCATGCCGTCGCGCGAATGGCGAATCGGCATCTCTGATTCAATTTAGAGATCCTAAAACAAGTTACTGATGAACCAGCCAGGCGTAAATAGTAATCCGGTTCGTCTTGCAGTGTTTTTCCGCATCGCAGAATTGTTTCCTTAGGGTGAACCTTCGACTCCGATTCGGGAGCAATACTCTTTGGCCGCTTACCCTTCGACTCCGCTCAGGGTGCGCTCCCGTCATCGCTTACCCTTCGGCTTCGTTTAGCGTGTGCTGCGGCATCACTTGTCCTATGGCTAAAGGTCGAGAAAATCCGGTCGCTGAGCGGAGCCGAAGCGCCGGATTTTCGGGAAGCGTGCGATTAATTTTTGCCACCCTCGACTACGCTCAGGATAAACCTTCGACTCCACAATGGGAGCTTTGCTCTTTGGCCGCTTACCCTTCGGCTTCGCTCAGGGTGCGCTCCCCTCATCGCTTACCCTTCGTCTATTTATATACCAGCACACCGTAAATAGTAGTCCGGTTCATCTGGCGTTGTTTTTCCGCCTCGCGAAATTATTTCCTCGGGATAACGCATTGGTTGGAAAATCTTACCAAACCAATGAGCATTGGCCATCAGCGAAATATGTTTCACTGCATTGAAAGGGGTCTTTGCCATTTAAAGTACTTTTTCTCAACTGCTTCCGAACAGTACTGTTTCTTTTTAACTTTGCGCACGTTTGAGACCATTATAACAGCTAAACCCACCATTTATGGCATTTGATCTTGCAATGATTCAATCGGTATATGATGCTTTACCCGGAAAAATAGATGCAGCCCGTAAATTGCTTAACCGCCCGCTTACTTTGGCTGAAAAAATACTTTACTCCCACCTGTTTGGAAATATGCCGGTTTCCGCTTTTGGCCGGGGCAAGGATTATGTTGATTTCGCTCCTGACCGGGTTGCCATGCAGGATGCCACCGCACAAATGGCACTATTGCAGTTTATGACGGCCGGGAAAGATAAGACTGCCGTACCATCTACCGTGCATTGCGATCACCTGATACAGGCTAAAACCGGTGCACAGTCCGATTTAAAGACCGCACTCGATACAAATAAAGAGGTGTATGATTTCCTGGCTTCCGTATCGAACCGTTATGGTATTGGTTTCTGGAAACCCGGGGCAGGCATTATTCACCAGGTAGTACTCGAGAACTATGCTTTTCCCGGAGGCATGATGATCGGTACCGATTCACATACGCCCAATGCCGGTGGCCTGGGCATGATTGCCATTGGGGTAGGTGGTGCAGATGCCGTAGATGTAATGAGCGGCATGGCCTGGGAACTGAAGTTTCCTAAACTGATTGGGGTAAGGCTTACAGGCAGAATGAGCGGATGGACCTCTGCAAAAGATGTAATACTCAAAGTGGCGGGTATCCTCACCGTTAAAGGCGGAACCGGCGCTATATTGGAATACTTCGGGCCGGGTGCCGAGAATATCTCCTGCACGGGCAAAGGCACCATTTGCAACATGGGGGCTGAAATTGGCGCCACCACCTCTGTTTTTGGCTATGATGCAAGGATGGAAGAATACCTGAAGGCAACCGGCCGCGCTGAAATCGCAGACCTTGCCAATAAAGTGGCTGCACACCTGCGTCCTGATGACGAAGTAATGATCAGCCCTGAAAAATATTATGATGAGCTGATTGAAATTGACCTGAACCTGCTGGAGCCTCATATCAACGGACCGTATACCCCTGACCTGGCCTGGCCTATTTCGCAATTCAAGAATGCCGTGGCGCAAAACGGATGGCCGGATAAGCTGGAAGTAGCACTGATCGGCTCCTGTACCAATTCATCGTATGAAGATATGTCGCGGGCAGCATCTGTCGCCACACAGGCATTAGAACAAAACCTGAAGGCTGCCTCTGAATTTACCATCACGCCCGGTTCTGAACTGATAAGGTATACCATCGAACGCGATGGCATGCTGGCAACATTTGAGGCTATCGGAGGCATGGTACTGGCCAATGCCTGCGGGCCCTGCATCGGCCAATGGGCTCGTCATACTAATGATCCGGATAAGAAGAATTCCATTCTCACGTCTTATAACAGGAATTTCGCGAAGCGCAATGACGGTAACCCGAGCACACATGCCTTTGTTGCATCTCCTGAAATTGTGACGGCTTTGGCACTGGCCGGTTCTTTGTCATTTAACCCCCTTACGGATGTGTTGATTAATGACATGGGAGAAGAGGTGAAGCTCGAAGAGCCTTTGGGTATTGAGTTACCGGTAAAAGGCTTTGCTGTGGAAGACGCCGGATACCTCGCTCCTGCCGAGGACGGCAGTTCCGTGACGATTGTGGTTAATCCTTCTTCCAGCCGATTGCAATTACTTGAATCATTCAAGCCCTGGGAAGGAAAGGATCTGACGGGATTGCGGCTCCTGATCAAGGCCAAAGGAAAATGTACAACCGATCATATCTCTATGGCGGGACCCTGGCTGAAATTCCGCGGGCACCTCGATAACATTTCAAACAACATGCTGATCGGTGCTATTAACTACTTCAATGAAAAACCTGATTCCGTAAAAAATGCAATGACAGGCAAGTATGACAGCGTACCGAATGTACAGCGTGCATATAAAGCGGCCGGCATTGGCAGTGTGGTAATAGGCGATGAAAATTATGGTGAGGGATCGTCGCGCGAGCATGCTGCAATGGAGCCGAGGCATTTAGGGGTCCGTGCAGTAATTGTGAAGTCGTTCGCACGAATTCATGAAACGAACTTAAAAAAACAGGGCATGTTAGCGCTCACGTTTGCCGACAAAGCGGACTATGATAAAGTGCGCGAAGATGATTTGATTGATATTGAAGGACTCACCCGTTTTGCGCCCGGTGTGCCTTTGTCAATCAAACTACACCATGCTGATGGCACAACAGAAAGCTTTCCGGTAAATCATACTTTCAATGCAGCGCAGATTGAATGGTTTAAGGCGGGAAGCGCTTTGAACCTGATCAAAGCTGCCAGTGAACGGAATAGTAAAAAGTAGTCCGGGTGTATGTAAAAGAAAACGCACGAATGATACCTGAAATAAAACGTATTCAGGTTGTATTTACGGGTGATCTTTATTCATTATATGAACTGCTGGTTTAGCGCCAAGACGCCGAGACGCGAAGAAAAATAATACCTGACCAGCTGTCCCAATTGATTTTTTGCGGCTTTGCGTCTTTGCGCTTATCATTGAATTATTTAGTGCCAAGACACCAAAACGCGAAGAAAAATAATACCTGAACAGCTGTCCCAATCAATTTTTGGCGGCTTTGCGCCTTTGCGCTTATCATTGAATTATTTAGCGCCAGGACACCAGGACGCAAAGAAAAATATTACCTGACCAACTGTATCAATCATTTATTGGCGGCTTCGCGCCTTTGCGCTTATCTAAGCTATTCATAATGTACAAGTGTAATCTATATTGATCATATTAATAACTTCCTGACTGATGCAAACTATTTAGCTTAGTTATAATCAGCATATGTTAACGTTTCAGGCATCATTTCTCCTCATTGGGGATTTATTATTCCCACCAGAACCTGCATTGGAATATGGAGTCTTGCAAATTTTATACATTTGGAAAAATACCGGCCTTTCATGAGATTACCTGGATTGCGACGCCTGTTACTGCTATCAGCATTTCTGTTGCAGGCAACCTATTCGCAATCGCAGAGTATGGATATCGGATTATCCACGGGCCTTACCGGGTTTTTAGGTGACCTGGGTGGTGCAAACTATATTGGCAGGCCCTTCTTCTTTGACCTGGAAACTAAACTAATGAAGCCGCTGGGCGCACTGCATTTCCGTTATTATGCAGGAGATTATTTTTCGATCAGGGGTTCATTCACCTATACCGGAGTAGCCGGCAATGACTCGCTGATTCAGCCTACTGCTGAATTTTCTCCGGAATGGTACCGGAAATACCGCAACCTGAGCTTTCAATCCAGTGTCCTGGAAGGTGCGATAACTGCAGAGTTAAACTTTAAACGGTTTCAGCCCGGTTCGAAAAGATACCGGATAGCCCCTTACCTGCTGGCCGGTATTGGCGTGATGCATTTCAACCCGAAAACTGAATATAACGGCGCACTGGTTGAACTGTATCCATTGCATACGGAAGGCCAGGGATTTGACAGCCTGAATAGAAAAACCTATTCACTTACACAGCCCGTTTTCCCGGTAGGCCTGGGACTTCGGTATAACATCTCCTCCACGCTGATCTTTGGTTTTGAATTCCGGAATTACTTCACCTTAACTGATTACATTGATGATGTGAGCACAGAATATGCTTCGCAATCGGATTTCTATAATTACTTTTCAGACCCTGCAACCGCCGCACTCGCGTATGAGTTATCGGTAAGATCGGATGAGATAGACCCTGAAGGAATCTATGATTACATCACTGCTCCCGGGCAACAAAGGGGTGACAGTGAAAACGATCAGTATTTTATGATACAGATCTCCCTCTCCTATTTAATATTCAACAACAGCGTTTCTTCCTCCGGCTTTGGGAAACGGAATTTTATTTTTCCGCATAGGGTGAAGGCGGGGAATCAGATGTTTAATCATATCAGGGGGAAGCAGTATTTTAAGAATAAGAGCCGGAATTAGGGCAAGGGGGTAAGTTGTTAAATTGCTAAACTGTTAAATTGCTAAACTGATAAATTGCTAGATTGTTAAATTGCTAAATTGCCTGGTTGTTTCCAGTGCAACACTGCAACACTGCAACAGTGCAACAGTGCAACAGTGCAACAGTGCAACAGTGCAACAGTGCAACA
>CAZGBP010000031.1:8153-35594 GCA_964524035.1 uncultured Bifidobacteriaceae bacterium
TGCAACAGTGCAACAGTGCAACAGTGCAACAGTGCAACAGTGCAACAGTGCAACAATGCAACAATGCAACAATGCAACAGTACAACCATACCCCTATCCCAAACAAAACGACCCTTTCCAAAAATCAGAAAGGGTCGTTGACGTAATGATCAAAAGTGGCTTAGTAGTCCATACCACCCATGCCGCCGGGAGGCATTGCAGGGGCTTTTTCTTCCTTAGGTTTTTCTACAATTACACACTCTGTTGTTAACAGCATCGAAGCAATGGATACGGCATTTTCCAAAGCTACACGGGTAACTTTAGTCGGGTCAATTACACCGGCTGCAAACATTTTTTCATACACCTCCGTGCGGGCATTGAAACCGAAATCTCCCTTGCCTTCTTTCACTTTCTGTACTACAATACTACCTTCCAGTCCGGCATTAAGGGCAATCTGGCGAAGTGGTTCTTCCAGTGCACGACGAATGATCTGGATGCCTGTTTCTTCATCATCATTTGATGATTTCAATTTCTCAAGCGATTCGATCGTACGGATGTAAGCAACTCCTCCACCGGGAACAATTCCTTCTTCCACGGCTGCGCGGGTTGCATGCAAAGCATCATCCACTCGGGCTTTCTTTTCTTTCATTTCAATTTCAGAAGCAGCACCAATATAAAGAACCGCTACCCCGCCACTCAATTTTGCAAGGCGCTCCTGTAATTTTTCCTTATCGTAATCGCTGGTTGTTGATTCGATCTGCGCTTTGATCTGGTTAACACGGGCAAGGATATCGGCTTTTTTACCTGCGCCGTTTACGATCGTGGTATTGTCTTTGTCCACCACAATCTTTTCTGCTTTACCAAGGTATGCCACGGTAGCACTTTCCAGTTTGTAACCTTGCTCTTCGCTGATAACGATACCGCCGGTCAGTTTGGCAATATCTTCCAGCATTTCCTTTCTGCGATCGCCAAAGCCAGGGGCTTTAACGGCAGTCACTTTCAACGTACCGCGGATCTTATTTACTACCAGCGTGGCAAGTGCTTCGCCTTCCAGATCTTCCGCAATAATCAATAACGGTGCACCGGTTTGGGCAACTTTTTCAAGAATCGGAAGCAGGTCTTTCATTGAGCTGATCTTCTTATCATAGATCAGAATGTACGGACGCTCCAGGTCAGCTTCCATCTTATCCGGGTTGGTAACGAAGTAAGGTGAAAGATATCCACGGTCAAACTGCATTCCTTCAACGATTTCCACCGTTGTCTCCGTGCCTTTGGCTTCTTCTACGGTGATTACTCCCTCTTTCTTCACTTTGGCCATTGCTTCGGCAATCAGCTTTCCAATTTCCGTATCATTATTGGCAGAAATAGTGGCTACCTGTTCAATCTTCTTATTGTCATTTCCGACATTCTGAGACTGCGATTTCAGGTTCTCAATTACTTTTTCAACTGCCCGGTCCATACCGCGCTTCAGGTCCATTGGATTAGCACCTGCAGCTACGTTCTTCAAACCTACACTGATCATTGATTGGGCAAGTACGGTTGCAGTAGTTGTTCCATCTCCGGCAACATCTGCGGTCTTGGAAGCAACTTCTTTTACCATCTGGGCACCCATATTTTCAATGGGATCTTCCAGTTCAATTTCTTTTGCTACCGTAACACCATCTTTGGTGATCAGGGGAGCGCCATACTTCTTTTCGATTACCACATTGCGGCCCTTTGGACCGAGGGTAACTTTCACGGCATCAGCCAATGCGTCAACTCCTTTTTTAAGGCGGTCACGGGCATCCGTGGTATAATTGATTAATTTCGACATAACTTAATTATTTTTAATTTGAGGTTTAAAGATTACTTTTTAACAAAAGATTAACCGGGATAAAACTTGCAATGATCACCGCCATTAAACAATGGCAAAAATATCTGACTCTCTCATAATCAGGTACTCATCGCTGTCTATGGTGATTTCAGTTCCGGCATACTTGCCGTACAGGACGGTATCTCCTGCTTTTACGGTCATGGGTTCATCTTTCTTGCCATTACCTACGGCAATAACTTTCCCTTTCATAGGTTTCTCTTTTGCAGTATCCGGGATGATGATACCACCTTTGGTTTTCTCTTCGGCATCCGCTGGTTTTACCAAAACGCGGTCGGCCAATGGCTTTAGGCTAACTTTAGACATAGTTATTTGATGATTTTGATTTGAAAATAGAATTTTGATCGGCGAAGGTAGTAGCATTTAGTGTGCCATTGGAACATATTGGCATGAAATGGCACGAATAGGTAAAAGTTGCAAGCTTGTTGCTATGGTGGTATGACAAGATTTCAGCCTAATGGTTGGTGGGTTGAGTGGTTAATTGGTTGAATGGTCAAATTGCTAAATGGTTAAATTGCTGCGGCGAAGCCGATCAATAGCTATTCTGTATTAAATTCTTTACTCGCTAACTTAATTGTCCCAATAAGCTATATCCAATTTGTGGTACACCCGGCCTTTCGGCCGGTGATTTTCTATAGCTGAAAAAGTAATGCGTGGCCAATGATTAACACTGCCTTAAAAATTTCAAAGGCACCCTGCTATAATGCTGTCAGGTTCACCTGGCAATAACCACTTTTGCAACACTGTTGAACCCGTCAGCATTCAGCCGAATCGTATAAATGCCATTTTGAAGAGCTGCCAGCGGAAAGACCATTTGGTTGGTTCCTGCTGCACCATGGGTACTCATGCTTTGAATGAGTTTACCGTTCAGGTCGAACAAATCCAGCTTAACCAGGTCCGCCTTTCTAAGTTCAAAGGTGATATTCAGTTGATTATCTGCGGGGTTAGGGAATAATAGCAAAGCAGCAAATCCGGATTGCTGAAGCGTCTCAGCACCGGTTATAGTCTGATAGCCTTCAATATCATTTTTGTTTCTGGGAAGCAACTTCCAGTTACTGAAACTGAAATACATGATTCCATCGATATAGCCCAGGTTTTCATTAAGTGACAGAGAATCCAGGCCAAAATCAAAGCCGATATCATTAGAGTAATCGTCGCAGCGCATTCCCAGGTTATCGGTTGTATTATCATCTACAGACCATTCTCCAAAGGTGCCTGGAGCATCCGGATTCTGGTTTACCACATACACATTATTGAAGCCCACCAAAACACCTTCATAGGGTTCTGTTTGTTCAAAGACACCGAGTCTTACCGATTCAGGGGTCAGTCCTGTGTATTTGTTATAAAGCGGATTACCCGAGGAAAGGAGGGTATAAGAAGTACTGTCAAGATAGGTAACATTAAAGTTCTCATAAATCTTCGCTTTGGTAACCTGGATTTTATCTCCTCTTTGCAATGTACTCAGGTTTTGCCCGCGCATGAAAATGCCATGCCACGCTCCTTCTCCATCCTGCAGCGTAACATACCCAAGATCAAGAAAGCCCGTAGTAGCCATCACAATACCCTGTATATTAATATCACTCAAGGTCTTGTTTGCGTATACCGGCGTTCCGCTGCCGGTCGGATTCCATTGAACATCTTTGATAGAATTGATACCGCTGTTGATGACCCAATAGAAAGAATTCGTTGCCAGCGAATCAGGATAGTTAGTATGATTGCCGGCATTGTCAACGGCTTTGATCCAATAGTTCACATACACACTATCCGTCGGGATTGCAGGTATAGTACCACTCCAGACACCTGCATTGCCTGTCATGGAAACTGCATTGTAAACGGTATTTCCTAATCCCACCGAATAATACAAAGTAGCACCAGAGACCGTGCCGTCGGCATCGGTGATTCCTGCTGACACGGTTTGTGTTTCGGAAGTAGACGGTACTGGATTGCTGAGCTGTAAATTATCTACAATTGGCGGAGCAGCAGTAATCACCCCGATATCATTAAAATCACGGGGAGAAACAGCATAAGAACATCCGGTGGTGGTGGAACAATATTCTACAATCTGTCCTTTTACAAAGGAAACGGTTGCATTGGCATAGGGTTCAATATCCCACAGTGCCGGAGTATTGGAACCGGATGAAGTACAAAAATTATCGCTCGTATCATTGCGCATCCAGCCGGATACATCCCTGATCTGTATTTTATTTCCATTCTGGTCCTGGATACTCCAGAAGATCCTTCCCGTGCTGCTGCCGGTGCCGTATGATACATCAACTACCTGCACATTATTAAACTGCACATAAGAGCCCTCCCACTGTTCGCCGGTAGTACGTTGTATTATTTGCCCGCCGGTACCATCATTCAGGCTGAAGTCGCTGATGGCTACAACCGGTGGCGCAGGTACCGTTTGGCCAATGCCGGTTATTGCAGAGGCAACAGGCAAAATCAATAGTTGGCTGTTGCCCGGTACCGGTGCGCTGCTCAGGCCAAAGTTGCTTACGATACCGGTACATTTCACTTTATTGCCCAACTGAAAATTGTCAATAAACTGCACCTCATTGTTCAGGGCATTTAAACCCGCGCCATAGCCAATGGCTGCCGCATCGATCAGCACATGAATTCCATTGAACGCACCTCCCGTGGAGCCTTGTAACCAGGTTCCAACCCGTCCGCCTGTAGTGCTCAATCCATAATCACAGGGATCAAAAGCAACAATCCCTTCTATCTGTACCGTATCGAGGTAATAATTATTGGTATCAATACCATCGGATAACCCTTGCGGGTCGATATACTGTAAATCATAGATGCTGACGAGCGGATACTGGGCGAGTGCGCATTGATGAAGTAACACCAGCATGAAAGCGAATCGTAAAATTATTTTCATAAGAATTTGATTTTTACAGACTGTTAAGAGGTATTGGATTGTTTACGATAACTATACAATTGAACCGATTATTGAATCACTACAAACTGTCCTTCCTGTTTAAAACCACTTGCCAGGTCCTTTACGGAAAAGAGGTAAATCCCCTGTGTTATGGTCTGACTGCTTTCTGAAAGAAGATCCCAACCATGCTCTCCGCCCGGGAAAACCCGCTGATCCGTACTACCGGCATAATTTTCAAACCAGTTGATGTCAGACCCGTTGTATGTCAGAGCATCGTGCTCAAAGATAGCAACAACATCGCCAGCTAATGTATAAATCCTGATTTCACAATGTTGGGGGAGATTGAAAAAATACAGTTTCCTGGTATCTGCCGTCGGTCCGTCCCAGGCAGCTTTTATCCTGTAAGGATTGGGATACACACCCACTCTGGTGGATGGCTCCTTTGCAGTAAATTCATTGACCGGCGAACCGGGCCAAACCCTGAACGTGTTGGCAACAAAAGAGGATTCCAGGGAAGCAAGGCCAAGAGCGGCATCTCCTTTATCAAAGGAGGTGATCACAAAAACATACTGCCATCCGCTTAATAAATTGACAAGTTCATATTTGTAATAGTAGCCGGTAGTATCCCCTTCAAAATAAACAGGGTTTGCAAGCCTTACCGGATCAAATCCATTGTTGTAGCCAATGTTATTTCCCTGTATATCCCATTGTGCCAGGAGCCCGGGATCATTAATAAGCTGAACATCATCTCCGGCTTCTGAGCGATAAATCCGATACCCTTCAAAATCCTCCTTTCTTGAAATAGGATCAATAGAAGATTCTGCCCTATTGTCCCAATAGATACTGACACCATTCGCTGAGGGTATAATTTTCACTTTTGGATCTGCCGGCGGCTCAGGCAGGATATAGCGGTCTAAGATGCCGTTGACAATCAGGTCTTCCCCCTCATCCAGCCGGCCATTCTCATTTGCATCTTCACCCAGGTATGTTCTTTTTGCCCAATCAAGGTGGTTTATTAATTCGGTGCGTGCATATTCAGTATCCATTTCCGGGCCGGAGGTGCCCCCTGTCTGTAATTGCTTTGAAGAGACCATGGCAGTTACTAATGAAAAAGACTCACCCGGAACTACTTCCAAAACAGGCCCTGCCGAAATAAGCTGCACCCTGTTAGACGGATTTTGCAAAAATGTGACGGTGGCAGGATCGGAAAAATCGAGGCCCTGCTTTAGCTTTTTGTATCGCTGAATATCATCTTCCGGAGCTCCATATTGTGACCCGTCAAAGGTTTTGAAGTTCCAGAAATTTGCATTCAGTTTGGGTGCGGGCCAACCGGAGGCAATAACATTGTCTGCATTGTCAGGATGAAGAAATTCATTTCGCCATTCAATTCCCAAAAACTGGGAAGCACCATAAGAACCCGTATAACCCGGATCGCCATTTACATCGAATGCATAGATGGCAGCCAGCGAATCTATGAACCCTCCACCGCCTTTGCTAAAATAGGCCGAACCATTATCGGTGGCGACATTGACATTTCGTACTACCAGGTCGGTCCAGATACCAAGCCAGACAGAATCCCAGGTAGCACTTGAATTATTTGTGATCTTATAATTAAAGATTACAAAATAATCGGCAAAGGAATAATTGTAGGCATAGGTTTCCAGGTGCACTTTGGCACCCAGCGGCAAGGCATGATCGGCAACCGGAATCGTGGTTCCGGGAACGATGACATTTGCATCGGTGAAATCTATCAGCATATCCTGATGGGATACTGCATTGACAGAAAAAAAATCGCTATACGAAAGCGTAGACCGTTGTTGAATCAGGTTGCCGGGTTCTGAGGTAAACTCATATCCCGGAGCGCCTGTACTGTAACCGGTTGGTGCATCAATAGCCGCCGTTGATACGGCAGTCTGTCCATCTAATAATGCCCCGATCCATAAACCACCTTCAAACAGGTGTTCAATACCGGAATTCAAAGGGTATTCCATTGAAGGCGGTCCTTGCGGGTCACTAATAACATCAGGGCGACCAAATGTACCTGCATTGGTAACGGAAAGTCCAATATTTCCGATGTTAATTCCCTGACGGTCAAAAGATGCTTGCGCAAGGCATTTACCCGAATAAAAGATGACTATGGCAACAATGGAAATCCAACATTTCATGCGCCGGTGAAGTTAGAAAAATCTATCGGTGAAAGGGTGCTTCCCGGCAGCAAAGGGTCACGACAAATTGGATATAGATGATTGGGACAATTAACTAAGTAAGTGAGTAATCTAAAATAGAGCATACAGAATAGATAGTGATCGCCTTCGCCGCGGCAATCTAACCATTTAACCATTTAGCAATTTACCCCACCAAACATTGCTTTACAAGATGAACGAATTGTCTTACACCCTCAGCGAAGATGCATGACCATTCACACACTTTTAGCTATCGGCAGATAAATAGGCGCGCGCTGCAGGCCCTTCGTTGCAGATCAGGTCAATGATACTTAATCCGGGTAAGAATCCATGACGGTGCTGAAATACCTGGTGGTAAGGATGTTGAACCGGTACCGGGGATGGATTGCGCAGAGATTCCTTCATTCCGGCATGAAGTATGGCGGAAGCACTCCCGTACTGCAGCAGGCCATCCGGATAAGCCAATGCCTTCAGGATTGCCCGTAAAAGTCCATCGTTCAGCTCTGACAACAACTCAAAGCGTTGTTCATAAAACGGGCGGAACAGGTCTTCATAAAATTCGAAGTAAGGGCTCTTGCGGTAAGCAGCACAAAGGCTTCTCCAATGAACCTGTTGCCATCTTTCTTCATAACTGATATAAACCTCGCTTAAAGTTTTCCTGATGTTTCGTCCACCCCTGACGGGCACTGTTAAAAGCAAAACTCCGTTTGGCCCGGCGATTTTGCAGCGGTTATGCCAGCCTGATTTTGAAAATCGCGCTTCTGTATTAATGAACAGTTTTTTTGCAGCATGCAGGTGCCGCAACAACGCAACCGAAGGCAGGTAAAATGAATCTAACAGGATAGTGCCAGGCACAATTTCGGAGTTCATTATTCCTACTTATGTTGATGTCGAAGAAAGAGAAACTTTGAAATATAAAATTGTAATTTTAATAATTCAATCGCCCTGACCATGATAAGGTTTTTACTCCCTGCTGCAATTTGCATCATTACCGCCACTTTACCGAGCGGGCCGGCCCAGGCACAAAACCTGCGTGCCTTTATGCAAAACAGTGGTTTCCTCTCTTTGCAAACAGATACCCCATACGCAGAAACCTATCTTTCCGTGCCGGGTAATTCTATCGCTTATAAGCGTGGCAATAATGGAAAATATGAAGGAGCCCTTGAAGTGACCCTTCTGTATCTGAAGGACAGCAATACCGTTGCCGCATATGATAAGTATATCTTACGCAGTCCGGAAATTGAAGACACGTCAAATATCACCTTCAATTTACTTGACATCAGGCGTGTATCGCTCCCGGATGGGGTTTACAATGTTCAAATGCAACTGCTTGATATCAACAGTGCGGACCAGGAACCGCTGATTCTTTCACAAGGAATAAATATGCATTTCCGCCGCGACTCAATTGATTTCTCCAATATTGAACTGATTGACAGCTATTCACCCACCATCACTAAAAATGTATTTTCAAAGAATGGCTATGACATCAAACCTTATGTATTCAACTACTACCCCACTGCCGTCAATAAAATTGCTTTCTATAATGAGATCTATCATCTGAACAAAATGGTTGGTGATGAAGATGTCATTATCAACTATTCCGTTAAACACGTTCAGAAGAATTCAGTGGCCAGTAACCTGTTTCGTTTCTCGAAACAAAAAGCCGCCGCGATAAACATTGTCTTTTCTGAATTTGATATTACGGATCTTCCATCGGGCAATTACCTGTTGCATATCGATGTGAGAAACAGGAAAAATATACAGCTGGGTGAACAAAACGTCTTCTTCCAGCGATCGAATAAAAATTCGGTGGGCGAACTCTCTAACATCAGCTTACTCGATGTTGCCCATACTTTCGTTACAGACATAGATCCTGATTCCATGGTCTACTTTTTAAAATCGCTCTCGCCTACGGCGGAGATGTATGAGCGGGAATACATTTCAACCATTTTGCAAAAAAATGACAGCAGGCTGATGCAGCAGTTCTTCTATAATTTCTGGCAGAAAAGAAATCCCACAGAGCCTGAAAAGGAATGGGCGCACTACAAGCGAATGGTCAGCTATGCTGCCTACAACTACAAAACAGCCATAGATTACGGATTTGAAACTGACCGCGGGCGTGTTTACCTGCAGTACGGCCCACCCAATCATATTGATGGTTCTGACAGGGAGCCCGGTGCGTATCCGTATGAAATCTGGCAGTATTATAAGTTAGCCAACAATCAGTCGAACATTCATTTTGTTTTCTGCAACTCCGATCTGGTCACCAATGATTATGCCTTGATTCATTCCGATGCGCTGGGTGAACTCAATGATCCCAGATGGCGGTTTAAGATCTACAATACCTTCAAGGATGGAAACGGCTACCGGAATTTTGATATTGATTACTTCCGCAGCACCTGGGGAAGCCAGGTTGATGAATATTACGGGAAGTAACAGTCTTCGGGCCGGCCTGCTACCTGCAGACTGAAAATATTTCACTGTTAGCCGGAAAAACCGCGGGCTGATTATAACGCAGCTACAACTTTCTGTTACAACCGATACCTTTAGCCCAACAAAACATAAATGTCAACAAGCAACAGCCCTGATACGGCAGTGGTTATTTTATGCTGGAACGGTAAAGAATTCCTGCAAGAGTTTCTGCCTTCTCTTATTCTAAATAATCCGGAACGGGCTGAGATTATTGTCGCGGATAATGCTTCAACCGATGATTCGGTTGCTTTTGTAAAAGCGCATTTTCCCACTGTCCGGGTGCTTTTGCTGGAAAAGAACTACGGTTTTGCCGAAGGATATAACCAGGCCATTAAAAGAATTGATGCCACCTATATTGTATTGATCAATCAGGATGTGCGTGTGAGTGAGAACTGGTTGCCACCTCTTATTGATCTGATAGAGCGGAACGATTCCATCGGAGCAGTACAACCGCGTATTCATGCTCATCTTGAACCGGATTTTTTTGAATATGCAGGCGCGGCCGGAGGCTGGATAGACAAGTACGGGTATACATTTTGCCGGGGCCGGGTTTTTGACACGGTTGAAGAAGACAGGAATCAATATCCGTTGGAAGAAGAAATTTTCTGGGCTTCAGGCGCATGTATGCTGGTGAGAAAAAAAGTTTTTGAAGCAACCGGCGGACTGGACCCCGCCTTTTTCGCGCATATGGAAGAAATTGATTTCTGCTGGAGATTAAAGAATGCGGGCTATAAAGTGATGTACTGTCCGCATGCAATGGTCTATCATCTTGGCGGAGGAAGCCTGCCTCATGGTAATTCTTTTAAGACGCATCTCAACTTTCGTAATAACCTGGCAATGATTGCAAAGAATCTGAATGAGAAGCGAATTAAAACACTGTTTCTGCGTATGGCCCTGGATCAGCTCGCCGCATTCCGTTTTCTGCTTGGATTTCACTTCAAAGATTTTTGGGCAGTGCAACAGGCGCATATTCATTTCCTGCAACAGTTGCCAAAAATCAACAGTAAACGAACCAGATCGATCGCTCCCTTTCTATCAATGAAAGGTGTTTATAAAGGGTCCATTGTCTGGGATTATTTTCTGAAAGGCCGAAAATATTTCAAGGAAATTGTGAAGCAGTAAGCTGGAATTAATCTTCATCAGCTATGCTCCGGATGGCCAGCGCATAGCCTTTGAGACCGAAGCCTGCAATTAATCCTTTGCATTTACCGGAAAGCAGTGATTTCTGCCGGAATTCTTCCCGGGCATAAGGGTTGGAAATATGTACTTCTATTACCGGCGACCTGATAGCGGCAATGGCATCAGCGATCGCTACCGATGTATGCGTATAACCTCCGGCATTGAGAATGATTGCATCTGCATGAAATCCTGCCTCCTGCAACGTATTAATAATCTCGCCTTCCACATTGCTTTGAAAGTATTTTAGTGAATGCTGCGGGAAACCCGCAGTCAGTTCTTCAAAATACGATTCAAAAGATTTGCTGCCGTAAATTTCCGGTTCACGTTTGCCCAACAAGTTAAGATTAGGGCCATTAATAATGAGGATATTCATTGTGGAAAAGGTTATGAAAATATTTAAAAAGTAAAACTGATTTTTGTAAAGATAACAATAGTAGTTTTTGACAGAAGCCGGGTGTTGCTGAAATGAGCCCGGCGCTACACATAGCAGTGCAAGGTGATGAGCCGGCTGAATACCTGAACCGCAATTTTACATGGACTGGCATAGTACGATAAAAGGTTTTAAGGCTTACCTGCAATTGGAACGTTCTTTATCGGGCAACTCGGTAGAAGCCTATCTGCATGATGTGGCCCTGTTGAAACAATTTGCAGAACTTAAACATCCAACCCTTACCCCGGATGCCCTTTCTTCTGAGCTCTTAAAGGAATTTATCCTTTTCATCAACGAACTGGGATTGGGTGATCAGTCGCAGGCACGGATCTTATCAGGCATCAAGGCTTTCTACAAGTACCTGTTGTTGGAGGAATTGATAAAAGATAATCCTACCACATTACTTGAAGGACCCAAACTGAGACGAAAGCTGCCTGATGTTTTGCATGTGAATGAAATTGACCAGCTCTTTTCAGCTATAGACCACAGCAAAGCGGACGGTGTGCGAAACAGGGCTATTCTGGAAACGCTTTATGGTTGCGGATTGAGGGTTTCCGAACTGGTGTCGTTAAAAATTTCAAATCTGTATTTTGATGTGGGATTTATTAAGGTTACCGGTAAAGGAAATAAAGAACGGCTTATTCCCATAGGCAGTGAGGCGATAAAGCAAATCAACTTTTACCGGCAGGGTGTCCGCAGCAAAATCAATATCCGGCCCGGATTTGAAGACACCTTGTTTCTGAACCGAAATGGCAGCATGCTGACAAGGGTCTATATTTTTATGCTGATTAAAGCGCTGGCAAGGAAAGCAGGCATCCGGAAATCCATCAGCCCGCATACCTTTCGTCATTCCTTTGCAACGCATCTAGTGGAGGGTGGTGCTGACTTACGCGCAGTGCAGGAAATGCTTGGTCATGAATCCATCACTACTACGGAAATCTATACGCACCTCGACAGCGATTTTCTGCGGCAAACCCTGCAGCAATTTCACCCGAGATATCAATAATGCAAATCGCATTCTCCTTTCTTAAGCGTGGTACTTTGGGGAGTGAAGTGCAATCGCCCTTGCACGAATTGCTCTTTCATCCCTGGCAACAGGGTTACTTTTTATAGTAGGCCATGGCTTCAGGTAAAAATTTCCTGATATTGTCAATCCGTGTTTGGTCACTCGGGTGAGTACTCATAAACTCCGGGATATCCCCCGCACCGGGTTGAGACTTCATGCGTTCCCACAATCCGATGGCTTGCGCCGGATCGTATCCGGCAATTGCCATCAGCACCATTCCAATTTTATCCGCTTCCGATTCCTGTAACCGTGAGAAAGGCAGCAATGCTCCGTATTGAGCACCATAACCGTATGCCGTCTGGAAGATCTGTTGCGTTTGTGCAGGTTTTTCTGAGAGGTATAATGCCAGGCCCATTCCGCCTCCCTGTACTGCCAGCTGTTGTGTCATGCGCTCGTTGCCATGCTGCGCTATGGCATGGCCTACTTCATGCCCCATTACCACGGCCAAACCGGCTTCAGTTTTTGAAATGGGCAGAAGCCCTGTATACACTGCAATTTTGCCTCCGGGCAGGCACCAGGCATTTACCGTTTTATCATCCAATAAGTGGTATTCCCAGGCAAACCCTTTCAAGCGGTCTGATTCGCCCATTTGATTCATCAGGGTAACTGCCGCATCGGCGATCTTCTTTCCAACAGTATTCACCATTGCAGCGTCAGCTGTTCCGGTTACTATTTTGCTCTGCTGAAGCGCTTCTTTGTATTGTACTGCTGATAGTGAAATCAATTCCGACTCAGGAATAAGATGCAATTGATTCCTCCCGGTAATTGGTACCTTCTGACAGGAAAAAACGAATGCTATTGTTATCAGCCAGCCAATTGATTTTTGAAATTTCATGAGGACTCTTTGCTTTTTGAAAAAAGAATTTTGTTCTCTTCTCCTTTCATTAGTCGTTTTATGTTTTTTCGGTGTGTATACAGTATCACACAGGGTACTGCCAGGGCAAACGCTATTACAGGCCATTGTTTCAACTGTTCATAAAAAATCAACATTATAGGAAAAACAATAGACGCAAGAATCGAACCAAGTGAAACATACCTGGTAATCAGAAATACGACCAGGAAAGTTGCAACGCAGGTAAGGGCCGCTACAGGAAACACGGAAAGGCCTACACCTAAAAATGTTGCCACCCCTTTGCCCCCTTTAAAATTCAGATAGATGGGGAAGATATGCCCCAATACGGCTGTAATACCCAACCCCAGCTCATAATAAATGAAGTTATCCGAACCAAAAGACAAATGCTCGAGGTAATAGGCCAGCGAAACAGCCACAGAACCTTTTACGATATCCAGAAACAAAACAATAATACCTGCCTGCGCACCCAACACCCTGAATGTATTTGTTGCGCCCGCATTCATACTTCCATACTTACGCACATCTTTCTGATAAAAGAGCATGCCTACCCAAACAGAAAATGGAATTGCCCCAATCAGGTAGGCGAGAATGAATGCTATGATGATTTGGTAGTCCAATGGTTGAGTGGATTTACTGGGTTATTGAGACAGGAGGCAAGAGCCAGGAGCCAGGAGCCAGGACGTAAGACGTAAGACGTAAGACGTAAGACTTAAGACACATGGCAAGCGGCTAACTACTTTCGACTTCCGACTATTTACTATTCCCCTTCACCGGCTAAAAATTTCATCCGGTTAACGAATGTATTTTTTTTGTTTTCAGAACCTGGATTGTATTGATAACTTTTCCCGTCTTTCGACTCGGTACGTCGTTTATCCGGATTGATATTTACCAATGCTTCACTGAATTCGGGTTCGCCCGAGGCAATTTGCATATTGCCCGCAGCATAATAAAAGTAATACCAGAAATCTTCATCTCCTGCGGGAATATATAGATTAATGTAATCGCCGCTGCGTTTAAACCCCAGTTCAAGGTAACCGGGCACTACGCGGGCAATAGACTTATCATCTATAAATGCGATGCTGAAAGGTTTTGTATTGTAGAATGCCCTGCTTGTCTTGTCCCACTTTAGTTCCACATTGGAAAAGAAGATGGTGAATGGCAGCGCTTCACTTCGCACCATGTTCCCGGATGCATTGTAGGCATCGTAAAAAGCCTTCTCTTTCTTCGGGTCCAAAAACTCAGGTAAGGCTTTCTGAAATGCATCGGTAGAGAAATCGGCATCCGGTTCATCGTAGTTTCCCTGCAGAATGGTTTTCGTCATCATCGCCATCAGGTCCTTATCCAGGTCGAACCGG
Source organism: uncultured Bifidobacteriaceae bacterium (assembly GCA_964524035.1). Lineage (GTDB taxonomy): Bacteria > Bacteroidota > Bacteroidia > Chitinophagales > UBA10324 > JACCZZ01. The sequence goes on from CAZGBP010000031.1 coordinate 22,425, forward strand.
ATACCAAGGGCCACATTAAAAACCGGGTTATTCTTGTTTACATCCGTAATAATTTCACCGGCACTTTCCACTTCTACCATGCCGAAATTCATTCCCAGGTTCATCTTGCCTTCTGCCTTAACTTTACCGGTGGCATCGTTATAGCGCAGCACGTTTCCCCGCAGTGCTTCATTCAGTATCTTTTCCGGATCGCCGGCTATAAATTCCTTTGTTTTCTCATCATAATAAACGATTCCATTGGCCACAAAAAGATTTTTGTCCCGGGAGCTTTTTTTGGCGTTAAAGAAGGATGTGTACAGGTCAGAAGAGTCGGCATCGAATACCATACCTGCCGTCATGGGCTTGTGCGATTCATTTTCAGGGTCTTCAAATTTTACATAGTTCGAATCTTTATTCATATTGTTATTTATAGAAAACCATTCCGCTTTCACTTTCGGATTACTGATATCAAGTTTGGCAAAGCCATCGAATGTTATTGGTTCAGCGTTGGAAGCAATATTTACTTTCCCCTTGTAAAATATTTTCGGAAGCAGTGTGAATCGCTGGGCCGTATCAATCACTCCTTTCGCATAAACATGATAATTTACTTTTGTCGAATCACGGAAAACTCCAATGTCATCCATCTTAATCTTTTGCGCTTTGCCGGTTTTATTAACATAGGAATAAATGCCTGTTGCCTTCATGCTGTTCCTTCCGTAAATATTCGCTGCCACACTGTCGAACCGGTGATACTCATCAATAGTATCCATTACAATCTTCGCCCTGTTAAGTGTTTTCATCCTGGCTTCCGCTTCAATAACCACTTTGCCGCTGTCAGGAAAGACCTGGGCATCTGCCACAGTAATGTATGGTACTTTATTAATTTTCAATACATACTTTTCCATGTCGTATGTTGCTGAACGGCCCGTGAAGGATAAAGAGTCCTGATCCGGATGCACGGAGGTAAACAATGCCTCCGTTTCAGGCGGTGCCACAAAAGTCATTCGCTTCTTATCCATCTCCCACTTAAACTCATTGATGGACGTCCGGTATTGGTTGTATGGAAACACGGTGGAGATATCATCGGTATTGGACTTAAAAGAGCCGATGCGTTTATCGAAATCAATTGTTGCGCTGACATCACTGGTTTTCAGTGCAAACATTTTAGGATCAAGTGACTTGATTGTAAAATCAGCAGAGTCTGCTTTCATTTTATTTTTACCAAAGTCGATATCCATTGCCGACAAAGTTGCATCGCTCCAGTCTACGTTGCCGCTGCCGGAAAGGCCTTCGGACTGCAGCACCAATGAACCCTTCAATGTCGTATTGCCATCAAATATCCGGAAGGGCACCGTATCCATTTTTACCACCATGGAATCATTGTAAGGTATCCAGTGTATCCGGTTGCTGCGGCCATTCACATTTGGATATTCAACGCCATTGAGTACAGTAGCGCTGATGGTGAATGTATCCACTCTTGCATTCATGGAATCAGGATAGAAAACAATATCCTTTGAAGTGCTTACGGAAGGAAGAAATTTGAATGTACCCTTTCCGCGAAGGCCGCTGTTGTCGAGGCTAATATGATTGCTGAAAGTCCCTTTGCCCTCATACAGGGAAATATCCGTTTTGTTGGTTTTAAAACCCAGCGAAAGGTCTTGCTGAATGCTCACCCTGTCTTTGATATCCGGGAAGATGCCGGCTGAGACCAGTTTTCCGGTGAACCCTACTTTTGAAGGACTGAACTTATTGAGCGAATCAAATACAAAAGGTTCCAGTTGAAAATAAAACTTTGTCCGGTCGTAAACACCACCAAGTGTGCGCTGCTGATCGTAATACACATAGGATGGCTGTGTGGTAGTAAGGATTGGATACTGCTTATTCCGGGTACGACCAGATTTGTTCCCTTTTGAATCAATCTGTAAACTGCCTGTTACTCCTTCAATAATACTTTTTATAGGGCCAAGTGTGGGCTTGCCGGTTTCGTCTCTTTTCCCGGTAGGTATATTGATAAGGACAGAGTCTACTGTAGATAATGTTATTTTAAATTCATCGTAGTCAAAACCAAATCCATCCCCTGAAAGGTCAATCCTGCCGGCAAACATCATACCGCTGAAGTCCATATCGCGGTTGCGTTTCATAGTCACATTTTTCTCTCTCGGAAACACCACCACAAAATTGGAATCACTTAATACAATATCACGAACGCCTCTCAGCTGCATATCCATACTGCGCATGTCAATCTCCGCATTCACGCTATCCGTTTTGGAATCAAGGCGGATATTATCGTAATCGATCTTCTTTTTCTTCGCATCAATGTAATGAAAGGTCTTGTACCGGATACGTACCAATTCCTTCTGATCGTCATAATCCACAAAGCCATCTTCCACCAGTTTATAAAGTATACCTTTTATCGTTTGCGCTGAATACTTCGGATCAATTTTTTTGGCAAGGTCCTCTGTCGTAAATTCTGTTTCCCCGGTAGTTTCCGCTATAGTTCGCAGTTTTTCAATAATGTTGTAATCCGCAATGTGCTGGAACTTCTCCATTTTGCCGGCAGAATAATAATCGAACGATTCAAAAACGACCTCGCTTTGTCCTGATTGCGAAATATTACGCAGGTAAAGGGTTGGTTCATTCATATCCCAGAAAACCACATCGGGAGTAATTTCCATACTGTGGTAATAATCATAGAACGGGGATTTCTGGATGCCATTCTTGCCTCGAAAAAGGTAGAGTTCCCGTTTCTCACTGTCGTAACGAAGATCAATGCCGCCATGCAATATGGAATCCTTTCCCAAAAGCAACTTTATTTCCGCCTGTGAGGCATTGATTTCTTTCTCCTTATTGATATCAAAGTTAACCGACTTAGCCACTACCCCGAGCAGTTTATCGTAGCGGAAAATTTTAATCATGGCCTTCTGTTCAGGTGTGCCACTGGCGTTCATCTTGGCGCCCTGCAGTGCAATACCTCCATACAGTTTTACATGCGGTGCAATATTATCGAAAAGGAGGTCTTTGCGATACGATTCAAAGCGGGGATAGGTTGTTGTTTCCGGATTTGTAACGGATAACAGCTTATCAGAAAATTTTCCTGTTATATTTTTTTTGTTATATGCTTCATAAAACAACCTTGCCGAGTCAGCGCTGTACTCCGATTGACGGCAATCAATGGTATAATTACCGAACGTGACATACACTTCATCTGATCCGAAACCAACCCGTGTCCAGTCGGCCCGGCCTTTCGATCCTTTCCATTTGCTCTCCATCGGGTAATAGCTGCCATTGGTATTTTCAATACGAAGCGAATCTTTGGCAGTAATACCGATAATAGTACAATCGTCGATATTCAACACGGGATTATTGTCAGCCATCACCAGCTCATACACGTCTCCGTCAAACTTCCACATGCGCCCTTCAGAAATAAAAAATGCGCGCCGTGTTAAAAATGCGAAAGAGAAATCCAGGAAGTCCTCATATTTTTTATAATTGCCCTGTCGCTGTGTGCTGATGACCTCTGTTGTTACTTCCTGCCAGTTATCAAAGAAATCATCGTTCTGCGCGTTGATTTTAAACGCTGCGGCGGCTGCAAAAAATTTTTGAAAATAGGGCGTCACCAACATCTTTCGTTCCTTCATGGTTACTGCCAGCGCAATAATATCCGCCTGCTGAGAGGAGCCAAATGCCTGCCAGGCCGCCTGCAAGTCCTTAGCGGTTTGCTGACAGTCTTCACGCTTTGTATCGGTAAGTAACTGAGTGGCTTCCTTAATAAATACCGCCGGGTCGTTTGAGAAACCCGCATTTGACTGAGCGCGGAGGGCCGGTACGAAAAGGAAAAAAATTACCAGGAGAAGGGAAACTCGCTGCATCAGTGCTGTTCTGTTCAGAAAGCAACGAAATTAGCTAATAAAAATTTTCAGGCATTGGTATCAGGGCACATACTATCCACACCCTCCTTGTCAATTTTCTACCTGCAGTACAGAGTCATGGCAAGCCAGCCTTCCTGAAGGAGTTTCCGGCCGACAATAAATCCTGCTTCTTTGGAAGAGTTAAGAACGGCTTCTTCATCTGTTTCCAGGAAGCCGCTGATCAGCAGCTTGCCTCCATTCAACAGCGCTGACTTGAACCGGGGCATGGAATCGGTGATAATGGTAAGGTTGATGTTAGCCAGGATCAGGTCGAACTGTTCTGACTGAAACCCTTCAGCGTCTCCCCGAACAACAATAGCACCCGACACCTTATTCAAGTCAAAATTTTCGACGGCATTTTTGCAGGCCCACTCTTCATGATCAATGGCAAGAACAGTGGCTGCATGCAACTTTGCGGCTAGAATGGAAAGAATGCCGGTACCGCTGCCAAAGTCAAGCACTTTTTTATTATCGAAATCTTCAAGCAGCATAAGCTTCATCATCATACTCGTGGTAGCATGATGGCCGGTACCAAATGACATTTTGGGATCGATAATAATGTCGTATTTCACCCCCGGAACAGGGGGATGAAAAGAGGCACGCACTGCAATGTCATGATTGATACTGATCGGTTGAAAACTTTTCTCCCAGGCCTCATTCCAATTCTGCCCGGCGATTTCCGTCAGATCGAATGTAAATTTATATTCTTCTCTTAGTGGAGTAATAACCGCCAGGAATTCATCTTCATTAAAATCCCCGGTTGGAATAAAAGCAATCAACTCTTTTTCTGTTACCTCAAATCCTTCAAATCCTATTGCATCCAGATGCGCAATAACTATTTCCTGTTGCCAGCTTTCGCTGATTCCAAAAGTGACAGAGAAATAATTCATGGAAATGATATTGTTTCTGAAGCAAATGAATTCAATGAACTACCCCATGTTAAATAAACAGGCAAGCATACCGGCCACTTTTAACGGCAACCTGTTGATGAATCACCTGGCATCTTTGACAAGGGGTTAAAACTTACGCCTGTTTATGCTATACGCTTTTGATAATACCCACAAAATCAGCAGCAATAAGAGAGGCTCCGCCAATTAAGCCGCCATCCACATCCGGCTGTGACATCAATCCTTTCGCATTGGACGGCTTCATGCTTCCACCGTATTGTATCGTAGTATTGTCTGCAGTTGCCGCATCATATTGATCGGTGATCAGCTTCCGGATGCAGGCGTGCATTTCCTGTGCCTGTTCATCACTTGCCACTTTGCCGGTTCCAATAGCCCATACGGGTTCATAAGCAATTACAACTTTGGCAAAATCATCTTTTGATAGGTGAAAAAGTCCTTCCTTTATTTGCGCTGATACCAGTTCAAAATGGGTATTCGCTTCGCGAACTGCCAGTGGCTCACCGCAACAATAAATCGGCTGAAGGCCTTCTGCCAGTACCGCGTTTACTTTTTTTGCCAGTTGCTCATTCGTTTCATTAAAATACATACGCCGTTCCGAATGGCCGATTATTACATACGTTGCGCCTGCAGATTTTATCATCGCCGCTGACACTTCACCGGTATAAGCACCTGACTTTTCCCAATGGCAGTTTTGTGCGGCAACAAAAACATTTTTCTTACCCTGCACCAAGGCAGCTACTTTTTCTAGCGCTATGAACGGAGGACAAAAGATGACCAGCGTTTCCCCGGTATTTTCCTTAACGAGCAATTCCAGAGTTTCTGTAACCAATTGGGTGCTTTCCTGTGAAGTCTTATTCATCTTCCAGTTGCCGGCAATGATGTTTTTACGCATGGGTATGGGGTTTTCCTTTTGAAGTATTTTAATATTTAATTATCTGAAGAACATTTTTTTCAGTTACCGTCTTAAGCGATAAAGTGATGGTGCATCATTGCTCACTTTTTAAAATGGTTGCGCAGTAACAAATTGCCGTCACAAAGTGGTTAAGGCGCAAGGCGTTATTTAATTTTTCAAGAGCGGTCTTCTCACTTCTTTGGCATGTTGTAAACATGCTGCAGAATTTCCTTATCTGTTTCGGTAAGCGTGACCCCTCTCCGCTCCATAACCAGTTCCGCCACCTTTAATGCTTTCTCCACTTTATAGTCGGTAAAGCCTGCTGCACCACCCCAGGAAAATGATGGAATGAAATTGCGTGGAAAACCATCGCCAAAAATGTTAGCAAATACTCCAACCACGGTTCCTGTATTAAACATGGTATTGATACCGCATTTCGAGTGATCGCCCATCATCAACCCGCAAAACTGAAGCCCGGTATCTTCAAATTTTTGTGAAGGGTAATTCCAAAGCTTTACATTGCTGTAGTCGTTCTTCAGATTAGAATTATTGGTATCGGCACCCAGGTTGCACCATTCACCAATCACGGCATTACCTAGATAGCCGTCATGCGCTTTGTTTGAATTGGCAAACATTACCACATTATTGATTTCCCCGCCAACTTTGCAATGCGGGCCAATGGTTGTCGGGTAATAGATTTTAGCGCCCATCTTCACCACGCTTCCCTCTCCCAATGCAAAAGGTCCCCGAATCATGGTACCTTCCATGATCTCTGCCTTCTTACCGATATATATAGGGCCTTGGGAAGCGTTGAGGTAAGCAAATTCAACAACCGCGCCTTCTTCAATAAAAATATCGTGGCGGTTGATTACCCTGTTTGACTCGAAAATAGTTGCTGAACGGCGTTTGTACGTTATCAATTTGTAATCATCACGCAAAGCTTCTCCATTTTTAGAAAAGATATCCGTCAGCTTTCTTATAGTACGAATCTGATTTGCCGGGGCTGTTACTTTGCACCTTCCAATAATGTCCTGGTCATTCAGGATACCATCTGATATTTGAAAATCAGCCACACAGCAGGCAATAAGGAGGTCATTCTCCACGATGGCTTCGTTCATCTGCAGGCCGACTACCTGTGCTACCAATCTGGGATCCGGCAAAACCGAACCGTTTATCAGGTAATTTTGCGGCTTCTTCTCAAATGTAAATTTCTTCCGGAGGTAATCCTGTGTAAGGTATCCCGGGCGGATATTCAGCGACTGCTTCCATTTTTCAGTGATCGTAAAAATGCCGACCCTTATTTCGCTGACAGGCCTTGTAAAAGTAAAAGGCAGGAGTTGGTCCCTGCATGCATCATCAAAGAGGATAAAATTTCTATCTGCCATTCGCTGCAATTAAAAAGCCCTACTACTGCAGGGCTCTTATTACGGACTGTTTGACGGTAAGCCGGAATGAATTCAGCTTAGCTTTTCTTCGCGTATTTCTTCTTGAATTTATCAATACGTCCGGCGGTATCGATAAACTTCATTTTACCGGTATAATAAGGGTGTGAGGTATTGGAGATTTCAAGCTTGATCAGGGGATATTCTTTGCCATCCTCCCAGGTAATCATCTCTTTGGTAGCGGCCGTTGACTTGGATATAAAAGAGGTACCGTTCGACATGTCCTTAAACACTACCATCCGGTAATTTTCAGGGTGAATTCCTTTTCTCATTGGGTGCTGCGCATTTTTTTTGGGAGCACAAAGATATAGAAAAACATATGAGATTGCCAAATCGGACAGTATTAATGCAAAGAAGCATCAACAACCGGCATGATTGCGGCATAATTAAAGGCTTTATATCCTATTTTTGAACAAACCATTTTGTCATGCTGTGGAGAAAATTTAACGGCGAGAAAATAAAGATCCCCATTAAGAAAGCAGTCGAACAGGCCATACGCTATGAATCTGGCCTTGGTAACAAACTGAAAGTTTGCATCGGCACAGATTCCCAGGTGCGTGGCAACGTCACCGAGTTTGCTACCGTAATTGTGTTCTTGCGTGAAAAGAAAGGCGGATTCATGTTCATAAATAATGAAAAGACAACGAATAGACTCACTATAAAGGAACGGATGCTTGATGAGGTATCGCGATCAGTACAAACGGCATACGGGCTGTGTGATTTGCTGGATGCCTATGATGTAGATCTGGAAGTACATGCGGATATCAATACCAATCCACATTTTCAATCCAATACGGCCTTGAAAGAAGCCATGGGTTATATTTTGGGGATGGGTTTTGCTTTTAAGGCAAAACCGGAGGCTTTTGCCAGTTCGAGTTGTGCAAATAAAGTGGTGTGAGGAAGTAGTGAGAGCGTGAGAATGTGAGTAGATGGAGGCTTTATAAAATGATTAATTGATAAGATAGAAACAGGCGACGGAGTAAGGACTCTGGTCGCCTGTTTCATTTTTGGTTTTGCAACGTTGAACAAAACCCTGGGTGTGTGAAAGCACCCATCTCTTTACAGCTTTTGAAGAAATTTTACTTCTGCTAATGCTATTTTTATTGAGGTATAAATATACAACATCAAACAGGCGATGTCAAGTGTTTTGAGAAAAATATTTTGGGAAGTTATGTGTGTTTGGGGGACTTTGGTATGGAGGCGGGAGCCAGGAGCCAGGAGCCAGGAATCAGGACGTAGGACGTAGGACGTTGGACGTAAGATTTAAGACTCAGGAATCAGGAGCCAGGAACCAGGACGTAGGACGAAGGACTTAAGACTCAAGACTCACGACTCAGGACTTAGGAGCTAAGACTAACAACTTACGACTTCCGACTTCCGACTTCCGACTTCCGACTTGCGACTTCCGACTTGCGACTTGCGACTAACTGCTTATGGCTTTTTAGGTGTAATAGCTTCAGCTATGAATTTCAAAATATCTTCCTTTCCGGCTTTAGTAACTGTGGATGAAATGAACGTTACAGGCAGCGAAGACCATTGCGGCTTTAATGCTGTGTGAAACTGATTTACATTCCTGCTTGCCTGTGACTTGCCAACTTTGTCTGCTTTGGTGAAGATGATGGCAAAGGGTATGCGCCACGTTCCCAACTGGTTTACAAAATCCAGGTCGGATTGCTGCGGTTCCAGCCTGGCATCTGCGAGGATAAAAACACATTGCAAAGTTTTTCGCTGTTGCAGGTATTGACTGATCATATCTGTCCATTGATAGCGCAGGCTTCTGGAAACTTTTGCATATCCATAGCCGGGAAGGTCAACGAAATATAATCGCTCATTGATATTAAAAAAGTTCAGGGTTTGTGTCTTACCGGGCGCACGGGAGACTTTCACCAGGTCTTTGCGGTTCACCAGCATATTGATCAGGGAAGACTTCCCCACATTCGATCGCCCGATAAAGGCAAACTCCGGCAATCCGGTTTTCGGGCATTCCTTCTCTTTAACAAAACTTCCAACAAACGTCGCAGTCTGAATCAACATGTTTTTACAACTATTCTTTATGAGAGCGTCTTCTCTCCACGTTGGAAGAGTTGGGTACAAATCTTCCGTATCGGATCGGGATCAACCCATAATTCTGTTTAACCGGCATTGGCAAAGAAACAGAAAGAAAGCGTGCAATGTTGCTCTTTACTTAACTTTGCCGGCAATATGAAACCGGAGGTAGTGCCTTATGATGACCTGAGCCTCTCGAAAAAGGAGCAGGTAACGATGATGTTTGATCGAATTGCATTCCGGTACGACCTGATGAACCGGCTGCTTTCTTTTGGCATCGACACAGGCTGGCGAAAGCGCATTTTGTCTGTACTGAAACCTCTTCAGCCAAAAGTGATTTTGGATGTAGCTACCGGCACCGCCGATGTTGCTATTCAGTTGGCTTCCCTTCATCCGGAGCATATCACCGGGATTGATATTTCAGCAGAGATGCTTCACCTCGGAAGACAGAAATTATTGGTTAGAAAACTGGATCCGTTAATCAGCTTAGTACAGGCTGATGCGGAGAATCTTCCTTTTGAAGATAATAAATTCGATGCAATCACCGTTGCATTCGGCGTCAGAAACTTCGAACATCTTGAGAAGGGGTTGCAGGAACTTCACAGGGTATTAAAGAAGGACGGAACCATAGTGATACTGGAATTTTCGAAACCAAAGCAGTTTCCATTCAGACAATTGTTCAGCTTTTACTTTACTTACATTTGCCCACTGCTTGGTCAATGGATTACCAAAGACAAAATGGCTTACACCTACCTTCACCGGTCGGTAGCGGCTTTCCCGGATGGGAAAAATTTTACGGATCTACTTCTTAAAAACGGATTCACTTCCACGCAATGCCTACCACTCACTTTCGGAATCAGTTCCATCTATACCGGAAAGAAGCAATAGCCTCCCTGGTGCTGCTGTTGCTAATCCTATCAGGAAGGGAATCGTATGCCCAGGTGAATATCTACAAGGATGACCAATTGTATGAAAGAAGGTTATTCCACTTCGGCATTTCACTGGCGGTGAACAGTTCAAACTATAAAATCACGCTAGACCCTACCTACCTGGAGCAAAATGAAATTCTGGAAGTGCACGGTTTATCCAATCCTGGTTTTGCTTTGGGCATTATTTCAGATCTGCATTTATCAAAGTCATTTGAACTGCGTTTTATTCCTGACCTTGCCTTTGCTGACAGAAGCATACAGTATGCGCTAAGTACTTCGGATACCATCCCTATAAAAACCATTGAATCCGTTTACCTGGAATTTCCGGTCCACCTTAAATACAGGTCACGCCCATACAAAGACATCAGGCTGTATCTATTGGGAGGATTCAAATACAGTATTGATATGCAATCCAATGCTACCGCGCGCCTGGCGGAAAACCTGATAAAAGTGTATCGGAATGATATAGCCTTTGAGTACGGCATGGGTGTGGAATTCCATTTACCCCTGGTGATTATTTCACCGGAAATAAAAGTTTCCTATGGTTTATTGAATGTATTAAAACCGGACGACAACCTCAATTTTTCCAGTGTCATTGAAAAATTGCGTGCACGCAGCATCATGTTTACGCTGCACTTTGAAGGATAATTTCAAAGCAATGGTATTGGCAAAGATTACTATGAATTTTTTGTCATTTACCCAGCCTGATCTTTCCTGAATCCAACGATTCCTTCACATCAAATGGAAAGGTTTTTTTAAAGAGAAACTTCTTTACAGTCAGGCTTCCGTTCAGGTGAATGGGAATATCGGAACCGGACGACAGTATGCTGATACCCGAAGGAAGGAATCTTAAGAAGTCTTCAAGCGATGAATTCAAACTCACAGGAATCGTGAATTCTGACTGTGCTCCGGCATGTGTTACATCCAGTAATTGCGCGGTGGCGAGTTTCACCCCATCCAGCTCAACTTCGACATTAAAATCCTTCAGCTTTGCGCCTACTGTATTGGGATTATACAGGTTGAGGTCGAAAGCGAGTTGTGCTTTGCCTGAAATCCCGGATATATAGATATTATTAATAGAACGGTATTCCAATGGCTTTAACGAGGAGCAGGATGACAACACTGCAGCAAACAGCAACATCAAAATGTATGGAGAACGGTTTGTTATCATAAACTACCTTCAACGTAAACCGCTCACCATTTATTCTTCCACATCATAGATTCAAGAGGTTTCAGCGTACGCTTGCTGTATTTGGCTGTACCTTTTTTATTGTAGGTGTTTTTAACGGTGCCTTCCACAACAAAATAAATCAGCTGACCGATCGGCATTCCGGGATAGATACGTACCGGTTGCTTGACAGAAATTTCCAGCGTCCAGGTATTGCAGTAACCAACATCCCCTTTGCCGGCCGTGGCATGTATGTCAATTCCCAGTCGTCCCACGCTCGATTTGCCTTCCAGGAAAGGCACATGCACATGTGTTTCCGTGTATTCTTCGGTTACACCAAGGTAGAGCATGTCGGGATAAAGAATGAATCCTTCTTCAGGTATGATGATGGTATCAATCTGGTTGTGTTTCCTGGCGTCCAGGATGCGGTCTTTATAGGTGGCAATATATTTTCCAAGATGCACATCATAGCTGTTGGAGCCTAATCCTTCCGGCTTAAAAGGTTCAATAAGAATGGTTCCTTTCTCAATTTCTGCAAGTATCTGGCGATCGGATAGTATCATAACGGTTTACTGTGGGGTGCGAAAATAGAATTTGTCATTGAAAATAATGCAGATAAAAGGAAAAGATGAATTCGGCTCTGGTAATTTTTCAGAAAAGAAAAAAGTGCGCAGGCCGCAATATTGTCCGTATTCCTGAATGATCAATCAAAACAGATACTACTAACACCTGACGCCGTCCGGCTTTGCATGCCGATATTTTCCAAAAGGAAATAGTAAAATAGAACCGCCCTCCGTGCTCCTGAAAATACTTAGCATTAGCTTGCTTCTTTTATCTGATCTTCCTGTAACTCGTCAAACCTACCTTTACAGAATATGCTTTTATTGCCGGAACTTTTCAGGTCAGGCCTCCACCTTCCATGCGATAATCGAACGGTCGTCACTTGCCGAGAGAAGAATGTTCATAGCTGGCATCCACAACAAGCGGTTCACGGAGTTTATATGCCCATTAGATTTAACTTGATCCAACGCCTTTACCAATTCCAACGTTGCTGCATCCCAGACCCTTATCGTTTTATCACGTGAAGCAGAGGCAATGTATTTATTACCTGCAATTAATTTCAGATCGTTGATGGTATAGAGGTGTGCTTTTATCTGTTTCAGCAGGATATTGCTCTTCGCGTCATAGTGATATAACTGCGCATCGCGGGCGCCCGCAAGCAACTGTTCAGCACCCGGCAGATAAGTTACCGAGAATACGGAATTTGTTGGCCCATGCAGGACCGCTTTAACTTTCCAGGATTGCAGATCAACCAGGTAAACGTTGTTATCGCTGCAGGCTATTGCCATTTCATTTTTAACCGGATCAATATCAATCATACGCAAGCTGAGGGTGCTGATGGAGAGGACTTGTTGTAATGAGTAATCCTCTGCAGACCAGACTGTCAGGGATCCGTCCCTGGAAGCTACCAGCAGTTGGTTTTGATGAATCTTAATATCAAAAATTGACTGCTCATGATAGGTTATGTTGTGAATCTCCACTTTCTTTTCCAGGTCAATCACATGTAAGGCGCCGGACATGGTACCAATCACCAAATGGTTTTTTTCCGCAAGCAAAAGCAGCGCAAATACCTGGCCCTGCACTTTCGCAATAGCTTTTGCATTTTCACTTTCCTCTATATTGCACTGCACTACCACGCCATCGGATCCGGCAGACAAGAAAGAAGTTCCATCCCTCCCATGCACCATTGCATAGACAGAGCCTTTATGAAATGAAAATTTTGCCAGCTGGTTGATTTGCACGACGGGGTAATGAGGGGTTAAAGATAGTTGCTAAAATGTAAGGAGTGGTTGAATTGCTGAATGGCTATTTTGGTGAATTGCTAAATTGCTGAATTG
>CAZGBP010000032.1:0-35540 GCA_964524035.1 uncultured Bifidobacteriaceae bacterium
CCACAGAGTTCACAGAGGTGGAATTGCATCAGACTAGATCTGCAAATATTTTTCTTTGTGTTCTCCGTGGTTACCTTTTTTGAAACCACAGAGTTCACAGAGGTGGAATTTCATCAGACAATATCTACAAATAATTTTCTCTGTGCTCTCCGTGGTTATCTTTTTGAAACCACAGAGTTCACAGAGGTGGAATTGCATCAGACTAGATCTGCAAATATTTTTCTCTGTGTTCTCCGTGGTTACTTTTTTGACCTTAGAATACCATTAATCTTCTGCCTCCTCCACTACCTCCACCTTCGGCGCCAGCAATTTATACAACACCGGTGTCACCAACCTTGTAAGTAACGTCGAACTGATCAATCCACCAATCAACACCCAGGCGAGAGGAGCGTATAATGGAGCGTCTTCCAGTACGAGGGGCGTTAATCCGCCAATAGCCGTTAGCGTGGTTAGTATGATAGGCACGAAACGGGTTTCACCGGCCTGCTCAATGGCTTTGTTTAATTCTACTCCTCGTTCGCGAAGGTAGTTGGTGAAGTCAACCAGCAAAATCGAGTTTTTAACTTCAATTCCGATCAGGGCGATCAGGCCGACTACAGCAACGAAGGAAAGTGTTTTGCCAACCAGGAGCAAGGTGAAGACAGCGCCGATTACGCCTAATGGTATTACAGATAGTACGATGAAGGTGCTCTTGAACGTACCAAACTCCAGCAACAGGATGCCCAGTATGCCGAAGATGGTAATGATAATGATGGTGCCAAGCCCGGCAAAACTTTCCTGGCTGCTTTCCACTTCGCCTGCAGCCTGGTAACTGTAACCGGCCGGCAGGTTTAGCGCATCGATTTGTTCAATGATCTGTTTGGTAACCTCACCGGTATTATAACCGGTTTTTACATACGACGTTACGGTGATGTAACGGTTCTTGTTGTAGTGCTTAATCGTAGGCACCGAGGTATTCATTTCAATGGTTGCCAGTTGCCTTAAGGAAACGAGGTTGCCTGCAACGGATGAAACATACACCTTATCGAACTGATCGATGGAAGGATGCTTGCCATCTTTGGGCAGCACCATGTTGATCTGGTGTTCATCACCTTTTTCATCACGGTAGGTGCCGACAGGTAAACCAGTAATACCTAACCGGATGGTACGGTCAATTTCAGCAACAGGAATACCCAGCAAACCTGCCTTGTCTTTATTGATGGCAATCTGTAAATCTGTTTTTTGCGAAAGCAAAGGATTGGTAATGTAGATCGTGCCTTCCGTTTGCTTCATGATATCCTCCACCTTAAAAGCCAAAGCGCGGAGTGTATCGAGGTTTTCACCAAAGATGCGCATGGCAATCGGTGCTTCCACAGGAGGGCCCTGTTCAAACTGTTTCACTTCAATTTTTGCATTGGGGTATCCATTAAATTTCAATCGTAATGAATCAATCATCTCTTCCAGTTCCGTCATCGACAAAGGTTGGGTACGGATAAAAAACTGGGCATAATTGCTTGACTCATTTTTTGGAGCAATGTTGTAATAGATGCGCGGATTTCCTTTGCCCACATTGGTGAAGAAGGAAGTGATCTGCGGATGCTTCTTCAATTCTTTTTCAACAAACAAAGCAACACGGTCGGTTGCATAGAGGTTGGTGCCCAGCGGCGTTTCCACATTCACCATAAACATGGGCTTTTCCGATTTTGGAAATAGTGAAAAGCCGACGACCGGAATCAATGCAATGCTGAGTACAAAAATGCCGAAGGCGATGAATAATGTAATAAAAGGATAGGCCAGTGCCCGGTGCAGCAATTGCCGGTAAGAGCCACTGATCAATTTCTTTAAACCGCGCATGAACAGGTTTCCTTCCGGGTTGTGTGTACGGCTGAGGAGCAGGCTTGAAAGAAAGGGGATAATCGTAAGCGAAACAAAAAGTGAGGCAAGCACAGTGCTGATGACGGCAATGGGGAGGCTGCGGATAAAGTCGCCGGATCCTTCAGGCAAAAAAACAATAGGCAGAAAGGCGAAGATCAGGGTGGCGGTGCAACCTACTACGGCAAGCCCTATTTGTTTGGTGGCCTGAATGGCGGCATCTCTTCTCGAATAACCATTACGCAGGAACCGTTCTATATTTTCTACCACCACAATGCTGTCATCAACCAGTAATCCCAGTGCAACTACCAGGCCTACAATGGATAATTGATTGATGGTGTAACCAAAGAAGTTCAGCATGGCCAGGCCAATGGAAAGGGAGAGCGGGATGGAGATCATCACGATAACGGAAGCGCGCCAGCCAAGAGGCAAAAGTGTCAGCAAAACAAGAAATATGGCAATACCGAAGTCTCTTGCAAATCCGCTCAGCCGTTTTGAAACATCTTCGGCCTGGTTAAAGCCTTCATCGAAAACAATATTGGCGGGCAACGTGGTTTTAAATTCCTGCATAATCGGTGTGATCTCCTCGTTGATGGCCAGGATGTTCGTGCGGTCTTTTTCACTTACAGTTACGAATACGGCACGTTTTCCATTGAAGCGGGCCAGGTAGCTTTCGTCTTCGTAGCTGAATTCAACGGTGGCGATGTCTTTCATGTAAACGATCTTCTCTGCAGAGGTAAGCACGATAGTATTCCTGATTTCTTCCACCGAGTTATAATCGCCGCTGGTTTTTACATTGAATTTTTTTGAACCCATATCAATGCTGCCGCCCGGTATGTTTACATTTTCATTTTTAATAGCTGCCATCACACGAAAGAGCGGAATCTTGTTCTGAGCCATTTTCTCCAGGTTCAGGGAGATTCGCACCTGCTGCTCCGGATAGCCGTGAATGTCAACGTTCTTAACTCCGTTCACTTTCTCCAGCGCCGTTTTTAAGCGGTCGGCTTCGTCGTACAGGCTTTTATAAGAGGCATTCTCCGATATCAGGGCAACCTGTTTGGTGTTGACATCACTGGAGGTGAGTTTCTTCACTTCGAGGCTTAGGAGGTCGGCAGGAAGGGCAGACCGGATGTTGTTTATTTCACGTACCACTTCATTATACTTTCCATCAATATCACTGCCCCAGGTGAAATCAATCTGTGCGATCATCAGTCCGTCGTCTATTTCGGTGCGGATGCGTTTGATGTCGGTGAGTTCATTGAGTTTTTCTTCAATGGGGTCGGCCACCAGTTCTTCCATATCGTTGGGACTGGTTCCGGGATACACCGCGATTACAACAAAGTACGGGGCATTGAAGGGAGGGTCTTCGCCCCGTGGCATGGTGAGCAGTGAACTGATTCCAAGTGCCATTACCATTACGAATATGATAATGGTGAACTGGTAATTTTTAACGGAGAATTCAGAGATTTTCATTGATGCTGATTAGAGGGCTGCAGGAAGGGGTGTATGGTAGATTTATATTGATGGGCTGTTTGCTTATTTCGTGACAACCGAAACCAGTGAACTTTCTGTGAGGTAGGCAGAACCACTGGTAATGACCTCCGTAACCGAGTCTGCGATGGCCGAAAGTGCCACCCGGTCTTTTTGATAGTACGCAACTGCCACAGGAATCTTTGTAACCGTTTTGCCGTCAGTATTTACCGTATAGACGAAGCCATTGTTACCGGAACATTCTACCAGCGCTTCGATGGGAATGATGTGCAACGGCTGGTGTTGGGAGGGGGTGAGTTCAATTCGGGCAATCAGGCCATTGGCAAATTTTTTATCACCGGGGTTTACTTTCAGTTCAACCTGGAAGGTGCCTGAATACAGGTCAGCGGCATCAGAGATTTCAGCAATAGTTGCTTTAAAGGCCACTCCCGGATACGCATCGGTTTCAACAATGGCCTCATCACCTTTCTTAATCCGTGTCCAGTCATAATCTGCCACACCAATACGGATCACCCAATCCTGCTCGCGTGTTGAGTTGATAATGAAAATGGGAGCGCCGGGTGCGGCCAGTTCCCCTTCATTGGCCAGTTTCTTGATCACGGTTCCGTTTTCCGTTGCATAGATGGAGGAATATTGCTGGTTGAATTTCGCGGTAGTGAGATTGTTTTTTGCCACTTCGAGTGCAGTTGCAGTATTCTGTAACTGTTCGAGGGTTGCTGCATTTTCTTTATACAGGTTGTTCACCCGGTCGTAGTCGCGCTGCAGCTTTTCCACATTCTGGTTGGCCTGCATGACTGCGGCATTTATTTCGGTAAGATCGAGGGCGGCTAAAAGTTGTCCCGGGTAAACTGCCTGGCCTTCATCAACAGTCATTTTAGAGATGATGCCACCGGTTTTAAATGACAGCCGGGCTTCTTTTTTTGAAGTGATGATGCCGCTGGAAATAATTGGCAGCGCCACCGCTTGCTTTTCGACCGGAGCGGTTTCAATGGCAATTATATTATGCTCGGTTGCAGCGTTTTCATCCGGGTCACCGGAGCAACCAATGCCTGTTACCATTGCGATCAGGAGAAGGGTCAGATAATGTGTGGGTGAAGTTTTCATCTGTAAGAGAGTTGTGAGTTGCTTTATAATTTATAGGCGGCAGCAGCGCGTTCT
Organism: uncultured Bifidobacteriaceae bacterium; assembly: GCA_964524035.1. Classification (GTDB taxonomy): domain Bacteria; phylum Bacteroidota; class Bacteroidia; order Chitinophagales; family UBA10324; genus JACCZZ01. Next base: position 4,501 of record CAZGBP010000032.1, read on the forward strand.
ACTTCTGCTTGTTTGATCAGGACATCGGCATTGGAAAGCGACAATGCCAGTTGTGCACCGGCAAACTGGCTGAGTGCATCGGAGAGTTCAATCAGTAAGGCTAGATTTTGTTCATACCGGAGTTGTGTGATGCGGTAGTACTCCTGTGCATACGTCAATGCTTTTATTGATGCTTGTTGCTTTGCAATGGCAGATTGTAATTCAAGGCGCGCCCTGGTAAGCTGCAGGGTAAGTTGTTTTTCCGTTTCCTCCAGTTGCACATTTAAACTGCTTACTACAAATTCTGACTGTTTTACCCTGTTGGTATTGGTGAAACCACTAAAAAGATTCCAGCGCAGTTGTATGCCGCCGAAGTAGTATTGTTGCACGTTGTCGAATTTATATCCGTATCCCTGGTACCCGATGTCGAAGAAGGTGCTCACTTTGGGAATGGCATGTGATTTTTGCATTTTCAGGAAGAGGTTATTTTGTTCGAGCCCGCTTTGTAACTGCAGCAGTTCTTCTCTTTGCTGGACGGAAGTCTCTGTAGTCGCTTCCACGATGGTTACTTCATTCAGCATCAGGCTGTCTTCTTCAATAACTGTATTGAATGGCCTGTTAAGCAGGAAATTGAAGTATGCAGCTGCCAGTTCTTTGTTGTTGGTTGCTTCGAAGTACAAGGCATTTACCTTTTCCAGGTCGGCATTTATCTTTAATACATTTCCGGGTAGTGACATGTTGTTTTTTACAAGGGCTTCCGTCGTTGCTTTGTTATCCGACAGCAGTTTTGCAGTATTGGTGTAAATTTTTGTGGCTTGTATGGTTTGCAGGTAACTGAAATAAGCATTCTTGATTTCTTTCACCAGCTCGCGTTTGTACACGTTTACTGCAGCCTGCCTGTAGTTGATATCTTCCTTTTTGATTTTCTGATTGTAATAGACTTCGGCATTGATGAGTGGCATGGCTGCCTGCAGCCGGGTGGTATGGTAATCGTTGGGCAGGAATTGTTCGCTGGTATTCTCTACCTGTGGAAAGGCTGTGGAATTTGTAAGTTGATTTAAGGTTGAATACACCGGATTCAGCAAGTCGCCGACCGGCACTTCAATGGATCGTCCGCCTTCCGAGTAGGTGTAATCTGCCAGCAGGTTTAGTGTTGGCAGAAAAAGGCCACGGGCTTCCTTTAAGGCATGGATGGATTGCTGCAGCGAGAATTCCTGCTGCTGTAATGCAAGATTGTTCTTAATACCTTCCTGTATATAGTTTTCGAGGATTGCTGATTGTGCCGGCAGAAGGAAAGGCAACAACAACATAGGCAGCAGCCAGCGGAGGGTAAGATTCATGGTAATATATTTATTGGATGATGGTTTTTAATTTTTGGTGCGTTCTGCAAACAATCTCAAAGTGCGGATAGTCATCCTGAACTTGCTTCAGGAACTCATCAATTTATCAACGTGTCCCGACCTTAGAAAAACTGCATGGCTTGATTTACTGATTGAGGATTTTTAGAAACCTTCAAGCGGTACAGCTTAAGTTTCAAGATGAAAAAATCAGGCTTTCATCATATTCATCATCTCTGTCAGTTCTTCTTCCATCAGTATGTTGATTTTTACTTTATGCATGTTTTTAAAACGATCGCGGATGTGTAATGCTGCCAGTCCATGTGCAAACGACCAGATGGCAATCGAGGCCATATCAGCATTTTTTGACTTCAATTTTTTCTTTTTGATGCATTCGGTTACCACTTCATGCAGAAACAGGAAACTCTGCATGCCACAGTCCCAGTTGTCTTTTTCTTCTATGTGAATCATAGGCGCCCGCATGATGAACATCAGGTCGTAGTACTCCGGATTTTTTTCGGCAAACTTCAGGTACTCTTTGCCGGTGCGGATCAGTTTCTCAAAAGGGTCTTTGATGGCAGACAGTTTCCTGAATTGTTTAAGCAGTAATTCAAAGCCTTTTTCCTGTATGGCGTAGAACAGCTCGTTCTTGTCCTTGAAGTACAGGTAGATAGTAGCAGGGCTGTATTCAATCTTATCGGCAATGTTCCGCAAAGAGGTTTTGTCAAATCCGTCTTGCAGGAACATTTTTGTGGCGGCTTCCAGGATCAATGCCTTTTTTTCCTGTTTCTCGCGTTCTTTGCGTTCGGTGATGCCCATTACTGAATGGTGGTTGTATTTATAACGGTGCAAACATACTGAACAGTGTTTATTATTTCCAACTATTTGCTAATATATTTTTTTGACCGTTGGCGAAATTGACGGATTGACAATTTTTCTTTGAGTCTGTGTTGGATGGCAGAATCTGGCTAAGCGCGAAGTCAGACTGTTATTTGCACTGAAAGAATAACTGTCAACAAGTGGTGTGACGTAAAGTGACGGAACTGAATAAACTTATCAGCTGCCTTTTAGTAAAGCAAGTGCCTCATAGTGAGCAGGAGTGGGGAACCCCAATATTATTCCAAGTTTGCAGACTTGTCCTGTAAGTGAGTCTAACTCCGTTTTCTTTCCGTGATAGTGATCAAAATGCATAGAGCTATAGGTCTCAAAAGGAAGGCTTTCAATTTTATTTAGCGTATCTGCAGCAATAGTAACCGGCAACCCGATGCCTTGTGCTTTTGCAATGCCTGCAATTTCCTGAATTAACCGGAAGAGGTTGCTTTTCTGCTGTTCATCTTTTAGTACTGCCCCGATAGGCGCATTCAGGAGGGTGGTCATTGTGGCAATGGGAGAAAGAAAGATGAATTTGGTCCACAATGCCGGTGTGATCTGCTGTAATCCTTTTGCATGGATACCTGCTTTTGTAAAGAGGGATTCCACTTCCTGGATGACTTTGCTGGATGCGTTTTCGTCACCGAATAGCAACTGATTCCATTCGCCGGTTTCATGAACTATGCCGGGTTGTATGAGTCTTGATACAATATAGGTGCAACCCTGCCAGCAGTTGACCCATGGAAACAAAGCAAGAATTCTCGCCCGGTTATTCACACCATTCAGCAAAGGAACGATGATGGTCTCCGGATTAATGCAGGATTGAATTTGCTGAAGGCTTTCTTCGAGGTGGTATGCTTTGATGGAGCAAAACAACAGATCGATTGCGCCGAGCTCTGAAGGATCATGGCTGATAAGCTTTGGATGTATCCGTTCTTCACCTGCAGCAGTTATCAGCAACAATCCCTTTTCCCGGATGGCCTTTTCATTTTCATTTCTTGCAATGAAAATAATTTCCACATCCGGTGAAGTAGCGTAGTAAGCAGCCAGTTTTCCTCCATAGTAACCGCCGACACCCCCAATGCCCAAAAAAGCAACTCGTTTGATCTTATCCATCTTGCTAAAAAATGCTACTACTGCTTTTTAGTGAGTTTCGCATAGTCAAATACCAGGTTACAAAAGGCTTTGACTCCCACATCCAGCCTGCTATCGTCAATATAAAAGTCAGGCGTATGGTGTGGTGCCGCAGTTGCAGGATCCTGCCCTTCGGGCATGCCACCCAGGAAGAAAAACAGGGACGGAATTTTAGCGCCATAGTATGAAAAGTCTTCAGCTCCTGTTATCCAGTTCATGATGTGTACATTTTCTTTACCAGCTGCTTTGTCAAAGCTTGGTGCCATCATTGCGGTGAGTGCAGGATCATTGTAGGTGACCAGTGTCCTGGTTATGATGGTAACTTCAGCAGTTGCCCCGGAAGCTTCGGCAATTTTTGTTGCCATGCAGCGGATTTTTTCGTGCACTTCCGGTTGCATGGCGCTATCGAGTGTTCTGATAGTTCCCTCCATGATCGCTTCTTCGGAAATGATATTATTACGAACTCCTCCTTCTATCTTTCCAACAGTGATAACTACGGGTGCTGTAGTAAGATTTTCCTGCCGGCTCACTATGGTTTGCAATCCTTCAATAATCTGTGCCGATACTACAATAGGATCAACGCCGGCCCAGGGTTGTGAACCATGAGATCCTTTTCCTTTTACTTTAATGGAAAACCAGTCGGCAGCTGCCATCTCAGCGCCGCTCTTGTAAATAATGTCACCGACTTCTGTTTGTGAATTGATATGCAAACCGAATATGGCTTCCACTTCCGGATTCTCCAAAACTCCTTCTTTTATCATTAATTGCGCACCACCTTCTTCGTTACCTGGAGCACCTTCTTCAGCAGGCTGGAATATGAATTTTACCGTACCCGGAATATCTTTTTTCATTGATGACAAAACGGTAGCGGCACCAAGCAGGATAGCCATATGCGAATCGTGGCCACAGGCATGCATCACCGGAACTTCCTCACCCTGGTATTCACCTTTCACGGCAGAGGCATAGGCAAGTTTGGAACGTTCGAGCACAGGCAATGCGTCCATGTCAGCCCGCAAGGCGACAACGGGCCCGGGCTTGCCACCTTTCAGCAAAGCCACCACTCCCGTTTTTGCTACGCCGGTTTGTACTTCCAGTCCAAGCGATGTAAGATGGGCTGCGATATATGCTGAAGTCTGAAATTCCCGGTTGGAGAGTTCGGGATGCTGATGCAGGTAACGGCGCCATTCTATTACTTTTGGCAGGATAGTAGCAGCTTCGCGATTGATCAGTACCTCCATGGATTGTGCAAATGATGAAGCGGCAACAAACAAAAGCAGCAACAGCAGGGGAATTCTTATTTTAGTCATGGGTTTATTTTTAGCGGTGATCATTGATTCTGAAGCCTAACGGCTGATGTCTTTCAGCAAGGCATCCATCTCTTTTCCCCATTTTTCTTCCGGTGTAATGATATTCATTTTGTCAACAAATGGGTAATGGTTCTTGCGTTTAATGGTCAATCTGCCGTAATGATGAAAGTAAACACCTAACAGAATGTGGATAGGTTTGATATCTCCGGATTCCAGGTTTCTTTTTTTTGTTCTTAAATAGAAATCAAAATCCGCCGCCTCAATTCGTTCATCCCAGTTACCGGTTTTCTCCAGCGCATTGCGCGTGCTTACAATACAGGAACCTGAAAAACCCTCCAGTACTTTGTGGCCGAAGAGTTGCCTTCTTTTGGCGGTCCATGCCTCCCAGTTCCCATACATTAAACGGTGCATGAGGCTGAGGTTAGTATAACTTGTGCCGAACAGGTATTCAAGAGGTGTTTTGATCCATTTCCATTTGTTTCTCAAACGGAAAGTAGCCTTATCGTTTTCGACCCGGTCGTTCGTGGCGAAACTCACCACATCCAGTTGCTGCCCGGCCATTATGGTTTTCAGGTTCTCATCCCACCGGGGTGAAACCAGCAGGTCGTTATTGAAAAAGGCTATGAGGCTATGCGATGCAGCGGCAATTCCCTGGTTCTGACAATGAGGGTATGAATAGTTGCCATCGTTGGTAATCACCTTGCAACCCATTCTTCGAAAATAATCCGGACTTTCATCGGTAGAAGCATTGTCGATAATGATCAGCTCAAATGGATGTGCCGAATACCTTTTTAGGTATTCTAAATACAAACGATTCATGGCAAATTGATTGTGGATGGTGGTAACAATGCTGATCATGGATCGCTTATTAAGTGGATTTGCTCCGGCTTCGGTATCAGCGTTCAAATTCAAGGCGCATGCCATTCACGCTTTCATCAAAAACTCCATTTGCATATACCAGCCTGCCGTTTACAAATGTATGCGTAGTGCGTCCTTGAAACGTGGTGTTCTCCAGCGGGGACCAGTTGCATTTGTAAAGGATATTTTCTTTCGAAACTTTATAGTGCTGTTCAGGGTCGAACAGGAAAAGATCGGCTGCATATCCTTCCCGTATAAAGCCACGGTTCTTAATATAAAAAAGAAGTGCCGGGGCATGACACATTTTCTCCGCAATTTTTTCGAGCGTTAGTTTGCCCTGCCGGTAAAATTCAAACATCATATTAAATGAATGTTGTAACAGCGGCAGCCCGGAAGGTGATTTGAAGTAGTCGGGTCTGCCTTCAGCTGTGATAACATTTTTTTCTTGCCAGAGATGCGGGGCATGATCGGTGGCAATAACATCGAGCCTGTTATCAAGGAGCGCCTGTAATAAGTGTACTTTATGTCTTTCATCCTTAATGGCCGGATTACACTTTATCAGTGTGCCCAGTTTCTTATAATCGTTACTATCAAACCAGAGGTGATGCACACAAACTTCCGCCGTAATTTTTTTGTCAGCAAGTGCGACGGTGTTATTGAATAACGCTAACTCCTCTGCAGTGGAAATGTGCAAAACATGCAATCTCGATTGATACTTTTTTGCAAGAGAGACAGCGAGGCTGGTAGAAGCGAGGCATTGCGCTTCATTGCGGATTACGGGATGCAATTCTATGGGAATGGCATCGCCATACTTTTCCCGCATTATTTTTTCGTTGGCCTTGATCATTGGATCCGTTTCGCAATGAGTGGCAATAAGGGTGGGCGCATGCCTGAAAATGTTTTCAAGTGCAGTTGGATCATCCACTACAAGTTTTCCGGTAGACGAGCCCATAAATATTTTTATGCCACAGATTTTGGCAGGGTCTGTCTTTTTTATTTCATCGAGGTTGGTATTGGAAGTGCCCAGGTAAAAAGAGTAATTGGCCAGTGAGGTAACCTGGGCAATCCGGTATTTCTGTTCAAGCAATTCATGCGTATCGGCGGGTGGAATGGTATTGGGCATCTCCATAAAGGAAGTTACGCCACCGGCAATACCTGCTTTTGATTCGGAATAGATGGTCGCCTTATTGGTTAATCCGGGTTCCCGGAAATGGACCTGGTCGTCAATGATTCCGGGGAATAGAAACTGTCCTGCGGCATCGATCACGGTTTCATTTCCGGTAGCAGTTATTTGACTGTCGATTTTTTCAATCAGGCCGTGCTTCAGCAGGAGGTCTCCCTGTATAATTTTTCCTTCGTTAACAATGCGGGCATCCCGGATAAGTATTTTTTTCATGTTGTTGCGAAGATACTATTACACAGGTAACGGGCAAAGGGTTATTGCGATGATACAGGTATATATTTTTGATGTTATCAATTAATTTAATTGAATCGTTGATGAATAGCTCAGAATGAATCGAAGGGCGAGCGGAGTGCAGGCGTGATGCGGGAAATGATTAATAACTTTTTTCAGGCCACTTACTGAAAGCCTTTAAGTGCATGCAAAGGAATAATTTAATCTGACGGGTAAATTCAAATCTTAAAAGCAGGAAATACTACTCAACAGGTCTTGTTTTTTATCAGCTATCCTCATTGTATAATAAATAGTTAATGCCGGATAATATTGCAGTTTCTTGCAATGGAGTTTACCTTTGCGTGAAAATCAACTGCTATGAACCGGATGATTGGCCTGGTATTGATTGTCGCAGGAATAGTATCCTGCTCAAAACAGCATAACCAAATTAACACTTACTATGATTTGGAGAATAAACAGATCAGGGAGCGTTTTTCAGTCAGGGCAGATAGCCCTTCTATACGTGATGGGGAATACCTTTTATATGGCATAGAAGGGAATCTGGTAGAACGGCGCACCTACTCGAATAACCGGATATCAGATACCTTATTTAAATATTATGCATCCGGAAAAGTAAGCGAGAAAACAATGTTTTCAAATGGAATACAAGACGGGCAACGGCGCGTATTTTTTGAAAGTGGCCCTGTAATGATCATGGAGCATTATTCGAAGGGTACTTTTGAAGGGCCGTATCAGTCATTTTATGAGAACGGAAACAAAAAGGAGGAAGGACAGTATGTGAACGATAAAATGTCGGGAAAATGGATGTATTACTATGATACCGGTGAGTTAAAAGAAGAGGTTTATTTTGAAAATAATATGGAAAACGGGCCATTTGTCTCTTACTATAAATCCGGCCGGTTGAAAGAAACAGGCACTTATGCTGATGGAGTAAAAACCGGCGAGTGGAAATATTTTAATGAGGAAGGAACCCTCGTAAGTGGAATGAATGATGATAATGTGGATGCCGCGAACTAATACTAATGAATACTTCACCCGGTTTTTGAATTGTGAAATAATTTCAGGGCAATCAGATTTGTATCGCAAGGATCAAACAATTTAGCCATATTGTAAAAACCGGACTTGCGCGTCAGTTTGATATGCTCCCTTACCTGAATGGTGAATCTTTCTCTTTTGAAATGAGTTTATATGCCATCCTGTCTATAAACGCAGGAAAAAATTTATTAAGCCATACGGTCATTTTTCCCTGGAAGGTGAGGATGATTGCCCGTTTCCTGTAAATGATGCCCTGCAAAATATGTTGTGCCACCGCTTCGGCGCTCATCAACTTACCTTCTTCCAATGGCGAGTCTCCCTGCTGGTTGCCGTCTTTATTGAGTGCGGTGTTCCTGATGTTGGAGGCTGTGTAACCGGGGCATGCTATCAGCACATGAAGGCCTGTTTTCAGGTTTTCTACCCTTAAGGCATCGAGAAATCCCTGCATGGCAAACTTGGAAGCAGAGTACCCGGTGCGTCCGGGAAGCCCCTTATATCCTGCTATGGAGGAAACACCTGCGATACTTCCTTTATTCTTAAGTATTTCCGTTATCGCATACCTGGTGCAATACACGGTTCCCCAGAAGTTAATGTCCATCAGCTGCCTGATTACCTTCAATTCGGTTTCAGCAAACACCGCACGCATTGAAATACCCGCATTATTGATCAGGATGTGAATGGTGCCGAATTCAGCAATCGTCGCATCCATTAATCTTTTACAGTCACTTTCCAAACTCACATCCGTTTTACAAACTGCAGCGGCATAACCCAACGCACGGATGGTGTCTGCCACGTTGTTCAGTCTCTCTTCATCGCGGGCAGCCAGCATAACCCTGGCACCTTCTTTGGCAAAGGCAAAGGCACAAGCTTTACCAATGCCGGAAGAAGCGCCTGTAATGACCACTACTTTATCTTTCAGGGATTTTTTTCCTGCCATTGCCGGTAGTATGAATGCTTTAAATTTTAAGTAAAGCTAAAAATTATTGGAGGGCAATATATTATTGCTTTGAAATGAAAATTTTATACGCTGTTCTGTTACCTTGATGCCAGCTTATCTTAAGGAAAGCTACGTTCGGCATGATTTTAATTAATTGATACCAAAAAACTAATTTCACCACCTCCGGCTGCATTATTACTCTGAAAACGATGGATCAAAGAACTTTTTTTTGTTTTGGTGTCTCTATCTTATTGCTTACAACCGTTTTCAGTGCCTGTACTAAAGGACCTGAATCGCGCCCTTCCTGGGATGTATCTATTCTTGCCCCTTTATTGAATACCTCGCTTTCGATCGATAACTTAATCGCTGATTCGCTCCTGCTTCAAAACAGTGATCATTCAGTTTCCCTGGTTTTCAGCAATTCATTATACAAATTTTCTTTGGCCGACCAGGCAGTAGAAATTCCGGATACCACCATTAAGGCCGGTTTTTCACTGGAAAATCTTAGCCTGGCCAACCAAACGCTAGTTTACCCATTATCGCTCGGGCAAATGTGCCAGCAACTGGGACTCCTGGGCCAGTTTATTATAGCATCTAATGGTGGTATTTTTCCCATTCCCGCTATTGAAAACATCACAACCGGTGCTACCGACATTGATGCTACTCAATTTTTTGAATCAGCCGACCTGCAATCGGGCTTTATTGATATGTCATTGAAAAATGAACTGCCGATTGAGATCTCCAACATCGTCTTTCTCATAAAAAACAAAACTGATCAGCAGGTTCTTACCCAGGATACTTTCCTGAACCTGCTGCCGGGAGCGGTTCAAACGAAAGTGATTGACCTTAGCGGCAAGCACGTGGAAGGAACTTTGGAGGCTGCCATAATTGACCTCGACAGCCCGGGAGGCGTGGTGATGATCGATACGTCCAAATCATTAATCATAACCATGGTGGCGCATGACCTGGTGGTGAATTCGGCAATAGCCATTTTCCCCGCGCAGAACCTGATTGATGAGGATAAGGAAACCACCTACCAGATCAGTGGCGGCGCATTGCTGAATGAACTACGGATCAAATCCGGCAACCTGGTGATTTCTTTGTCGAGCACTATTCAGCAAGAATCGCATTTTGAATTTGCTTTACCATCTGCAAAGGACCCTTATGGAAATTTTATTTCCATCACGGAAGACTTACCTGCGGCGTCTTCCGGGTCTTCCAGCACCGTGGTAAAAACGTTCGATCTTTCCGGCTATACCTTCAACCTCACCGGCATTGACGGAAGCAGTCACAATACGTATTTCACTCACCTGGTTGCCGGCATTGATTCAACAGGAGAACTGGTAAACATATCCAAAGATGACAGCGTGCTCATCACGTATGCTTTGCAGGATATTGTGCCGGAGTATATCAGTGGCTACCTGGGCCAACAGATTATAAACATCGGTCCCGATGAAGCGGTATTTGACGCTTTTAATAAGATAAAAAGCGGAAGCATCGGGCTTGAAAGTGCATCGGTGAACCTGAAGATCACCAATGGAGTAGGAGTAGTAAGCAGGTTGAACCTGTATGAGTTGACTGCCAGCAATACCTTATCAGGAAAGTCGCAGGAACTGCAATGGGATCAACTGAATAAGCCTCTTACCATATTGCCGGCTGCCGAGAATCCTTTTGTTCCGGCGCTGTCTGTTTTTTCATTGGATAACTCCAATTCGAACATCAAGTCCCTGATTGAGTTGCTGCCTGATAAGTTAACCTACGCGCTGGATGTTTTTATAAACCCGGATGGAAACAGTTCCGGGTTTAAAGATTTTACCTACGACAGCAGTTCGCTGGATGTATCGCTTGACATTACATTACCACTTTCACTTGTTGCAGATGCGCTGGTTTTGCAGGATACCCTTGATTTTTCACTGGGCAGCCAGGAAGAAGGTGATCCAACGATTAAGGAAGGCACTTTTACGCTGATTACTTACAATGGATTTCCTTTTATGGCAGTACCGCAATTGTACTTCTATGATGCGCAATCGGAATTTCTGGACTCCCTGTTTACCGTACCTCCTCTGATTGAACCCGGTAAGCTGAATGATCAGTGCCTGGTCACGGAAAAAACAAAATCAGTGGCAACCATTCCTGTTGATGAATCAAAAATGCAGCGGTTGCGAAATGCAGCAAGGGTAGTTATGCGCTCTTCCTTTTCTACAGAGGTATCGGGCTCCTGTAGTTCGTACCTTACCATTTATGATGACTACCTGCTCGACCTGAAACTGACAGGTTCATTTACTTTTTACACCGGATATTAATCGCATGTATTCTAAGAATTTAATTTTGCTGACGGCCTGCATTTTGATTCCATTTTATATGTATTCGCAGCAGGTTGAGCATCCGGATGCTGCAACGGCTTCTTACCATCCGTTTTCATTTAGTGGCTGGAATGAACTGACGATTAATTCTTTGTTCACTTTGTTTCCGCAATCCAATACAGATTCAACAAAGAGGTCAATTGGTATAAAGGGTGGTTCCGTTATTAGTTCCAATGCATTGAATCTCTCTTTTAGTGTATCAGCACTTACCAATGAGTTTATTGACCAGGAGCTGAAGAATTCAGTTTCAGAAGACCTGTCTGAGATGAATGTATTTGAATACAATACCGGAGCGGAGATTTATTATCAGTTTGTCGCCAGGCGTTTCATTACCGCATCTCCCGCACTGCTTTCGTTTACATTACGTGCAGGTTCTGTGCAACAGTCACGTTTTACTGACGACTTATTCAATCTTGCTTTTTATGGTAATGCCGGATACGCCGGAGAAACTGCCGATATCGGCGGTACAAAGGGGTTGCTGTATGATTACCGCCAAATGCGTTTCGGGGCACAGCAAAAATTCTCCGGCAAATCAGGTACGTGGGAGACCGGGTTGGGGGCATCATTGCTGCTTTGCAAAAATGGATCGGAAATTAAAGTGAATGAAGGCACTATTTATACAGAAACAAATGGTGAATTTATTGAGGCTGCCTACAATTTTGAATATATGCAGTCTGATACCGGTAATAAGGGAACATTGCAGGTTGATGGATATGGAGCGGCAGCGGATCTCCTGCTGGCATATATGCCTGCGAATGGCAAATCAAGATGGACCCTTCAGGTAAATGACCTTGGCCTGATTTGGTGGAACAAGCGTACCAATCTTTACCATGCCGACAGTGCTGTGCGTTTTGAAGGAATAGCGGTAAATGATTTTATCGGCGATGATAATACTTTTCTGTTTGAGTTCAATATTGACTCCCTATTGGAAAAAACCGGAACCAGCAGCGAGGTTGCACCGCAAACCACGGCTTTGCCAACCCGCTTTGCCTTGACGTATTCACACATTTTAGCAGAGCGTTTGATTACCGGAATAGGAATGGCTTACCGGCCTTCTATTGACCAATTGCCTTTTTTATACATACAACCTGTCTATGCATTGGCACCCTGGTTTAGCGGGGGCGTCATGGTATCTTATGGCGGAACTGCAGCATTCCAGGTGGGTGCTACATTTCAGTTTACATGGCACGACCGGTATCGGTTGCAGCTTGCATCAGGAAATGTGCTTGGTGCATTACTTCCCCGGCAATCTACTTCAACTTCTTTATTTTTGCAGGCAATCATTTCATTTTAAAACAACCATTTAAACAGGGCGGAATATGAGTAACTTTTTCATCCGATTTTGTTTTTTTCTTCTTTTGTCTCTTCCTGTCCGGTTAACAGCACAGGTGGCAGCGGAAACGGAAATTGCTTTTTATGATACCGTTGCCGTACGCCGTCCCGATGCGTATAATATTATTGACATGCAGCTATTCTATAAGTCTACAGGCAGCCTCTACCGTGCCGGAACAATTGTGAATGGCAAAAAGCAGGGAATATGGCGTACGTATTTTGAAACGGGAATATTGAACAGGGTAGAGGAGTTTAATCTTGATTTTTATGATGGAATCATCCTGATATTTGAAGACGACGGTACATTGTCGAGAGAACAATACATCAAGAACAGTAAACTGGAAGGGGTCATGCATGACTATTATCCGGGAGGTACTATGAAAACGGAAGAATATTATTCAAAAGGATTGCTTAACGGATGGCGTCGTTATTACAATATGGATGGGATTTTGCAGGAAGAGGGAATGTGGAAAGACGGCAAACGTGACAGCCTGAACCGTTGGTGCAATTCGGAAGGAATGGCTGCCATAGAGTATAATTATGTGGCCGGCGTGATCAGTGGCCCTTCCACACAATATTTTGAAAGTGGTAAAATTAAGTCCAAGGGTACTTATAAGGATAACATGGAGGAAGGACCCTGGACGGAATTTTACGAAACGGGTAAAGTGCGGGAGGAAGGGAATTATAAAACCGGTAAAAAGTCAGGCATATGGAAAGTTTATCAGGAAGATGGTAAACTTCAGTCAACACAAACCTGGGAAAACGGTGTAAAGGTAAAGGAAGTCGTTTCGAAGAAATAGCCTCAGCTCCTGGTTGGTCATCGCTTGGTCAGGTTGTAAATTAACGAAGCATACGCCGATACCTGACAAGGATGTTGCTGAAAAGTGCGACAAACGGTTCTTTCAACCTTTAACGAAAACCATGGTATCATAAATGCATAAATGTTTTTCATGAAGAAACTGCTACTTGCCATTACATTCCTGATCGCTGCTACTGTATCCATAGCGCAAATCACTGTTATGCAATCCGACATGCCGCAACCGGGCGAAACTTTCATCACCACCACTGCGGCTTTTGATGTTTCCATTGATCCTGCTGATACCGGTCCAAATCATGTTTGGGATTTTCAGAATTTACAACCATTGACATCTGCTACTGATACATTTTACAACATGTCGGAGATTTCGCTGATCTACCAGCTTTTGTTTTCGGGAGCTAACCTGGCAGCAAAGAGCGGTTTCACGATAGCTATTGATCAGCTTACACTGGAAGAAGTTTACCTGATCTATAAGAACTCTTCATCGCAATTTGAACAGTATGGATATGCAGGAACTTTTGATGGCATTCCGGTACCGATTATTTACGGAGCGAATGATGTGATCTATAAGTTTCCACTTCAGTATGGTGATGTGGATTCATCTGAATCAGATTTTGCACTCGGACTTCCGGGTGTGGGTTATGTTTCCCAGCAAAGAAAAAGGGTGAATACCGTTGATGGCTGGGGAACCGTGATTACGCCTGCCGGAAATTTCGAAGCACTAAGGATTACCTCTGTCATTACGGACATCGACAGTGTATTTATTGATACACTCAACCTGGGTACCAATGTAATCCTGAAATCGTACGAATATAAATGGCTTGCTACGGGTACCGGTACGCCGGTTTTGCAGATCAATGCACAGGATGTATTGGGATTACCTGTCGTTTCACAGGTTTCTTACCAGGATACTGCCCTTCAGACGGGAATTGCAATTCCTGATGAAAAACAGGGATTCAGCTTCTCTTTCTATCCTAATCCGGTAAGTGAAAAACTGGTGATTCAAATACCTGATCAGATCAAACCGGGATCAGAAATGAAGGTTACAGATCTGTCCGGCAATAGCATCATTCATTGTAACATTGTGCAGCCTGTATCGTTCTTTGATGTATCGGGTTTGGAAAATGGAATCTACCTATTGACCGTCGGTAATGTAAGTGCCTTGCAAAATCGGTTGTTGGTAGTGCAGCGTTAAAAATAGTCGGAAGTAGTTAGTCGGAAGTCGGAAGTAACGAGTCCCCAGTCTTAAGTCTTAAGTCATAAGTCTTAAATCTTAAGTCTTAAGTAATGAGTAGGTGTCATGAGTCTTGGTTCCCGGCTCCCGGCTCTTTCTTCCATCACCTCCAATGCCCCAGAATTCCTACCTTTGCAATCCTCTTAAAAAACACAAGTAGATGGCGAACATATTGATAATTGACGATGAGAAAAGCATTCGGCGCACATTGCGGGAAATTCTTGAGTATGAAGGATACAAAGTGGAGGAGGCCAATGATGGAGTAGAAGGTTTGAATATGCTGAAAGAAAAGAGCTTCGACGCAATTCTGTTGGATATCAAAATGCCGAAAATGGACGGGCTGGAGGTGTTAGATAAGATTCAGCTAACCAATGCAGATACGCCGGTTATTATGGTTTCCGGGCACGGCACCATTGATACTGCAGTAGAAGCTGTTAAGAAAGGGGCCTATGATTTTGTAGCCAAGCCAATGGACCTTAACCGGCTGCTTATCTCGTTGCGGAATGCATTGGAAAAGGCATCCCTGGTGACGGAAACCAAGGTACTGAAGCGCAAGGTTTCCAAAACACGGGAGATGCTCGGACAGTCGCCGGCTATAGAAAAGATTAAAGAGAAAATTGATAAAGTCGCACCCACCGATGCAAGGGTGCTGATAACCGGAGATAATGGCACGGGAAAAGAACTGGTTGCGCGCTGGATTCACGAGAAAAGCAATCGTGCTGGCGGGCCGTTGATAGAAGTAAACTGCGCAGCGATTCCTGCAGAGCTGATTGAGAGTGAGTTATTCGGACATGAAAAGGGCGCATTTACTTCAGCAATCAAACAACGAATTGGTAAGTTCGAATCAGCTACCGGAGGCACGTTATTCCTGGATGAGATTGGCGACATGAGTTTAAGTGCACAGGCAAAAGTGCTGCGCGCTTTGCAGGAAAGCAAGATTACCAGGGTGGGAGGAGATAAGGAGATTACCGTTGATGTAAGAATAGTGGCAGCAACCAATAAAGACCTGAGCCGTGAAATAGATAAAGGAAATTTCAGGATGGACCTTTATCACCGACTCAGCGTCATTATCATACACGTTCCATCACTGAACGACAGGAAGGAAGACATCCCCATTCTTGCCGAAAAATTTGTTGCCGAGATTTGCGAAGACTATGGTATTCCAAGAAAGGTGGTAACACCCAAAGCGATACAGGAGCTGCAGCAAATCAACTGGACCGGAAATATTCGAGAACTTCATAATGTAATGGAACGGTTGGTGATTCTGAGCGAGAACAAGATAACAGAACAAGAGGTGCTGGCTTTCGCCGTAGCCAATGCCACGAAGGATCCAATGGATTCGATATTTACCCGTTTTGATAAGTTTATGGACTTTCGTGATTTTATGGAGAAGCAATACATAGAATATAAATTGCGTATCAATAACTGGAATGTTTCAAAAACGGCTGATGAGATTGACCTGCAACGCAGCCACCTGTATAGTAAAATGGATAAGTTTGGATTGAAGCGTGAGGAAACGCAAAATAATTAGTCTGCCAATGGCGGTTCTGAAGGGTTGGATTTAAAGTATGCCGCATCATTCACACTGGGCTGCTCGCATGATATTCAAAGCAGCAATGCTTTGATTGAATACCGGTGATTGCAGTAGATAATTTCATTGGCAATCCCGGTTTGAACGATCAGGGTGCCTGGTAAGAAAAAAATCTGCACAAGAAAATAACTATTTCAGACAGTTTCCAAATAGTGCGAATGGCTACTTTGTTTGCAGGTTTTCCAGCAACCTATAATCACCCTGATAGCCAAGGGACCTGGCTTGTGTAAGATCCTGTATTGCAGCGTCAGGCTGGTTTAGCCTGTAGTTTGCAAGTCCCCGGCAATACCAGGCCGCAGCCAAATCGGGCTGTAATTCGATAGCCCTGGTGAAATCTGTGATGCATGCAGTATAGTTTCCGGAGGTAAAATAGGTGTACCCGCGCTGTGCCAGCAAGGATGGGTTGTTGGCATTGAGCGCTATCGCTTTCGAAAAGTCTTCTATGGCTTTGGCTGGTTGACCTGATTCATTATAGCTGATTCCCCGGTTGGTGTAGGCATTTATATAATCCGGCCTTATTGAAATGGCTTTAGAATACGCGTCAATGGAAGCAGGGATATTTTTTTGCCCGGCATAAATGTTACCCAGGTTATTATAAACTTCGGCATCCTTGGTATTCATTGATAATAAAACGGAGTAATCTTTTAATGCAGCAGCGCTGTTACCGTTTTCGCCGTAGAAATTGCCACGGTTTTTATAAGCCGTTGGTACATCCGGATACTTGGTGATCACATCGCTCCAGAGCGTCTCACTGTTGTTCCACACTTTTGAACGGCTGTTGGTGGCGAAGCAGAGTGTAATCAATACACCTGCAAGAAGTATGGTTAAAACCATTCGCAGCCGCGGTTTTGACCGGTATAAATTCTCAACTCCGTTTCCTGTTGCGTATGCGAGCCCGGCATAAGAAAGATAGCTGTACCGGTCGGCCATCAGTGCATTGCCTACGGAAATAAACTGAAGCACCAGGGCAATGGTGACTATGAACCACACTATTCCAAAAAGATAAGGCAGTTGAGTTTTCAGAAATCGCCAGGTCAGCCAGGCTACCACTCCCAATATCAGCGGCGAGAGGTAGAATTGTATGGGTATCTGTTCGCTTCCGTTCGCGACAGGGTACGGATAAAAAGCGGAAAGGTGAAACGGCAGCAAAAACTTTACCACATAAGCAAGTAATCCATAGCAGCCAAACAATACCTGTTGCCAAACTGCAAAGGAAGCAATATCAGCATTAGTGGCACCTTGTTGTATCCGGAATGCCACGATACCGAATACCAGCGAGACCAGCAGGAATGGAATTTTTTCAAGCCACACGTTCCTGGTAAACTGCCTCTGCTGATAATAGTCTATACACAATAACAAAACCGGCAGAACTACCGCCATTGCTTTTGACAGGCAGGAAAGCACAAAGAATAAAAAAGTAATCGATAACCAGGCTACCTGATGATTTAAGCGGTAACGCAGGTAGCTAAGCAAAGCAAGCATCAGAAAGAAGACGTAGAGGACATCTTTTCTTTCTGATATCCAGGCAACGGATTCAACATGCATTGGATGAATGGCAAAAATAAATCCCGTGATTGCGCCGGTCAGCATTTTTTTTCCTGAAATGAAATAGAAAAAAAGGAAAACCATCATGCTGTTCAAAATATGCAGCAGCAGGTTGGTTGAATGATAAGCATGTGGATCCAGGCCCGCCGCTTTGTAATTCATCGCAAAAGTCAGCATGGTAACCGGATGATAGTTGAGGGCAACCGGTTCTTTAAATAGTGCCTGCCAGTTGATGGAAGCTGATTTGATTATTTCATTCCCGGTAACATAGCTATCATCATCCCAATTGGTAAAGGATCCGTCCAGTGCCGGAGCGAAGGAAACATACGTGGTCACGGCAATTGCCGCAGCGATCAGGGCCAATACCAGCCTGTCAGGTTGGTGAACCGCTACCTTACCGGCAGCGGGCTGTTTTGGTTTGCGGCCCTTTTTCATAAATCGTTAGCGGCTCAAAGTAATAAAGTTTAGATGATTCGAAGGCGCTTCTTCTTCATCGATTTGCACAGAAAATCAAACGGCAGGTCAGGTGCCGGTAGCCTGTCAGTCAGCCATCCTGCATCAATCATGGAAAGATTTTATTTCTCCTGGAGCCTGGCAGCCAACCGTTTTGTTTTTGTTAAGCCACGTATGATGGGCTATACCGCGATTTATTTTTGGTTGAAGTGAAGTCCGGCAGCTGGATGTATTACGTGAATGGAGGAAGGGCAGGGAATACTGAAAATGATCAGCGCAGAAGTGGCGGTGATAAACCATATCACTGATGCCCGATAAAAAGATTTGGGCTTCAGAAATATTAGCCGGACAATAGTGAAACCATATATTGAAAAAAATGTTAAATGCAGTTGACAAACGGCTGTTTTGCATCGTTGAGGTGGCGATCCGGATCGACAAAAAAATTGAATTGCACTTTTGTATCGTGTGAACGTATCAACTCTATCTTTGTCACGGAACAATCATTTTAGTAAAAGTTTAGCGGCCATAGTTGTAGCCTTGGATGAATGCGATTATATTAACCATCATTTTCATTAAATGAAAATTCAAAGGAGGCCTTTATTAATATTTTACCTGTTGGTCGCATACATCTTTGCTTCCTTCACGTGGTGGATACTGTTCCTGTTCCGCATCAGTACAGAAGCGTACCAGGAAAAAAAAGAGCTTACGCAACTCAACTATATTTACCAGAACAAGGCACCGGACAGTATTGAAAATTCTTCCGCCATCAGCAAGATTGACCGGGAATACCGGCGCAATATCTACATGATACTTGGAGAAGGAAGCGTTTTCCTGATCATTCTGTTAATCGTGACTTTAAAGACCAACCAGAGTTTACGTCGTGAATACAAGGTGAACCGGCAGCAAAAAAATTTCCTCCTATCGATCACCCATGAGTTGAGGTCACCCATAGCTTCTTCAAAGGTGGCTTTGCAGACCATGCTCAGAAGAGAAACGCTGGCACGTGATAAGGTGGAGTTATTATTGAATAATTCGTTGCAGGATATGGACCGGCTGCAGGGATTGGTGGAAAATATATTGCTGGCAGCCAAAATTGAAGATCATAATTTTCAGATCGGGAATGATGCCTGCGACCTGAGCGAAATTGTGCAGTCGGTAGTCGAAAAGGCAAAGGAAGCAGCAGGAATGCACCATCGTTTTGAAACAGAAGTAATGCCGGAAGTAATGGTAATTGGTGACCGGATGGGGCTGACCAGTGTGGTGACCAACCTGGTAGAGAATGCAATAAAGTACTCAGCCGATGCAACCACAATAAAGGTTAAAGTGTCAGAAGAAAAAGGGCATGCTTTGTTTACAATCGCCGATCATGGTTTTGGAATTCCCGAAGAAGAAAAGAAAAAGATTTTCCAGAAGTTTTACCGGGTTGGCCAGGAAGAGACCCGTCAGACCAAGGGTACCGGATTGGGCCTGTACATTGTGGGCAGGATATTGGAACTGCATAAAGGACGCGTAACGGTTAAGGATAATCTTCCCAGCGGTTCAGTTTTTGAAGTGGTATTGCCGAAGGCGGCCTGATGGAGTAGAAATTAATTCTTCAATTAAAACTTTCACCTATGTCAACAGCAACAGATGTTCTTAAGGAGCCAACTGCTTATCAGAATCTTGCAAAGCCCCGGATACTGGTTGTAGAAGATGAAGCGAATCTGCTCGAAGCGATTAAGATGAACCTCGAACTGGAAGGCTACGAAGTGGTAGCTGCCGTTACTGGCCCCCTGGCATTGAAGAAGTTTGGTGAAGAAAGATTTAACCTGGTGGTGCTTGATATCATGTTGCCTGAACTGGACGGCTACCAGGTCTGCCAAACCATCAGGGTTACCAATAGCGAGACGCCCATCTTGTTTCTGACAGCCAAGGATACCAGCGAAGACAAAGTGCTTGGATTGAAAATGGGTGCAGATGATTATCTCACCAAACCATTTAACCTCGAAGAATTACTGCTCAGGGTCAAAGTATTGATCCGCCACAGCATGAAGGGAACCTCAGGAGAAAAGAACACGCATGTGTTTCAGTTTGACGACAATGAGATAAATTTTGCGACGTTTACCGCTAAAGGCAAATCAAAAAAAACCTTTCAGCTGACCAAAAGAGAAGCGGCATTGCTGAAATTACTGATTGAACGAAAGAATGAAGTGGTTTCCCGGAAGCAGATTTTGCAAACCGTTTGGGGATACGATGTATTTCCATCTACCCGTACCATTGATAATTTCATACTTACCTTCCGTAAATATTTTGAAAAGGACTCACGTAATCCAAGGTACTTTCATTCTATCAGGGGTGTCGGGTATAAGTTTACGGATCATTAACCGGGCAGGCCTTCCGGACTTATATTTTCCGCCCGGCAGCAGGTGTGAAGCCTGCTATGGTTAAAGTATCGTTAAAATCTGAATGGCAGTATCGCAAACTGCTAATTTTGGATTCGTGAAAAAATCACTGATAACCACCTTCATTGTTTTTCTTACCCTCTCGCTGATTGGAATCATGCTGCTGCAGGGGCTTTGGATGCGCAATGCATGGGAAAGCAGCCAGCGCGATTTTTATCGTTCAGTTTCTGAAGCGATGGATAAAGTGGTAAACCAGGTAGAGCGAAGAGAAGCTGCCATATTATTCACTAAACGATATCAGTTCGGGAACAGCCAGCAACTATCCATACAACAAGAGCAGGAAATACGTGTATCGCCAAATCCGGGATCTGTTGAAAGCAATCCCGGTATGTTGAGGAGCAATGAACAAATTATTCTGAATTTCCGTGAGGATACCACGGTACCGGCTACCGGCAATTATCGGATCAGCACCAAAGCAGACCAGTTAAACGAGCTGCTATATGAAGTGTTGATGGATTTCAGAACCATGAATGTGCCAATCGACGACCGGATACCACCTGAAGACCTTCTGTTGTTGCTGCGGCAGGAGTTGGGGAAGAAGGGAATTGATCTGCCATTTCAATTCGCCGTGGTGCGCGGGATAAGTGACTCAATCTGCAACGTAAAATCTGCCGCGTTTACCACCTCCATGGTGCCGGCTTCATTCAGGGCAGCATTGTTTCCAAACGATATTATTAAAAGCCCTTATCAGCTCCTGTTGCATTTCACCGATACCAGGCCGTATATTATAAAATCGCTGTGGTGGATGCTGTTGTTATCAGCCATATTCCTGCTTCTTATTATTGCGACTTTTTCTTCGGCGATTTACATTATTTTGAAACAAAAGAAAGTTTCTGAGATTAAGACCGATTTCATCAACAATATGACGCATGAACTGAAAACGCCCATCGCCACCATAGCCATAGCACTGGATGCCATTAATAATCCAAAAGTGCTGGCAGACCATGAAAGAGTGAAGCACTATTCTTCCATTATCGCCAATGAGAACAAACGCATGAATGCCCATGTGGAAAATATATTGCAGATGGCATTGGTTGATAAACAGCATTTCAGCCTCAATGAGCAATTGCTGAATGTACATGATATTATATACCATGTTTCAGACCCGGTGCGGATGCAGGTGGAAAAACGGGATGGCAGCCTGAGCCTGGAACTGCAGGCGGAAAATGCATTTGTAGTTGCGGATGAAATTCACCTTACTAATGTAATTCATAACCTGCTCGATAATGCGTGCAAATATTCCAGGGGTGCACCCGAGATAACTGTGAGAACCAACAATGTGAGAGACGGCCTTTCTGTTACTATAACAGATAGAGGCATCGGAATGAGTGCTGAAACACAAAAGAAGATCTTTGATAAATTCTTCCGGGAAGAAAGTGGAAACATTCAGTACGTGAAGGGTTTTGGATTGGGCCTGGCTTATGTAAAAGCCGTTATCAGGAAGCATAACGGAACCATCACCGTTCACAGCGAGCCGGGTAAAGGAAGCAGCTTCAGCATTAACCTTCCCTATGGACACAAACATCATGACAACGCCGTACCGGATCAGGAAAAGTAATTTCGGGTTTGTCTGGCAAGAGCAATAATTTACACCCCAGTTCGTAATAACCGCCATGGATAAGAAAACGCGAATCTTACTCGCAGAAGATGACCCGAATTTCGGCATGGTGCTTCGTGATTACCTGGAACTCCACAACTTTGAAGTCACCCTTAGTACAAATGGCTTGCAGGCCCTTAACTCGTCGCAGAAGAAAGATTTCGATTTATGCGTGCTGGATGTGATGATGCCGGAGATGGATGGATTTACACTCGCCAGGGAAATCCGGAAAAGGACACCGGCTCTTTCATTTATTTTCTTAACGGCTAAAAACCTGAAGTCTGATGTAGTGGAAGGATATAAGATTGGCGCCGATGACTATGTAACAAAGCCCTTTGATTCAGAAGTCTTGTTGTATAAAATCAGGGCCATTATGAAACGAAAGGAGGCAGAGCCCAAACACGCCGAATTGCCGGTTGATTTCACAATTGGCAGCTTCAAATTCAACTACAAACTTAGAACACTGATACGCCATAAACAGGAATGGAAACTGTCGCCAAAGGAAGCGGACTTGCTTCGCTTGCTGGCTGCCCATGTGAATGATATGGTATTAAGGCAAGAGGCATTGCGCCTGATATGGGGAGAAGATAACTTTTTCACCGGCCGCAGTATGGATGTTTTTATCGTAAAACTTCGAAAATACCTGAAAGATGACCCGCAGGTTGAAATTGTAAATATTCACGGCAATGGGTATCGCCTTGTGATAAACAGCCCGGCCGGGTCCTGATTTTAGGTTCAGCGAAGGCTCCGGCATTTTTTATCTGAATTGTTCTGAATTTTCAGAGCGCTGTCAATTCATCCATCCGCACAATATTGGCTATTTTTAAACTTTATAGCAAGTGTAAAACCGATTGCATTGCCGCTTGAAACGTGGGCTTTAAAAATGCAACAGGAATGCGCCATTTTTCCTGTGATCAGGACCCGGTAAACAATCGGATAATATTGGGTTGCTGAATACATTTACACGGATTTTGCGCCACTGTCATTCACCTTACAGCAAACAGGATTGAAAAAAACGGCCTTTTATATTGTTGGTAGCGTTGTATGGCTGGTATTTTTTCATAGCAATACGGTAGTTGCCCAGGAACTTTCCAATGCCCGGTTCAAGAAATTGTATCCCGAAAGCGGCCGGATTAGAATTGATACGACCAGCCTGGTGCCGGGTTCCGTTATCCTTATTGATGCAAGAACAGATTCTTTGATCGGAACAGATCGCTACACTATTGATGCGTTTTCTGCAATGCTTGAATGGAAAGGCGATTCATTACCTGACAGCATCGCAATTACTTATAAGGTGATGCCATTTGATTTTGCAAAGGAATCATCTCATAAGCAGTTTGAACGATTCAATAAGCAAGACAGCCTTGCCAGGCAGCCGATCATTTATTCCCTGCAGGAACTGAGCAAGGGAACCAACCTCGATCTCGGCACCATGAACTACAATGGCAGCTTTTCGCGTGGCATTACGTTTGGCAATAACCAGGATCTCGTAGTGAATTCAGGTTTCAATTTGCAACTGCAGGGAAGAATAGCGGGAGATGTGGAAGTTTTGGCTGCACTATCTGATAATAATATTCCGATCCAGCCGGAAGGTAATTCCCAGCAATTGCAGGAGTTTGATAAAGTTTTTATTCAGCTAAAGAAAAATAAGTCATCGCTGGTTGTGGGTGACTATGAATTGCAGAAACCGGAAGGGTACTTCATGAATTATTATAAGAAGCTGCAGGGAGCCAGTTTCAGCACCGTATATAAAGGAGGGCCAAAACTGGAGTTGAAAACACAGGCAGGAATTGCTCTGGCCAAAGGTAAATACGCCCAAAATAATTTCAACGGACAGGAAGGCAATCAGGGTCCCTACCGGCTTACCGGCAACGACGGAGAAACCTACATTATCATTCTTTCAGGAACGGAGCGCGTATTTATTGATGGAAAATTACTCGTGCGTGGCGCAGACCATGATTATGTGATAGATTATAATTCCGGGGAATTGATATTTACAACCAACAGGCTTATTACTAAAGACGCGCGGATCAGCGTTGAGTTTCAGTATTCAGCACAGGCATACCTGCGATCTGTTTTTTTTGCCGGACAGGAGTTTCAGCAGGACCGATCCACCATAAGAGTAAATTTTTATACTGAGCAGGACTCCAAAAATCAGCCGGTCCAGCAGGAGCTTTCCGATTCACAAAAAGTAATCCTGTCGGAAGTAGGTGACAGCGTGCAGCAAGCATATTATCAAAGCATTGACAGTGTACCCTATACGGCCGACAGAATATTATACAGAAAGGTAGATACCCTGGGTTATGAAGCGTATGTTTATTCCACCGATCCGGAACTGGCCAGGTATGCCCTTAGCTTCTCTTTTCTTGGAGCTGGTAAAGGCAATTACGCTATTTCCACGAATCTGGCTAACGGGCGGGTATATCAATGGCTGGCTCCGGTAGATGGCATTCCACAGGGTTCCTATGAGCCGGTAGTGCCGCTGATAGCCCCTCAATCTACGCAGATGCTTACGGTTGGCGGAGATTTTGAAGTGACCGGCAATGCAAAATTATTTTGGGAAGGCGCATGGAGTCACCGTGACATTAATACATTTTCCGATATAGACAATAGTGATAACGGAGGCGCGGCTGCCAAGCTTGGATGGAATCAGAACATGACCCTGAACCGCGGAAAGGATATACCAACCAGCCTTTCCATAAACGGGCAGTATGAGTTTGCCTCCCGCAGTTTTAATCCGATTGAACGTTACAGGCCTGTGGAGTTTGACAGAAACTGGAATTTAACGGGAAATACAACAAAGGCAAATGAAAATCTTGCGCTTGTAAGCCTTAACCTGCAACGCCTTACCGAAGGAAACCTGCAATATGTCTTTTCCTATTATAGCCGCAAAGATGAATACCATGGGATCAATAATGCCCTGAATGGCAGCTATCAGTACAAAGGCTTCAGGGTAGCATTGCTATCTTCTTATTTGCTGTCAGCTTCCGATTCATTAACAACCGCTTTTTTAAGACCGGCACTCGATATTTCACAGTCATTCAGATTCCTGAAGGGTGCAGTATTAGGTGTAAATGGTGAACTGGAAAACAACAGGCTGACCACGATAGCTGCCGATACACTTACTTCCGGCAGCTTTAGCTGGCAGCAGGCGAAGGTTTATTTTCGGAGCAGCGATACGGCCACCATACGTTATAACCTCGACTATGGCTCTCGCGTTGACTACAGCACGGCCGATAACCGTTTTGTAAAAACTACCATTGGTAATACCCTGAATGCCGGTTTGGAGTTGTTACGTAATCCCAATAGCATACTCAGGTCGAATGTAACCTACCGTACGCTTGCAATCAGCGACAGCTCGTATACGGAGCAACAGCCTGATGAATCCTTATTGGGAAGATTGGGTTATGACTGGCAAATTAAGAAGGGATTTATTGTTTCCAATACGTTGTATGAGTTGGGATCGGTTCAGGAACAGAAAAAGGAATTTGCTTATACCCCGGTGCCAGATGGTACCGGTGTTTATACCTGGAATGACTATAATGGCGACAACGTACAACAGATCAATGAATTTGAAATAGCCGCTTTTCAAAGCGATGCGAATTACATCAAACTGTTATTGCCTACCAATCAGTATGTAAAGGCATATTCCACCCTGTTTAACGAATCACTTGCTATCAATCCGCGTAATCTGTGGAAGTCGCCAAGGGGCATGCAGGAAGCGGTGGCCAGGTTTTCGGGACAGGCTACCTTTCAGATAAGCAAGAAAACAATTGGCGGCGATTTCGGATCGAGGTTTAATCCTTTCCTGTTAAGTGTAGATGACAGCCTGTTGCTTTCGAATAGCTCGCTTGTTTCGGGATTCCTGTATTTTAACCGCAGCAATCCGCATTATGGAATCGATTTCTCTTATCAGAATAACAAGTCAAAATTGTTATTGACCAACGGTTTTGAATCAAGAAACCTGCGGGATTATGGCATTCGCTGGAGATGGAACATCACCCGCAAGTTTTCAACCATTTTAAAAGTAAATCAAAATCAAAAAGGATATTTTGCCGAGTATTTTCCTGATAACAACTATATTATCAATGGTTATTTTATTGTACCGCAACTGGCGTTTCAGCCATCAGGTATTTTTCGTGCAACATTGAGTTACAGTTATAGTAACAGCAGAAATTCGATCAGCGATGGGGCGGGAGAAGAAGCGGTGAATCATAAGGTCTCATTAGATGTGAAGTATAATGTAGTGGCGAAAAGTGTTATTAATGTCGCCACTTCATTTGCAACCATTCAATACACGGGAACAAACAATACGCCTGTTCAATATGCCATGCTGGAGGGATTGCAACCCGGCAAAAATTATCTGCTGAATGTTTCTTTTGACCGCAAGCTTTCGAATTTTATAGAGATGTCATTAAGTTATGAAGGCCGAAAAACCGGCGATGCACCTCTGGTGAATACAGGAAGGGCGCAAGTAACGGCAATTTTTTAGTGTGAGCTGCCAATGGCCGGGTAGCGACGGCAATTGCCTTAAGCAGCATGCTGTTCATTCCGCAGCATGTTCTTCCTATATTATCGTCCCGGAATTAAAAAAGCCATTCCGTATGAAATGGCTTTTCAGATTCTTTCAACTTGCTGCTTGACTTATTTCAATTCAAATTTTTGCGAACTTAACAGGTAACCATCCTGGTAGACTTCAGCGGTGTAGTTGCCTTTAGCATAAGGTGTAGTTTGCTGCCAGTAGGTGCATACATTTTTTGCTTTCTGCTCGTAGTCAACTGTAGTAGAGGTAGTATACTGTCTTTGCTCTCCGGTACCACTTAATATGAAGGTTCCCGAACCGCTGCTTTGTACGGCCAGTGTGGTTCCTTCCGGGCTGATGATACGAACCAGGAAAGTCTTTTCACCCGGATCAGCGACCTGGTTTTCAGGAAGGTCAAAACACACTTTAAGTTTTTCTGCTTTCTTGGCATTATCAGTCTCCGATTCTTTACCACTTGATTTTCCACGAACTCCGATAGCGAGCATGCCGGTCGGTTTGAGCAATGAAGCCATAGAAACTTTCTGAGAAAGTGTCTGATTGGTACTTGCCAACTGGGTATTCATATTTATTTCGGAAGCCAGCGACTGTCCAAGTGAGTCATTTTTTGTAATAAGAATCTGATTTTTTTCCTGAAGGTCTTTAATCTGCGCCATTAGGTCATTCACGGTATTCTGCATTCCGTCCAGCTGTTTCTTATAATCTGCTTCACTAACTTTCATCTTTTTCTTCATGGCATCCAGGTTGGATTTGAAACCCATGAGTTCTTTCTCTTTCACTGCAATGATGCTGTCCAGTTTAGAATTCTGGCCTTTATAAGATTCAATGTTTACTAACGCTTCCTGGTATTTCATGTCCAGATCGGCAATACGGATACTGTCCATGTTTGCTTCTTCAGTAAGGGCTAGCGACTGATTCTTGGTTTGGTAATATTTAACGTAGAGGTAAATATTAATACCCACCAATAATAGGATCAGGATGATGTAAAAGATGGTTCTGTTGTTCTGTTTAGGCTGTTGATTCTCAGGCTGATTTAATCTTACTTCTGACATACGCTCTTATTTTTTAGTTTAGAATAATTAACTGGTTACAAAATTAGTACCGAAATTTTAATAAGCAATTTTATATAACTCATAAAGTGCTATATTTCTTGCAAATATAGGCCTTAAATAGCTAAAAGCCGGATGGAATTCCAGAATCATCCCAAAGCAGGAGTTAATCTCACTACCAATGCCAAAGCCGTTGATAATCCGGTGTCAGCAACAAGCCGATCTTACAGACGGTTAATCTCACTACCAATGCGAAAGCCTTTGAGAATGCTTTCCACCAAAAATTAGTAGAAAAACAAAGAAGAACCGATAATGATGACATGATGTCATACTCTGATAATTGATCTGCACATCAATAATCAAATAATATATTTATGTTATACATTAAACAATTGTGTAAAGAGTACGGGCAATACACTTATGATACGTTGCCTATATATAAAATTACAAACCCAAAAGACCACTAATCTATACTACGTGAAAACTATACTGCCCTAAGTCCAGTGTCTTTAGTCTTAAGTCCTGCGTCCTGTGTCCTGTGTCCTGCGTCCAGTGTCTTGTGTCCTGCGTCCAATGTCTTGTATCCTGGTTCCTGGTTCCTGGTTCCTGGTTCCTGTATCCTGTTTCCTGACCTAAATCCATCAATCTCCTCCAACCCCGGCATATCGCTCTTCAATAGATGCCTTGCTCCGCACAAATTCCTTGAATTCCTCCAGCGTATGGTGTCGTCCATGCCAGTCCGGATCCGGACTTTCTTTAAGCGCCTGATCAATATTTGCAGTTGTGATGAAATCTTCATCAATGGTACAGCTCTTTAGCTCCTTAAAAGGGGCAAGGAAGATATAGCCGTCAAAGAACTGAACCAGCGTAAAATCAGGGTAACAAATACTATAGTAACTGTCATCGCGCAATGCTGTGGCCGGCGCTGAAAAGAGATCAAATGCAATAGGTTGATTTTTCAACTTTCGCATGGCCTCTTCAATAGTACCATGTGCAGGGGAGAGGAGGTATGGCTGCCTTCCATACTTGTTTGGAAAGGGCTGGTGTAATAAGATGCTGAATACCTTGCCGGGATGATTGCGCAGCAGCCGGTTGCCCAGCCAGTTATTATCATAGCTGCAGAAATTATCATTGTTATACAGCAATTGTCCGTTTGCATACTTCGTGTAGGCATGGGGCGTTCCTACCAACGCCAGCATTTTTTCTCCTTTTGCAAATATTTCCTTTTCAATTAATTCGGCCCGGAATTTATCAGCAGTTCCTTTATGAAATACCAGTGCCATATTCTCCGGGGTGCGCGGTGCTTCAAATCCTTCCCAGTTAAAATGATAACTCAGGTTGATGATCCTGAATTTCCTGGCTCCGGATGGAAGCGTACGGTTAAATTCCCATGCTTTTTTATAAACATCTCGGTATTCCCGGAAGGCCCAGGCAACATTGTAATGAAACATGATTTTTCTTGCAACCTCTTCTGAATAGACCGGTGCTGTGATCAAAGAATCGAGAAGTGCCTGGTCTTCACTTGCCCCGAATTCCATACCAATATGGTATACACCATTGGCATACAAAGTTGGGATGAGGTTTTGGACAAACAACAGGTTTTGCTGTACGCCATGGTCTTCTCCCAGCAGCACTATATCCTGCGTCTTGAACTTTTGAATGATATAATCTTTAGGATTTGTGCTGTTTCCGTTTAGATAGGCAAGTAGTTCACTGCTTTGTTGTGCATTGCAAATGAAAGTTGAAATTAAAAAGGCCAGAATAGCTTGCCATGAACAGGTAATCATGAATTTCATAATGGATTGATTTGCGTAAACAATAGTACTGAAAACAACTTAACAAATGCTTATGATTGATTAAGGGAAGTAATGCGGATTGAACCCGTAGTAACTGCTTTGACGTCCCATGTCTTACGCCCTAAGTCTTATGTCTTAAGTTCAGTTTCCTGATTCACACCGCTCCAATTTTTTTCCTGCTATTTTTATCATTCAATCTCCATCATTGGAAAACGACCTCCTGCTCGACGTCCGCAATCTGCAAACTACCTTTACTTCCAACGGTCAAACGACTGTTGCAGTGGATCAGATCAGCTTTTCTCTGAACCGCGGAGAAACCGTGGGCATCGTTGGAGAATCAGGTTCCGGGAAATCAATAACTGCCTTGTCGTTGATGCGTTTGATTCCGGCACAAGGAAAAATTACACAGGGTGAAGTTTATTTCTCCGGTCAAGATGAAACGAAGGTGAACCTACTTTCACTTCCCGATAGGGAGATGCGCAAGTACCGTGGCAAAGAGATTGCCATGATCTTCCAGGAACCCATGACCTCTCTTAACCCGGTGTTCACCTGCGGAAACCAGGTGATGGAGTCCATTAGCCTGCACCTGAAGGAGCGTACTGCTGAGGCAAGGGCCCGCACTTTAGCTATGTTCGAAAAAGTGCAGTTAGCTGATCCGCAGCGCATCTTCCATGCCTATCCGCATCAGCTTTCCGGCGGACAAAAACAGCGGGTGATGATTGCCATGGCCATGAGCTGCAATCCATCCATATTAATTGCAGATGAACCCACTACGGCATTAGATGTTACCGTGCAGGCGAGGATATTGGAATTAATGGAACAATTACGCAGGGAATATGAGATGAGCATGCTCTTTATCACGCATGACCTGGGTGTAGTTGCTGAAGTCGCCGACCGTATCCTGGTGATGTACAAAGGACGTATCGTGGAGGAAGGTACTACAGAGGCCATTTTCATGAACCCGCAGCATCCTTATACGAAAGGGTTACTGGCTTGCCGCCCGCCCCTTGGAAAAAGATTGCGCAGGCTGCCGGTGATACAGGATTTTATGCTGGAAGCAGAAGATGGTACCCTGACAGACCTTCCGGCAGATCATGAATTATCATGGAAGGAGATTGAAATCAGCGACGACGTTTTTACTGAAAGATTGATGCGGCTTCAGTCCGCTGAACCATTACTCAGGGTGAAAAACCTGAGCGTTGATTTCTTTGTAAAGAAAAATATTTTTGACACCGGTAGACAATCTGTTAAGGCTGTAAATGATGTTTCATTTGATGTGTACCCCGGTGAAACACTTGGACTGGTGGGAGAATCGGGATGTGGTAAAACAACCACGGGTATGGCCATCCTGCAACTGATCAGGCCCACTTCAGGTGACGTTTTTTTTGATGAAGTGAATTTAACAACGCTT
>CAZGBP010000033.1:0-35312 GCA_964524035.1 uncultured Bifidobacteriaceae bacterium
ATAAATAAGAAATCAGAAAGTGTTTTGAAAATTAATTGCGGAGCTTTTCCTTGTGCTTCTTTAGCTGCCGTATGATCGAGTCTGATGCAAGTTCAACAGATTCCTCGAACAGGCGGCTCCGCTCTTCTGCAAAAACAGTCTTGCCAGGTATTTGTATCCTGATCTCAGCTATTTTATCCTTAATAGTCCCATTATTATGGTCCAGTTTCAGAATCACCTGCGCATCAATTATGTGAGTGATGATAGCATTCACTTTCTGCAATTTTTTTTGGATAAAATTCTCCAGTTTTTCATCCGTATTGAAATGGATTGAATGGATTTTCACATTCATAACTTACGAAATTTGATTAAAAAGATTCGAGTAATATTAAGCTTTTGGGTGTGCTTTTTTATAAATGTCTTTCAATTTATCAATTGTATTATGGGTGTAAACCTGCGTAGCGGCCAGGCTTGAATGACCGAGCAATTCCTTTATTGCATTGATCTCTGCACCGTTATTCAATAAGTGGGTTGCAAAGGTATGTCTTAAAACATGGGGGCTTTTTTTACTTACGGTGGTAATCTGCTCCAATACCCCATGTACAATGGAATACACCTTTCTGGGGTTCAAAGGCGCTCCGGCATCCGAAACAATAAAGGCAGCAAAGTTGGTGCAGGTAAAATGACGGTTTCTGGCTTCCAGATAATGCTGAAGGGAATTCCCCAATACCGGATTCATTGGTATCAGTCTTTCTTTATTTCCTTTTCCCAGTACCTTGATCGTGTTATTTTGAAAATTAATAGATTCATCACGAAGTCCCAGCAATTCAGCCCTGCGCATACCAGTAGCATAAAACAGTTCAAAGATTGTCCGGTTCCGGATTCCGGGAAATCCATCACCAAAATCAAAGTGCTGCCATAATGAGGCTATCTGGTTTGTTGCGATAAATACCGGTAAGGGCTTCGAAAGTTTGGGGGATACAATCTTCAACATGGGATTGTAATCAATAGCACCTGTCTTGAGACTGAATTTGAAAAATGATTTTAATGATGAAAGCTTCCTGTTGATTGACCGGGTTCCGGTACCTGTTTCAATCAAAGCTACCATCCATGAACGCACATACGTATGCCGGACTTCTCGCAAACTGGTTACTCCGTATGATTCCTTTAAGTACCTGGAGAACTGTAATAAATCGCTCTCATAAGCCGCAATGGTGAGCTTCGAATATCGTTTTTCGAATTGAAGGTATTGAAAGAAACTTCTTAAATCCATCCGTTCACAAATGCTTACCTAACAAATATAAGCATAAGTTGAGCTACAGAATAATAAATTATTGTGCTTCCATCTGCCGCGTTACTTCATCGCGGTATACTGCCTTGAGAATTTCACCCCTTCTTTTAACAGAAGGTTTGGTAAAAGCCTGTCGCGATTTGAGCTGCTTCAGAATGCCTGCCTTTTCAAATTTCTTTTTGTACTTTTTTAAGGCTTTGTCAAGCGATTCGCTTTCGCGGGTATCAATGATGAGCATGCTTATTTTTTTTTGGATTGCAAAGGTAATCAATGATCTTAAAAGCGCAAATTTGAATTTTGGCCTTTGAAAATGGAGGCCATTACGGCAGTTCCGGTTCGAATGCAAGCTAGCGCCTGCCGCTACTATCATTTCATATTCAACCGGTAGCATGAAAAGTAACCTAAGCCTTTGGCTGCCTGTTTAAGATAGCCTGTACATAATTATCCCAACTCATTTGCCTGGTTGATTCGCGTACATTTGCCCGTGAAATCGGTTCATCAATCAATCGCAGCATCTGGGCGGCCATTGAGTCAATATTGCCGGCATCTGCCAGGTATCCATTGTAACCATCGCGAATCGTTTCCGGAAAATGGCCAACTTTTGTTGCCAATACAGGAAGGTCAAAGTTGTAAGAGAGGGATTCAACCCCGGATGGGGTTGCCGTAAGATAGTATAAAACAATACAATCGCTGACCTGGAAGTACTTCGGTACTTCCTCATTTGGAATAAACCGATTCACAATGGTAACCTGATCTTTCAACCCTAGTTCGTCCACAAGCATCAACGGGTTATAATCCTGTTCATTGGCATGTTGCTTTAATAAGATTGCTTTTGCCCACTTAAAAAGTTTGCTCTTTATCCGGGTTGAAAGACGCTTTTTGTCAAGCGTATTCCAAAAACTTTCTCCTGCAATTAGTAATGAAACATCCTTTCGCTGATTTGCGACCACTTTGAATGCGCGGATGACATTATGCAGGCCTTTATACTGACGTATAAATCCAAAAAAGAGAAAAACATGCTCTTTAAGCTGCAATTCCTGCTTCACTTTTTTTGCATCAAAATCAGGATCCGGCTTAAACAAGTCGTAAATAGGGTGAAATAACTTTATGATAGTTTGTCTGCCGTCCATTGACCGGATTCCGGTTTCATTTATCAAGTAATCCGTTCCGGGAAACAGTTGCTTTAGCTCATCCACAGTTTTATACGCATGGGCAATATACGTATGAGCCGCCGCCAGCCCGTATTTGCTGAAATACCGGTCGATCGCAGAAGCCTCTTTTTGAATAACAAGGTGACAATCAATTATTATCTCCGCATTTATGAACTTCATGAGCTTCCTTGCCATCCAGCCTATAGGCAATCCCTGCAAGGCAATAGCCCACTGAAAAATAATGATATCAGGCTGTAGCCAACTGATATAGTCTACGGTCTTCTTCCAACTGATGGGGTTGTTGTAATTTGTCAGGTAGGCCACTTTAATCTGAGTGCCTTCCAGGAAATCCAGTTTGCTGGAAGTATCGATAAAATCCCTGGGAATAATAGCCGGATACTGTTGTGACCAGGATACAATATGAACGTTGGCTCCGTTCTTTTCCAGCGCTTTAGCTAAAGATGTATTATAGTTAGAGATGCCTCCCTTAAAATGTGGTCCGGGACCAAAACAGACAATTTTCAAAATGTGTAATTATTTGGCCTTTTTCAATATCTGCAAAACTAAAGGTAGCGGTTCCATTTGAAGCAATAGCAATGAGGGCTACTCTGCCAGTCGCGCCACGGCAGCCCGGTACACTCTTCTCATCCCTTCTTCAACAGAAATTTTTGGTTGCCAGTTAAATTTTTTCGCAACAAATGACATATCAGCATAGCGCGAATGAACGCCAACCGGTTTATCGAGCAAAGGTTGGATAGCAGGTTTGTA
The DNA here is from genome assembly GCA_964524035.1 of uncultured Bifidobacteriaceae bacterium. Taxonomy (GTDB): domain Bacteria; phylum Bacteroidota; class Bacteroidia; order Chitinophagales; family UBA10324; genus JACCZZ01. Next base: position 3,190 of record CAZGBP010000033.1, read on the forward strand.
ACCGGCCATGCCAGCAAACAACTCTATAATTTCAAGAAATGTCGTAAGTCTTCCGGATCCGATATTGATAGCTGAACCATCGTGAATATGTTCAATGGCCAGTAAGATACAATCAATGCAATCGTCAATATGAACAAAATCCCTTCCCTGTTGACCACTACCCCATACTTCAAATGGATCTTCTTTTCTGGCCGCTCTGGAAGCCAGTGCAGGCACCGGGTAGGAAAGATCCTGATCCTCACCATACCCTGAAAAGGGACGCACACAGGCAACGGAAACACCATAATAGCAGGCAGCAATCTGGGCAAGATATTCACCGGTTAACTTCGACCATCCGTACGTCATGTCTGGCTGGCCAAGATCCTGATCAAATCGGATATCGCTTTCCTTTAATGCAATGGAAGCTGAAACCGTCTGCATATGTACCGGATAGGCAGCACTTGAACTGGGATACAAAACCCGTTTTGGCTTATACGTGCAAATCCAATAGAAGAATTCAGCATCGATCGAAAGATCCAGTGCCACCACCATCGGATCGCCATCGATTTTCAGGCGACCGCCCACGATGGCTGCAAAATGGTACACATCAGCAAATTTTGAAAACGTAAAGCCATATTGCTGATTAATTAAGTTTGGTTGTTCCCTGATTTCCGTCAGGAACTTTCTAAAATCGCGGTGCAGAAAAATAAGCCTTCCCTCACAATAGATCTTCAAATCCCGATTCTCTGTACAAGTTGTATCAGCCAGCCACATTTCCGGTGGAATGCCCGTTGACAAATCATCAACAACAAACAACGTATCATCAGTTGATTGCAATAAACGTTTCACGAGGTTCCTCCCTACAAATCCGCATCCTCCGGAAACCAAATGAATGGCCATGTTTTCATTTTTTTGCAAACATACTACTCTAATTCAATTGCCGTAAGGAATACAATACAATTAAAAACAGGGGAGATAACCGGTTAACCGAATCCCGGCACATTAGATTCTTATCACTGATCAGGCTCTGGCAGAACTCCTTTCGAAAAACGAAAAAATATTTACTGGCAATTCAATTCCTTATCAACCTGATAAGCATTCCTGTCGTGGGCATTCCTGGAAATCAGCTCTGCCAGGAACCCGGATAAAAAAAGCTGAACACCAATTACCATTGTTACAAGGCCCAGATAAAATATTGGCCTTTCTGTCATTTTGGTAACGTCAAAAAATATTTTGCCGATGGAGAGATAGAGCAGTATCAGGAATCCTGCAAAAAATGATAGTAAGCCCAGAGTGCCAAACAGATGCATCGGTCGTTTGCCGAAGCGGGCTACGAATAAAATGGAGAGTAAATCCAAAAAACCATTAATAAACCGTTCCCATCCAAATTTTGTGACCCCGTATTTCCTCGGATAATGCATCACCTCCTTTTCTCCGATACGGGTAAATCCGGCCCACTTGGCAAGCAATGGAATATATCGATGCATTTCACCGTAGACTTCAATGTTTTTCACCACCTCTTTCTTATACGCCTTCAGCCCACAATTAAAATCATGAATGGGGATTCCACTCATGGTTCCTGTTACCCGGTTAAATAACTTTGATGGCCATCTCTTTGACGCAGGATCATGCCTCTTCTTCTTCCAGCCCGACACCAGATCGAATCCATCAGCGGTAATCATCTTAAAAAGTTCCGGTACTTCATCAGGACTGTCTTGCAAATCGGCATCCATAGTAACCACAACATCTCCCTGAGCAATGCGGAAGCCCTCGCTAAGTGCCGCTGACTTTCCGTAGTTACGCCTGAACTTTATGCCCTTAACAGCGGGGTTCTGTCGTACCAATTCAGTAATCACTTCCCAGGATCCATCACGGCTGCCATCATCTATCAGGATCACCTCGTAGCTGAACTGATGCGCCGTCAGGACCCGGTGTATCCAGTCTGTAAGTTCAGGCAAAGAATCCCGTTCATTTAACAGAGGAACAACAACTGAAATTTGCATGAAAGGTTTTATTGTGGTTGCTGCAGTTGCTGATGATCCTTCTTAAATATAGCAGCAACAATTAATGATAACACAGCGCCAAAAAAGGCTGTTGAAGCCAGACTCCAGATAGCCATCCAAAGCGGTGTGGTGAACTTTCGTGTCCATTCCATGGCAATCTCCACCTGCTCATCCGGAAGACCTTTATTTATCATATCGGTTTCAGCCTTCTTAAGTATTTCGCCCATCATTTCAGGAGCTATAAATTTTATCATGATCAGGCTGAATACCACGGTGATCACGCCGGTTATCATGCAAAACAAAAAACCCGTTTTGAATCCTTCCCCGAAAGAAATCAACCCGCCCAAATCCTTGTCTCTCCTGTCTTTTACTGCAAAGACCAGTCCGGCCAGCATAATGACATATGTCAGTAAATTCACATTATTGTTAAGGTACATCCCGGTGATGTACAGAATAATTGAAAATATGAACATGGCCAGCGCGGTAATGATCGCATACTTTAATGCGGTGCCAAAGGCAGTTTTTTTGTTTTCCATAATTTAATTTATTTGAAACTGTTGGTGATTGTAAATAGCAACCGGCTTCCCGATGAGCTTCATCCCCGCGAAAGGGGTGTTAAATGATTTTGACTTAATATCCCTTCTGCTGAATTCCCATGAAGCAATTGAATCAAAGATAGTAAAATTGGCTACGGAAGCCTGCACAATAGAAGGGATTGCCAGCCCCAATATGCTGCGCGGGTTATCCACTATTTTCCGGATAATCATTTCTGTTTGCATCGTATCGCGCAAGGCCATATTTGCCAGTGCAAAACAAGTCTGGAGGTTGATAATTCCCGGATCAGCATATTCAAACTCAAGCTTTTTCCGCTCTTCATTTTGAGGTTGGTGAGCAGAACAAATTACATCAATGGTTCCATCAAGCAATCCTTCCTTTAAGGCATCGATATCAGCAGGTGTCCGCAATGGCGGAAACAGTTTCAGATTACTGTCATAGTTTCCTAATGCAGTATCGTCTAGTGTAAGATGTATCGGATTAACTCCACAGGTAACAGGTATTCCTTTTTGTTTGGCTTCGCGAATCCGGTTGACCGCTTCTTTGGTTGAAATACAGCTGAAATGAACTCTTGACCCTGTATATTCCGCCAGCTCAATATCTCGCACAACCATCAGGTCTTCCGCCAGCGCCGGCACGCCATGCATACCAAAATTTACACTGCTGATGCCTTCATTCATCACGCCGTGCGGTGCCAGCGAATCATCATGAGGATAATGTATTATTACGCTCCCTATCTTTTTCACATACAGCAATCCGCGCATCATCAGGCCTGCTTCCGCTATCGGATGCTGGGCATCGGAAAATGCAATGGCTCCTGCTGCCGCCATATCATACATTTCCGCAAGTTCTTTTCCTTCACAACCTTTGGTGACAGCGCCAATGGGAAAAATATCAACGATCTTTCCCCTGGCTTTATTCAGAATATATTCTATTCCGGATTTGGAATCAATAACCGGCTTGGTATCCGGCAGCGCTGCTATACCGGTAAAGCCTCCGGCTGCCGCAGCACGGGAAGCAGAAGCAATATCCTCTTTGTACTCATACCCGGGATCGCATAAATGTGCATACAAGTCAAGCCAACCCGGAGAAACAGACATTCCTTCCGCATTAAACAACTCGGTTTCATGGTCAGCAGCAATATGATCCTCTATGGAAAGGAATCTGCCGTCTTTTACAAGAATGTCCTTAGTTTGAAGGTGGAAAGGAGAGGATGCATCAATAATCTGTACAGCACGGATAAGTAAACTCATCTATTTCCAAAATTTAAGCAGCACAATTTCCAATGCGATGAAAAGCAAAACAAAGATAACAGAAACTTTCCATAGCGGCAATCCCAATCCCTGCCCTGCTATGACATTGGAGAGATCCCGCTTAGCGTTCTGAATTATACGAATATTCAATCGTTTGCCGGCATTTACCAAATCCTCCATAGGCAGGAAATGCATATCTGATTCCAGTCTGTCATAGTTCATGGCGACAACAGATTGTTCTGCCCCATTTGGGTCAATTAATGAATACATCCCGGCCTTGTCAATTTCATTACTGATGTTGACAATCACCTGGTTGCCGATTAACCGCTGCGGAGGAATAAATTCATCTGATAATCCTTTAAGCCGCAGTACCTGATCATTGTGCGATAAATCTGCAGGAATGCCTATTCGGTTATTCTGGCCAATTACCACAGCGTTCGGTGGCGATGATTCACGATAAATCGCCATTCTGTAAATCAACGGCGCAAATAACGGATTTAACGGAAAATCTGTTACCGCTTTATCTAACGGTACCGCTGAGAGAAAAAGCAAACCGCTTCCAACTGCATATTTATTCATGAAAAATGATCCGTCGCTGAAGGTGAGTAATGGCATTGAAGTGGTAGCCGTTCGTGTTGTCAGCAAAAAACTCCCGGAGGACTGTGGCAGCGATAAGTTTTGAGGTACCTGCTGAAAGACATCTGAAAAAATCGGGTCGAGGGTATTAATCTTGCTTACCGATTTCTTCTGCATGGCGAATCCTGATATCAAATCACTGCCTAATAATTGCAACAAGATATTATAAGAGTTTACGTCGGCAGCCGCATCCGGAAAAATGAGCAGGTTGCCGCCTTGTTCCACAAACTTTTTCAATTCTGCTGACAACCCGGTTGAAAGTACTTTGAGTCCATTGAGAATGACGAACTGTTGGCGGAAAAGGTCAGCATAATTAAGCTGGTTGTAAGGAACCTCCTGAAAGACAAAAAACGTATTGCTGCCAAAAAGCGCAGAAAGGTAAGGGCTGAGTTGCGATTCATTGATTACAAGCACGTTTAGATGATCAGCGACGTTGTAAGAAAGAAAATAGGAGTCGTCAAATGTTATAGGGTGGTCAATCAGCGACAATTCAGTTCTGCTCCATCCTGTTTCCGATATGGTATAGCTGATGCTGTCCGTGATAAATGATGCTGCAGCAACTGAAAAATTGCTGATCGCTTTTGTTTGATTATTCACCTTCAATGTCAACCTTCCGCCCTCAACCGGCTGTTGACCCGTGTTCCGGATCCGAACCAGCACTGTATTGGCTTGCCCCTGTACTTGTACCGGTGATTCCATCCAGCAGCTATCAATGTAAAGATTAGCGGTTGCTTTTGGAGTAATCGGCACCAGGTTAATTTGAAAATTGCTGTCTGATTCGAGCAAACTGAAATCAGTATAATTCTTTTGAAAATCTGACAGTGCAAAAATTATCTTCTGGCTTGCATTTGATTTGCTGAGTGCCTGCATCTGTCGTGAAATAACATCGTTGAAATGACGGCTTTTTGCCGAAGGTCTTACGTCCTTAATCAGGTTCAGCATTTCCTCCTTATCAACCAGCCGCTGCTGGCTTCCTTCAAAGTCCCCTGTTAACAACTGAAATTCATCATCGGCAGCGTAAGCAGCGACCAGTTCGCGTGCCTTTAATTTTGCCTGCTCCATTAATGGGACATCGGCCACAAGCTGTCCCATACTAAAAGAATTATCAATAAAAATACTGACTGCCTTCTTTCCCGTTTTGATGGCGGCAGATCTTTTCGCGATAAATGGCTGGGCGAAAGCCAGTACCAAAAAAGTAATAGCCAGAATCCTGCATAAAAGAATAAGCAAATGCTTGATTCGGCTGCGGGAATCCGTTTGTTCCTTTACTTCGCGAAGAAAACGGACATTGGTAAAATAGACTGTTTTATAACGTCTGAAGTTAAACAAATGAATTACTATTGGAATTGCAACCGCTACCAGTGCATAAAGAAATGATGGATACAGAAATGACATTGATTTATCCGGATATTATTTTTCAGTGCAAGCGAAAGTAGTTAAGAATGCTGAAATATGACACTATTAACGACCAATGCGTTAATGTAAACGACGAGCCACTTGCATTGTTTTAACGATTCCAAATCAGGTTAGCATTAGTTACCTTTTGGTTCATCAATAAAAAATTTCCAAGTTATTCTCTTTGAAAGACATAAATTTGCGTCTTCAGAAATACCGGATTATGCCGGATTTCAGATTTACAGTTCGGGGTGTGGCGCAGTTGGCTAGCGCACCAGCATGGGGTGCTGGGGGCCGGTGGTTCGAGTCCACTCACCCCGACTTATCTTGTCGGAAGAATCGGAGGAGCAGCCACATCTTGGCGAATGATCGGGTGTTAGGAGTACCTACATTGTACTTGAATGAGGCTGTATGCATGATCGCAGCCTGTAATTAAAAGAGTGATTGGTTTTATGCTGCTTGAAATTGGGTAACCGGGCACCATCGCTATTCTTCAGACAACGCTGCTATTCAAACAATAGTCCCGGCAACTTTGGCAAAGCTTTACCAAGATGTTTGAATGCTATTGCTGTTGCCTCACGGCCACGGGCAGTCCGCTTCAAATAACCTTCCTGAATGAGAAACGGCTCATAAACTTCTTCAATCGTTCCGGGCTCTTCACCAACAGCAGTGGCAATGGTGTTCACACCAACCGGACCACCATTGAATTTTTCAATAATAGTTGACAGTATCTTATTGTCCATTTCATCCAGGCCATGTTCATCCACATTTAAAGCGCTTAAACCATAGCGGGCCATTTCTATATCAACAAGGCCACTTCCTTTAATTTGTGCAAAATCGCGCACCCTACGCAACAATGCATTGGCAATGCGTGGCGTTCCCCGGCTGCGCCGTGAAATCTCCTGTGCCCCCTCCTCCGTAATCCTGGTATTCAGGATGCCTGCCGATCTGTGAATAATCTTCTGCAAAGTTCCCGCATCATAATAATCCATCCGGGAAGTAATGCCAAAGCGCGACCTGAGCGGAGAGGAAAGCAGTCCCGATCTCGTAGTAGCGCCCACTAAGGTAAAAGGATTGAGATTTATCTGGATGGCCCGCGCATTTGGCCCGGTGTCGAGCATGATGTCTATCTTATAGTCTTCCATAGCTGAATAGAGATATTCTTCAACCACTGTGCTCAAGCGATGTATTTCATCAATAAATAATACATCATTACTGCCCAGATTGGTTAAAAGTCCTGCCAGGTCGCCGGCCTTTTCCAAAACAGGACCGGAAGTGACTTTGATATTAACACCCAGTTCATGTGCTACAATATACGCCAGTGTTGTTTTGCCAAGACCCGGAGGCCCATGCAATAACACATGGTCGAGCGCCTCTCCTCTTTGCCTTGCTGCTTCAATGAAGATCTTCAGGTTCTCAACAATCTTAGGCTGCCCCGAAAACTCTGAAAACCCGGACGGCCTTAAAACCTTTTCAACTTCCAGCTCTGCAGGATTCAATTGCTCTTCTTCCGGATCAAGATTTGGGTTCCGCATGTAGGTAATTCAAAATCAAAAGTAACAAGAAAGAATTTGCATTAAAACTGCATTCGTAAAAATCTCCAGCGCGGGCAGTTGAATGGACAGTAAGCGTGTTAGCGGCAATACGTCTTTTGCATTTGTCGTGTAATGCCTGCTTTTTTTGCATCCGATGCGGTAGCAGGGCTATGAAACTGCCTTGCTGATTATCTTCTCATACTACAAATTGCATACTGTTCGTTGTCTTAAAATCCTGTATTTTCGATTCATGAAGAGACTTCCATTGCTCCTTATTTTACTAGCCAGTCAAACGATTGCTCAGGCTTCCATGATTCTTATTCCCATGGACTTAAAGCAACAGGAACATCTGAAAGCATACGGTATCGCTTATTGGGTATTAACGAAGAATATGAAAGTTGACTGGATGCTGAACTACCGTGGTGGCAGTTTTGCCGTTCCGTACTTTGCAGAAGCGGAGAATGAATGTGTGGTACGTAATGTTACTTATGAAATTGTCCCGGATGCACAGTATAATATCATCCTATCCGGTATTGCAAGCCCGGAAGTTAACCAGGACATTGTTAAGTTAGAAAAGGCACCTAAGATTGCCGTTTATTCGCCTAAGAGTAAAGAGCCCTGGGATGATGCGGTAACGCTGGTACTTACGTATGCGGAAATTCCATACGACCAGGTCTATGATGATGAAGTATTACAGGGAAAACTTGCTCTTTACGATTGGTTGCATTTACATCATGAAGATTTTACCGGACAGTTTGGTAAATTCTATGCGGCGTACAACAATTCCGCCTGGTACCAGAAGGATGTAAAGACCGACAGTGAAACCGCAGCCCGATGGGGTTACAACAAAGTTTCGCAGCTTAAACTGGCAGTGGCAAGCAAAGTAAGAGATTATGTTGCCGGGGGTGGATTTATGTTTGCCATGTGTTCGGCTACCGATTCATATGATATAGCATTGGCTGCGGAAGGGTTGGATATCTGCGAGAGTATGTATGATGGTGATCCTGCAGATCCCGGGGCGCAGGCAAAGTTGGATTTTTCAAAGTGTTTTGCCTTCCAGAAATTCACCTTAGTCAGAGATCCCATGCAATACGAGTTTTCAAATATTGATGCGACCGGCACCCGCAGAGTACCCATGGATCAGGATTATTTTACTTTGTTTGAATTTTCTGCAAAGTGGGATCCGGTTCCTTCCATGCTTTGCCAGGATCACACCCAAACCATCAAAGCTTTTATGGGGCAGACGACTTCCTTTCGGAATGAGTTCATTAAACCTACCACTTTGGTGATGGGAGAAAACAAAGCAGCCGGTGAAGCCCGATACATTCATGGTGAATACGGCAACGGAACTTGGACCTTTTACGGAGGACATGATCCGGAAGATTACCAGCACCAGGTTGGAGATCCACCCACAGATCTTGCGCTGCATCCGAATTCACCGGGCTACAGGCTCATTCTGAATAATGTCTTGTTTCCGGCGGCAAAAAAGAAAAAGCAAAAAACCTGAAAAGACAACAATATCTTTGCAGCCGGATGACCCGGTTAATTTCAATACTTCTGGTACCCTTATTATTTGTTAGTGCGCTGCTACCTGCAAAAGCACAGCTAATCAGGAATAAGAAGGAGTTTAAGTGCATGGATCAGCAACTTTATGCCACGTATGACCTTCTGAAAACTACCAGGAGTTATGGTAATTATGAACCACAAAACGAGTGGAGCCAGTTACTTACATCAGATGATATCATTCGGAAAACAGTAGTATTGGAAGGTGGCAGGCAGTATACTATTTTGCTGGTTGCACCGAAAGATGTAACGGCAACTGCTGTTGAAATTCGCGATCAGTATGGTTTTCAGTTAGAATATGTTTATAAGGTTACGGAGTTGGATAAAGGCCAGATCAACCTTTTTTATACCCCTGATGTGGACGGTACCTATCAGTTGCTTTTTCGCGTGCTGCATACAGGTGCAGTTTGTTCTTACATGGCTGTACTTAGAGGTGATCTCGACCCTGAATTCGGCATTGATGAATATGAAGACGGAAACACCAATTAACAGAATCGTAATTATTTTTTTGCCTTTTTTAGATCCTGAACCAATGTTGGTTAATTATACTTTTCTGCCAGAGCCTGTTAGCCGGTCGCATCAGTTCCAGAAACGCCACTCAAGGCCTAATTTAAAAGCTCTGTCGGGCATTGGATAACGATAGGCGGAAAAGTATCCTGAAGCAAACAAATCCTTGTTAATATGCTGTAACATTACGAAAGCACGCACCCCTTTTACCTGAATTGTGAGGAATAAATCAAATACCGGGTAGTAGCTAAGCATGCTGATCCGTTGAATATAAAACTGGCCTGTTTCCGGCATATAAGAAGGAGCAAAATAATTGGTGTTGTACCGAACATCTATTCCGATTTTACTGGTAAGCGCTCCTTTAAACAAACGGTTTTGGAAATAAAAACTATTTCTTGCTATAAATTGCGGGTAAGCGAGAACGGTATCATTACTGTATGCCTGGTACTGAAATTCATTATCCAGGTGAAATCCTTTTAATGTAAAGTCTTTCTGTAAAAAAAATGAATACCCGTTTATCATATCTGAAAATTGCGACGGCACTGCAGACTGATTCCAGTACAGATAGTCAGCAACATTAAAAGCCCGGGCAGATAGTTTCAACCTCCATGCTTTCTGCAGCCAGGAAACCGTTGCCGTTGCGGACCGAGACGGTTCAAATTCATTGTTCCAGCTGAAATGATTAGAAAGGTAATTTTCCTGAATAAATGCAGGATGGTTTTTAGAAAATTGTAATTCTAATGCCAGGGCATTTTGTTCAGCAAAGTAAAAATCTGTCTTCAGGTCGACATGAAAATCACCGGCATTGTAATCAAAAAAACTATACTGCCCTTTCAGGTGTATATCAAGCTTAAAATGATTTATGGCGTCATCGAGCAGGCGATGATGCAACTCAAGCCCGCCAATACCACTATGTACCTGGTCATCACCCATCAATGAGTTAATAAGAAAAAGGTCATGCCGGTAATAAACATCGGCCTGCATGCCCTTCAAGGGTCCTGCCTTTCTTTCCAAAACCCTTAACCTTAATTCGTTTCGATAATTGGTAACGTTTAATGTATCGCGCGTTACCAGTGAATCCAGATATATGGCGGAATAAAATGCACTGTCTATCGCTGCATCTTTGAAACGGTAACTCCCTTTTTCCCACAGAAAGAAATGCTGTAGCCGTAGTTCCGGGATTACCCGCATGTATTGCACAGAATCATTCTTCTGTATCATCTCTCTTTTACCAAAGTCAACTGCATTCTGAAAGAAAACCGCATCACTCTTCCAGTTTACATAGGCACTATCCAATAATACAGGTTGGGTAGATTTATCAAGCAAAGACGTATCTGAAAAAACATCAAGGTTTTCGACCCCGCCGTTTTCTTCTACCTTCAATGAATTGAGCACATAGGCCACATTAGCATGGTAAAATCCATTCCTGGATGCATACCGGGCAAATGCATCAAAGTTGGTTATCTTAGTTACCTGCCGCTGATAAAAACCATCGGTCCGGTAACGGTTCATATCCACACCCAGGCTTAATTGAGGAATTATATTCTGGGTATGAATAAATGACCCAAGCACTTCTACCTTAGTACCTTGCTGATAACCGACCTGTGTAAACGGCTGCCGGGAATCATAGAATTTCACTGCATCGCTTTTTCTCCAGTATGGATCAAACTGATGAAAACCCAAATCGAATGTTGCATCAGCTGGTGGTTTGTAAAACATGGAGGCTGCAGCAGCACCGAGGTGACCGGTATGCAAATAGCCAAATGCCTCTTCTACCGGATTATACCTGTTAAAATGAGTGATTGAAGTGTCGAGATGCAACGCCTCTGAAGGCTTATCTATTTCGTAATAGCTTGTCAACCAGGGATTGTAATGAAATACCGTGTCTTGTGCCTGTAATGTATCAGCCGAAAAAAAAATGAGTAGCACGATGACTGCAAAAGCAGCAAGACTAAAATAATTACGCTCCGATCCGCTAAACTGGTTTACCAATGCAATATTCATTTAATTGCCTAATCCTGACTGACCTGGCCCTTTTTAAGCCGGTTGTTTAATTAATACTTGTCGAATGCTTCCATAAAAAAAACTCAAAGGTTACTCACCAGTTCTTTTATTATTAATGCAACCTTAGGTTCTGAATTTTTAGCAGCTCTCATTACTTCTTCATGCGTAACGGAAACCGGTGTAGCAGGATTGCCTTCATCACAGATAACGGAGATACAAAAAATCCGCATACCCATATGGTTTGCAACAATGACTTCGGGAACCGTTGACATGCCCACCGCATCACCTCCGATAATACGCATGTACCTGTATTCAGCCGGTGTTTCAAAATTCGGCCCGGTAACCCCAACATAAACCCCTTTATGACAGGTTATGCCATGCTTTTTTGCTGAATCAAGTGCCTGTTCGATCAGTTGGCGATCATAAATAGCATGCTGATCCGGAAATCGCGGACCAAGCGTATCCAGATTTTCCCCACGCAAAGGGTTGTCCGAATTCAGGTTGATATGATCAGTCACTACCATCAGTTCACCAATTTTAATGACCGGGTTCAGGCCCCCGGAGGCATTTGTTATGATCATGGTTGTAGCACCGAGTTGCCGCATAACGCGAATGGGAAAGGTAACCTGCCTGAGTGAATAACCTTCGTAATAATGAAACCGGCCCAACATTGCCACTATGCTTTTGCCATTCCATCGTCCTAAGCACAACTTACCTTCATGGCCCGCCACTGTGCTGACCGGGAAATAAGGTATGCTCGTATAGTCGATTACCGCATCTGTCTGCATGTTTTCAACAACACTTCCAAGCCCTGAACCTAAAACGATGCCACAGTCCGGCACTATTGCCGTTTTGCCCCTGATATATTCAACTGCCTCCCTGATTTGTCTGGATATTTCTAGCATTTCAGATTATTTATGGTTTAGTCTGTAGAACAGTATTGTCATCCTAAAGAAATTACGGCATTTAAGGTGCATGCAACTCGCTGCAAAAACCCGTTTAATCTTAAACTTTGAAGTCTGCTACAAATATTGCCTTTGACCTCCATAGCAATAAACGATGTCAAAGTTTCTTCAAAATAGGTTTAGTTTAAAATTTCACCCGGTTCATAAACTGTAGATTCAATGTAAGCCCGGATCAAATTATCAAACAACACACGATCCTTCTCAAAAAACACAATTTCCACCGGTATGCAATATAGTTCCCACCCTTCATTATTCATCAATGCCTGGTGTTCCTGTAACCGAACGGCATCTTTTTCTGTTGTGAGCAGCACCCTTTTACCTTCTTTCAGATGCTGAAAGTTTTGCGAAATGCGTTTAATGTCTTGGATAGAATAATTGTGGTGATCTCTGAAGCGAAGCAGATGCACTCTTGCTGCGACCTGTTCCAGGAAACCAACCAGTGGTTCCGGATTCGCGATGCCACAAAAAAGCAGTATTTCATCGTGAGAATCGAATAAATGTTTTTTTGCCGCATCAGCAAAATGGTATGGTTCGCCATATTTCAGATAAGAAAAGAAAACAGGTTGTACCTGAACTTTGGTAAGCTCCGCAGTCAGTTGTATTCTTTCTTCATCAGAAAGTGTGACCGGACATTTTGTAACTACAATGCCTTTTGCCCGCTTGGCTCCGGTTGCGGTTTCTCTCAATCTGCCTGCAGGCAGTAAGGTATCTCTGCTGAATGGATGCGCATATTCCGTAAGCAGTATAGGCAGACCTGCAGCAATCTGACGGTGCTGGAATGCATCGTCGAGAATAATCAGTTCCAACTCCGGGTTTTCATGCAGCATGGTTGCGACCCCAAGCACCCTGGACTCTGAAACGGCAACTTTCGCATCCGGAAATTTTTGCTTGATCAGTTTGGGCTCATCGCCGGCATCTGAAACAGTAGAGTGCATTTCTACTTCAAGATATCCCCTGGTCCGGCGACCATATCCCCTGCTTAATACGCCTGTCTTTTTAGATGGGAGCAGCCGGCTCAGGAGAAAGGCAGTCATCGGCGTTTTACCGGTACCACCTGCAGAAAGGTTACCAATCACAATCAAGGGTATTTCAAAAACTACCTGCTTCCTTATCCCAAGATCAAACTGCTTGTTTCGAAGATACACTCCTAAGCCATACAACCAGGAAAACGGCAACAGTAGTGATTGAAACAGAGTATTCCTCTTCATGGTACCAGCTTGGTCAATTACGCGTCATCCATTCCGGCTAACCGTCAAAGATGTAAAGAATAAAAGAACTGCTAAAGCCGCCAAACGCTATTTTTGTTCACAAATCTTCATCCGGTGAAATTGTTTGAGATAACTACTGCACTTGAAACATTTGCTCCGCTCTACTTACAGGAACCGTATGACAATGCCGGATTACTGCTTGGCACTGCAGACCAGGAGATTACGATGGCCTTGCTTTGCCTCGATGTTACAGAGCAAGTGATAGATGAGGCGATAGCTTCCGGCTGTAATCTTGTAATTTCCCATCACCCGCCAATCTTTTCTGGGATTAAGAAACTCACCGGAAAAAACCATACCGAACGCATGCTGTTGAAGGCTATTCGCCACAACATTGCAGTGTATGCCGCACACACTAACATGGACAATATCCTGAATGGGGTAAATACCACTATTGCAACCCGGCTGGGATTAAAGGATACGCGTGTGCTGTTACCTAAAGGTGAATTGCTCATGAAGCTGCACACTTTCGTGCCTGAATCACATCTGGATGTATTGCGAGATGCCCTTTTTGCTGCAGGCGCAGGTTCCATTGGAAACTACGACGAATGCAGCTTTGGGACCTCCGGAACAGGCACTTTCAGGGGAAATGAGTTTACCAATCCGTTTGTAGGTACCCGGGGCGAACGACACTATGAAAAGGAATACAGGCTTGAAGTTGTTTTTCCGGCATGGTTGCATCAAAAGGTGGTTGAAGCAATGCGGCAACATCACCCTTATGAAGAAATCGCTTTTGATGTAATTCCGCTTAAGAATTTCTGGAGCAAGGCTGGAGCAGGTTTAACCGGCATCCTGGAAACACCTTTGGAGCCTATCGCTTTCCTGAAGTTCCTGAAAGAAAGGATGAACGTGCAGGTTATCCGGCATACCCGGTTGATTCCAAAATTGATCTCCAGAGTGGCAGTTTGTGGTGGTGCAGGCAGTTTTCTGCTAGAACACGCCCAAACCGCCGGCGCCGATGTATTTATCTCTGCAGATTTCAAATACCACCAGTTTTTTGATGCCGGAGAGAGCATTATGATTGCGGACATCGGGCATTTTGAAAGTGAACAATTTACGCCTGAGATATTTGCCGAGGTATTGAGGGAGAAATTTCCTACTTTTGCCGTCCGTTTTACATCTATTGACACTAATCCAATAAACTATTTCTGATGAGCAAAGTGAAAGAAGCCCCAAAAACCGATAGTACGGTAGAAGAAAAATTGCGGACACTTTACAGACTTCAACGAATTGACACCAAGACCGATGACATCCAGATTCTGAAAGGGGAATTGCCTATGGAAGTGAAGGATTTGGAAGATGAATTAACCGGCCTTAAAACGCGAATCGGCAAGATTGAAGAAGAGCTGAAAGAAATGGAGGATAATATTACTAATCGCAAGGCTGCCAATAAAGAATCTGAATCGCTGATCAAGAAGTATCAGAAACAGCAAAACAATGTTAAAAACAACAGGGAGTTTGATGCCCTAAGTAAGGAAATTGAACTGCAAAAACTCGATATTCAACTTGGCGAAAAAAGGATTAAAGAAGCCGCTGATGAAGTAGCCGCAAAAAGCGAATACCTTGAACTTTCAAAAAAAGCTATTAAGGAAAAGGAAAAGAATCTGAAGCAAAAGAAAGCCGAACTGGAGCACATCATCGAGGAGACCGATGCAGAAGAAAAGGCTTTGCTTAAGAAATCCAAAGAACAACAGGCTAAGATTGAAGAACGGTTAATACAGGCTTATCACCGGATTAGGTCTTCCTATAAAAATGGCCTCGCCGTAGTTACTGTTCAGCGCGATGCCTGCGGTGGCTGTTACAACGCTATTCCACCCCAAACACAAATGGAAATCAGACAGCATAAGAAGATCATCGTTTGCGAGCATTGTGGCCGTATACTGGTTGATGAAGCTTTGGAGAAATAAGCTGGAAACCAAATGCAAACTCAATTGGAAAGGACTTCTGTTGAAGTCCTTTTTTTTGAGGCATTATTGCCTGGTGTCAAAATCGCTTTTTAACCCAATGCGTTTTAAAGTGTTTATCATATGTGCTGATAGCAAGTCTTATGGATAAGACGAAATCGAACAATTGAATCAATCATGCGGTGACTTTCATGGTACACAACCACTTCAAAATACAACGATGAAAAGTATTCTCCTTTTTTCACTTACCCTAATTACGCTGGTACGATATAGCCTGGCTCAACAAAATAGTGCTGCTGAAAAACCAAAGCTGGTGGTAGGAATTGTGGTAGATCAGATGAGGTATGATTTCCTTTGGCGTTTTTGGGATTTATATGGAGAGGGTGGTTTCAAAAAATTGGTTTCCGATGGGTTTCTTTGCCGTAATATGAAATACAATTACATGCTTACCACCACCGCACCGGGGCATGCTTCGATTTATTCCGGAACTACCCCTGCACTGCATGGCATTGTAGATAACATGTGGTATGACCGTAATTCAGGGCAAAAAATCTATGTGGTCTCTGATCCGAAGACTATTGCCGTTGGCAATGAGATGAATACAGCTTCCAGCTCCCCGTTCCGCCTACTTACATCAACCATTACAGATGAGCTGAAGCTTGCCAGTAAGAACTCCAAAGTGATTGGCATTGCACTGAAAGACCGGTCCGCTATTATGCCGGCAGGACATTCACCGGATGGGGCATTTTGGTTTGATTCCAAAACCGGAAACTGGATTTCCAGCAGCTGGTACATGAAAGAATTGCCTCCCTGGGTGAAGCAATTTAATGATTCACATAAAAGAGATAACTACCTGGCAGTTGACTGGAAATTGCTATTACCAAGAGCAGAATACAGCATGTGCACCAATGACACCGTAGTGTATGAAGAACCCTGGTCAGAAGAATCGCTTCCTGTATTTCCTCACCGTTTGCAGAAAGGGAAATATAACATGATTCCCCTCACCCCCTTTGGTAATACCATGACAAAAGACCTCGCCATAGAATCCATTAAGGGAGAACAGCTTGGTAAGCGAAACGAAACTGATTTTCTTTGCATCAGCTTTTCTTCAACTGACATAGTTGGACATTCCTTTGGGCCCTACTCACTGGAAACTGCTGATTGTTATGTCCGTCTTGACCGTGACCTGGAAGCATTGTTGAAATTTATTGATGATTACGTAGGCCGTGAAAATGCGTTGATATTTCTAACGGCTGACCATGGAGTGGCACTTAACCCGCAATTTGCCAACGATGCCCGGATGATTGGGCGTTATGTAAATTCTGATACCCTGATTGTTCAGGCAAACAAATTGCTCTCTTCCTCATTAGGTACCGGAAAGTGGATTGAAGGAGGGAGTAGCCAGCAATTGTATTTGAACAATAAGCTTATTGCTGAATCAAAAATTTCGCGGGAAACGGTAGTGGCCAGAACATGCGAATTCCTTCTGTCGCAACCCGGCATTCTTTGTGTGAATGCCCCGAATTCCGGATTTACCAATTGTGCGCCATTTATTCAACAGTCAATAATGAACGGCTATATGCCATCACGCAGCGGTGACATCCTTTATTCACTTTCACCGGGTTGGGTAGAATGGCATACAGACAAAGGAACCTCACATGGAACTTCCTTTTCCTACGACAGCCATGTGCCGCTGATCTGGTATGGCTGGAAGATCGTACATGGTACTTCCGCAGACTACTGGACCATTCCTGATATTGCTCCTACCCTTGCCAACTGGCTCAAGATTCCTTATCCATCCGGCTGCACAGGCAACCCAATAACCGGCATTTTGATGAAAAAATAAAGAGCGTCTTGCTTCAATTGCCCGCATCTAACTAATACTTTTCAAACCGTGATCAGGAGATTCTAATGGTTCACCATGAATTTAGCACACACGGTTTTAGCAGTGCCATTGTCCAGAACAGAGAAGTAAGGTCCCGGCGGCCATAATGCGGTGTCCAGGTTGAAATTCGACTTTCCCTTGCATGCTCCCGTAAAATATTCTTTCCCAAAGATGTCAAATACCCTAACCCTGCAATGATCTGTAGTTTCGCCGAAGTATTCAAAACGCACATAGCAGTTGGCCGGATTCGGATAAACGGCAACTGCTGCCGGTTGAATTTCGGAGTCGTACAAACCAACGGTTGATGCAATTTTTAAATTATCAATGTAGAGGTTATTGCCATGACCACTTATCGCCTTAAATCGTATCATTATATTGGAGTTGCCAACATATTCGCCCAGGTCAACCGTTTCCGTTCTCCATTCATCCTCTTGATGTGGGAAATAATCTCCGGTACCGGATGGCGGTAGCGTAGCAAGTTCATCCTTCTCTTTCTGGTATAATGTGTTCCAGATAACGCCACAATCATCTGAAATCTCAACTGATAACATGTCATAATTGGTCAGTCCGCTGTTTTCGTAGTAGCGGTAGGCAACATCAAAAGATAACGCCGTAGTAGTGATTGATGCAAGATCAACATTCTCCATATACACCGTATTCACGATTCCTGCATTACAATTGAAAAAAGGCATTTGGAGCATATAGTTGTGAAGCCCGGGATCAATCACCTGCGTATACATTTTCCATCCAAACGTATCCGTATTCTCTACAAAATAGCCCTCCGGCAGTATTGCCGATGCAAACTGTTGAATCATTGGAGCCTGCGTACTGCTTCCGATAATATAGAAATGAACCAGATCATCATTGTTTCCCCCATTAATATCAGCAAGACCGTTGGCTTCAATTATCGATACCTCAAAAACATGAGGTCCCGATGTTACTTCAATAGTTTCAAATTCTATGAGTTCAACTGCACCAGGTTCCAGGCTGCCCTGCCATTCATAGTAAGAAGGTGATTGCGAATCTATACTATACTTGATCAAAGCAGCAGTCAGAAGGTTCGAGCCATAGTTTACAATTTCTATTGTTGGTGTTATTTCATTTGCACACTGGTAGTTGGGTACCGAATAGATAGCAGATACACCACCATCATTTTCACTTAAACCATCTTTAGAAAGAAATTGCAGTTGCCCCTCCTTTCCTGAATAAGATTGAGGAAAATCAAACGATTGCGATTTGGCCTGCATTAAGAAAACAACCGGGTTTGCCAACAGCAAAAAGAACAGCTTTTTCATGAGGCGGAATGTTTCGTGGAAGAAAAAGACAGTTGGGATATAAAGTTAATCAGATTTTTGAAATGACGTATACTCCTGTTAACAGCATGTCCTCATTGGCCTGCCCGCTTAATGAACCACTGTCAGCAAAACACCCTTATCAAATAAACTTACCTGCCTGTCAGCCTCCAAAATTAAAATCAAAACAAATCAAAGCCGTTGAAATTCGAATTGTGGAAATCCCTTTTCTCCAAGGGCATTATAGAAATCAATGAATCGCAACTTCCAGTAGACCCCTTCCATATCCCGGATTATGTAATTAATATCTGAACGAACCACATACGCGGCATTGTCAAAGTCATAATATTTCCAATTGTACCCGATTACATCACGCCTGGCAGAGTATGTAAAAGTTAAAGCATTCTCATAGTGTATCTCGTCAAACGTGTGCAAAGAATCAATGGCTACTTCAATTCCCGGGTTGATAAGAATACCTGTTACCAGGTAAGGCAACGGTGGTTGCTCTTCATAGAAAATATACCGGTACCTGGTAAAAAGTATATCCCAGCGCTGTTTGTCTGGTTCAATTGGCAAAATAACGCCTCCGTCGGCAAAAGTAAAATAGGTATAGGCAAACATATCATTCTTATAAATCTGCTTAACATGGACATCACTTCCATCCAGGTTGGCATATTCAATTTCATAAAATGCATCTGTCAAGCTTTGAAAGATGATCTTCTTGAATCGTTCATTTGCTGCTTTTGTATAACCCCGGTCAATGATATAGACCATTCTGTCATTTCGCCAATCACCAACAGCCGTAGAATCAGGGTGCCAGCTTGCTTCATCCCATTTCCATTCAGCTCCTGCGGTATCTTTTATGGCGTCAAAATCCTGTGTGTCCATATTTGCAATCAACGCAAGATTTCCGCCGTTAATCCAGATATGCCATCCGGATGATGCTGATTCAAAACACAGATCCCAGGTGTCGTACTTGCTCCCAAGGGTATCACCTGTACCTAAATCAAAGTACTGCTGGCGTTCATAATCTGATCCCAGATTAACCTGGTCAATTTGTGCATCGCCGGGCGGAGGCAGTACAATGGCAGTATCTTCCTTAAAGCAGGAACCATGCACTGCCAAAAGAAGCAATGCTATGCACCACCGTTGCATGGGGTAACGCAATGCAAGGATATTATTCATATTGATTCCAATCGCTTCCATTGAAAATGCTGCCCTGAGTTTTTCCCGAATCACCTGTATTTTGTTAGTCCTGATAAAGTTTTAAACGGATGCCACCAAATACCAATCTACCCACTGAATACGGTATTGAATCGCCACCGCCCGTATGAACTGCCCCGCTTAGGGAACTGCTTTGGATATTCGTGGCATCAAAAAGATTCTTCACGCCGATTGAAAAGGCAAGATGCTTTTTCAAAAAGTATTTGGTGATTGAAAGATCCATTATGGTAAATGCTGAAATGTATGTTTGATACACCGTGCCGTCACTTTCCAGTCCATAGCCAGGCGTAGCCCCAGTATTTTTCAGATATACGGCTCCCTCTAACCCGGCCTTAGGAAAAGTGAACAGAAAGTTATTCTGGAATTCAGGGGTCATGGAAAACGTTTCGATATCCAGTGAATCAGATAGTGTATTGTATAATCCCGTCAGTGCAAAGCCGGTTGCAAACGTCATTCTTGTGGTCTTGAATACTGCGGAAAATGTACCCCCCGTTGTTTTATACCTCTCGATATTCACATACGTATATAATTGAGTTACCGGTTCAACTAATACCAGGGTTATAATATTGTTAATGTCATTGTAAAACAAGGAAACATCTGCACTGAAATTAAATACCCCAACCTGGTTGGCCGCACTGAATGAAACCAAATAATTGTTGGAGGTTTCCGCATTCAGATCCGGATTGCCAAGTATATTATGATTCACATCAACAAAGTAAAGGTTTAGTTCTTTCAAGGATGGAGCGCGAAATCCATGAGCATAAGAAGCACGCAATGAATAATTAGTATGAATGTCATACTTGAGGTTTAGTGAAGGAGTAACCGGAGCGCCATATTCTGAATTATAAGAAAAACGAATTCCAGGGCGCAGGAAGAGATGCGGAACAACCTGGTATTCCAGGCTTCCAAAAAGCGCATAATCGTTAATATGCTGCAGCCCATCTTCCAGTTTGCCGCTATTCCCTGACTCCAGGTTGATATCATAGCCTGCCTGGTAGTTCACCTTTCTGTTAGGCAGTTGCTGACTGTACGTTCCGCGAATAATCCATGAAGTGAAAACGGCAGTATCCTGGCTTTCTTCAGCCGCGAGAAGCACCTGGTCGAGCGTAACCAAATCCATACGGTATGTATTCCTGATATGCCGGTAATAGGAGTTCGCGGTGGTGAGTTGCAGCTTTGCATTATTCTTCAGTCGCCAGTCAGCCGACAAAGCAGTATTCCATCTCCTGGTAAGGTAATAGTCATCAAAAGCATATGCCTGGTAGGGCGTCAGCACCGGGTTACCTTTATTCTGAATTTTCTGATCCAGGAAGTCACTTCTAAAATTCAGCTTTAATGACTTAAGGGTATACCCATAATTGAAAGATCCAAAATATTGCTGTTTTGGTTTCCATTCCATAAATCGGGATGTATCTGAAACAGAGAAGCCGTCAAAGAAATACCGTCCACCTGAAATGGAAAAGGTATTGTTATTCTTTCGCCATACAACAGCCGCATCACCATTATAGGTACCTGCCGATTCATAATATAAGTTCAGGTCTGCCTGTAGCGGATAACTACTGCTTTTTCTGGTCACAATATTGATAACTCCGCCTATTGCATCGGTTCCGTAATTAACAGACATCGGACCTTCAACAAGCTCAATTCGCTCAACATTATTCATATTAATCTGGCCAAGATCAATATTTCCATTTTCCCGTCCTACCAGATTTACCCCATCAATGAGGATCTTGATATGTTGCCCCGAGATACCGTTAATACTCACGCTGCTTCCCAGTATATTGTCCTGTGTAATGCGGTAGTTTAGTTGGTTTGCCAATACATCTCCCAAATGCTGAGCTGCCATAGATTGAATAGTGGACTCATCAATCACCGTTACATTATAGACCGATTTGTCGGAAGTATTGATATCATACTGGCCGGTTACCACCACTTCGGCCAAACTCACCGACGACCTTCTAAGGTAAATGGTATCTGAAAATGGTTGAAAGACAGTATCCTGAAAATCATCATATCCCAATCGCTGAATGTATATGATTGCATTGTCCTTCAAATCGGTGAACACTGCACCATCCTGATTGGTATAATAGATCTTCTGTTTCTTATCCGGTGAATTTTGATGTGGCTGAAAAATGACTATGGCGTTGCTAACCGGTTGCAAGGTGATACTATCCAGCACGGAAATAGTTCCTTTTTCCTGCGCAAGGGCAGGAAAGACTAACCCCATTAAAATCAACCCATACCAAACTCCATTGCTACACCTCATAATTTTCTTGATCAACTCACAAACCAATGTCCATTCCTTGCAAAAAGGAATGGTATTGCTAATGCTGAATCATGACTTTCAGATTGATCATGCTTTCTGCAGCATTTAGCTTCAACAAATAGAGGCCATCAGCCAAATCATGAAGATTGAACTGCTGATGGTTCAGGCCTACTATTGCGCTGACAGTTGTTTCCATTACGGATTTTCCATTCAGATCAAAAAGTGCAATCTTAAGATTACTGATGTTCTTTTTTAAATCAAAGACAATACCCAACCTGTCGCTTACCGGATTAGGATAGACAAGGGCACTGCTGATTTCACCTTCTATTTCATTGACTGACGTGATTGCCAGGCTTTGTTCCCACGAAATGTTACCGGTAGATGCTCCCTCAAACCCGGTAAATATCAACTTGTAAATATTGCCATCCATCGACTTTATGAAGTAGCATAAGTCAGGTACCACATTAAACTGGTTTTGATTCATATCAAAATACTTCCAGTCATACCCTATTTCAGAAATACTGGCTACATAACTGTTTTGATAATCCGCGGGGTCAACTGACTGAACATCAACACCACTGGCTTCGGCCGCCATGACTCCTACATTATTTAATACCCCGGTAACAAGGTATGGCGTATTATCAGGTGGCAATAAGGTGAGATATCTGGTAAACAAAATATCCCAATCAGTGGTATTGGGCTCCAAATTGAGTGCAGTGGCATTGGTAATCGAATAATAGGCAAAATTCTTACCGTCATAATCAGCATTATTGAGAGTTACCACCTGATCGCCGGTATTATCAAGATTAGCATATCTGAATGTCCAGTTTCCAAAGTCCTTTTTGATTATCCACAACTTCTTGTATACGGAACCGTTCAATTTTATAATATAAAGTGAATCGCCGGTTACGACATGCGATGTAAAATCATAATCTCCCCAGCTGAAATCGGGGAAACCTGTAGATGATCTGTCAAAGGCACCATACTCCCAGGAAGTATCACTATTGAAAAGCTGATGCCATGTTTGTAATCCGGAGGTATCCAGTGTTGTCCATCCACTGGTATCCGTATTGGGCACCTGATAAAGGGAAACATTGTTAGCAGAGTTAATAAATATAGAAGAGGTTTGTATTCCTAACCTGAAGGCAAGTTCCCAACTGTTTATTGCCGCTTCGCCGGTCTGGCCTCCCTGCATTTTCCAAAATACTGTGTTGGCATAATTCGGACCCATGGAAACAGTTTCTAAAGTTTGTGCCTTCATGCCTGAACTGCAGCACGCTATAAACATGGCGATTGTAATAATCCTATTCATCCGCTTTCTGATTTTTTAGTGCGCCAAAGTTACGCCACGTCAAACCGCAGGAAGGAACAATAGGCTTTAAGAGACCTCATTTGACAGTAACGTGACAAAGTAACTATTCCTGATTCCGGGTTGCATCAGTCTGCAGCCACTGCACCACCTTTATACAATTGACTCCGGTACTTTAGAGAAGGGGAAGAGAGAAAAGCTCCAAGGTTAAATAAAGGCCACTTAGCATCAATTGCATTGATAGTCGCTTCATCCATACAGATAATATTTGGCCATTCACGGTCGAAATCATCATATTCCTTTGTTTTTCGGGTACCATCGAATCCAATATGCGAAATACTCCTATTATCAGGAGCTGCTACCACATAGCTGTCGCGTCGCGGATCAAGATTATTGCTCCAACGCCAGATAACATCTGCGGTATCGTATGCGTCAACACTGTGTTCGACATAAATAATAAACTTCACTTCATTCAATGTTGTTTTGCGAAAGAGTTCGTCGTTTAGTTCACGAATATGATTCTTACGGTTCTTTTTAACTGAAATAAGAACGACGGATATTCCTGCAATTACCAGTGAGCAGTTAATACCAATTATCTCAGGGTAAGTAGTAACGATTATGTGCTTCAGTTTATCTACCCATAACTCCACCTCCTCCCTGCTTTTATTAAGGATACCATCACTCTTTGCTCCGGAATCAGTATCATCGAGACTGAAGCGTACTTCTTCGTCCAGTTTCCTTGTTGCATCAATACACATCTTACCGCCAAACGCCAGTTTAGCGCATGCGTGGTCCAGCACATCCATCGGGCCCTGCGCGAAGAAAATATCCTGTTGGGGATCCACATGCTCAGATAATGCCCTGGCAACAGACCGGTAGTCCTGAATATTTACCTCTTCATCAACCACAACCAAAATCTTATTGAACATCATCTGCCCTGCACCCCACATTGCATTCGTAACTTTTTGCGCCTGGCCAGGGTAATCCTTTTTTATCTTAACGATGGTAAGATTGTGAAACACTCCTTCAATGGGTAATTCCATATCTACAATCTCCGGAACCAGCGTCATTTTTATTGGAGCAAGAAATATTCTTTCCGTTGCCTTTCCAAGCCAGGCGTCTTCCTGTGGAGGAATTCCTACGATCGTAGATGGATAAACAGGATCTTTTTTATGTGTGATGCAGGTAATATGGAATTTAGGATAATAATCTGCAAGAGAGTAATATCCGGTATGATCCCCAAAAGGCCCTTCCAGTATATAATCTTCCCATGGATCAACATATCCTTCTATTATAAAATCCGCCTCCGCCGGCACTTCGAGTTCATTGGTAATACATTTAACCAGTTCAACTCTCTTTTTCCGGAGAAATCCGGCCAGCATATATTCATCAACATTATCCGGCAGCGGTGCCGTTGCAGCATAGGTATACACCGGATCACCTCCCAATGCAACAGAAACAGGCATACGTCTGTTCAGCTTCTTATATTCATTAAAGTGCTTCGCAGATACCTTGTGCTTATGCCAGTGCATACCTGTTAATGTTGGGCCAAAAACCTGCATTCTGTACATCCCAACATTGCGAATGCCAGTAACAGGGTCCTTCGTATTGATTACTGGCAGGGTAAGAAAAGGCCCACCATCTTCCGGCCAGCAGGTCATTACCGGCAGTTTGGTGATATCGGGGTTTTCCATCACTACAGCCTGGCATTCGCCTCTTCCATTCTTCACTTTGGGCATCCAGGAAGCCAATTGGGAAAGTTTCGGCAACAGCCTTAACTTTTCCAGGATATTATCCTTTGGCTTCATTAAGGTCTTGAACAACTGTTCAATTTCCAACGCAATGTCATCCAAATCCTTTACTCCCAATGCAAGGCAAATTCTACGCCTGGAACCAAAAGCATTAATCAATACAGGAAATGGTGTCCCGGTATTTTCAAAAAGAACTGCAGGGCCTGCATTCTTGGATAGACGGTCAACGATCTCGGTCATCTCTAACCGGGGATCTACGAACTCTCTTATGCGAATTAGTTCATCGCATGCTTCCAGCGCTTCTACAAATTCCTTTAATGACCGGTATGGCATCTATAAACTTTTAGTGGTTAACAAAATTAACCAAAAGATGTTGTGCAGCTGACAAGCGGCTTTTATCGAGTTCAACGACCCATTTATTCAGATGCTCAAGATGAAGAGGCTGGATTTGCTGGAAGTATCAGCAATACTTACCGGATAATCAGGGTGCATATCTGGTTGCACCGGCAAAAGAGACCTGCTCACCTGGAAAATGAAGCACCGGGAAACAGTCCGCTGCCTCGTAGGATAGATGCGCTTTACGCGGCGGGCTAATAATTATTCAGGAAGCAACAGGGTTCCTAATTAATATGGTGCGTTGCTTCTATTGCAACTAAACGCATTTATACATAGAAATAAACCGATCCGTATTCATGGCAAGGTCTCAAAATTTGTAAGCCATTGTTACAACTACATTGCCTTCATTTTTATCAATTCCGACGCCAGGTACAAACTCAGCATTCAGAGAATAAGGCTGATAATACTCCTTTGAGGAAGTATGCATATAGGCAGCGTCGATCGTAAAACTGTTTAATTTAATACCAAATCCGCCACTGATGTTTGTCCTGCTGTAATCATATCCTTCAGTCGCGATTCCCGCTTTAAATGGTGAACCATAATACCCAAACCCTGCTCTGAAACGAAATATATCGTAAACAAACTCTCCCCCGACACGAATATTGGAAGCTGATTTATATTTTAGGTCAATAGTCTGGTTCAGTGAATTTTCTACTGCTTGTTCCTCCAAGGGTGCATAGTTATTGAATTTATAATGCATGTAACCATAATCAACAAACTCATAATCCACAGAAATGAAACCGTATTGCTTGAAGAATATTGCTGCGCTGCCAATCGCACGATACGGGGTAACCAAAGCATAGTCATACACACCATAAGGCGTATTATAAGAGGCTCCCTGGGAAGTATCCAAAACTGCATTAATATATGAACTGTATTCATCATGCAAATAGTAGATAGTGGGTGAGTGAAAAGCTCCTCCAAGCCGGATCCACTCATTCAACATGAACGCCAGGCCGAATTTGCCATTAAACCCTATTCCGTACGTCGAGAGGTTATCATACAACTGGAAATTTGAAAAATTCGATATCTCGTTGTTTATGTCCGTCTCTACATAGGAAGCTGTTGATGTATAATGCAAAGACGGCATTCCAAACGTAGCTCCAAGAAAAAGCCGGTCGTTATAATTGGAACCTATCGTGAAAACATATTCGGTTGCTGAACCGGACTCATCTATAAGTTTGTCCTGCTGAACATGCCCGTCCGGGATCACGCTGTAGTAATGATTTGTATCTGATACATTTGGATTTACCAGGTAAGACTCCCAGGCTAAAGCAGCTGAAAAAGGATACGTGTTGGTAATTTGTGAGGGGGGAATGCCATCGCCTTCATTCAATTCTTCGAGATAGTAGTCAACCAATGAATTGTCATCATTAAAGCCACGGTAATAGGTAGATCTGTTGAAGTCATTTGTACGGTTGGCTCCAAAGCCAAAGTTCAATCGTTTCCATTTGTTATTGTTGTTCTTCCTGGTAAGATCAGAAGCGAAAACCACCCCAAAATTGCTCACATTAAATCTTGATTCGGTTGTTTCATTCTGGATGTTCTGAAAATTGGTTCTTGAGTTAGTCCAGGAAACAGATGGCGTAAAACTCATTTCAGAACTTCTATATACACCAATACCGGCGGGGTTGAAACTTAGTGACCCAAAGTCGGCACCCAATGCACCAAATGCACCTCCTGTCCCGATAAATCGCGCAGTACCACCTACCGTAAGTTGTGAGAATCGAAGCGCGTCTTCATCGGATTGTGCTTTCGTAATTGCTACTTCACCAGAAAGCAGAGCCAGGGCTATCATGAACTTTTTCATGAGATTAAATTTAACGGATCAATGAATAATTACCGGTGTATCTAACGTGGAGGGCGATTCATATTGTTCGTTCGGCTGCCTCCCCCGGAAGAAGAATGATTTGAGCTGTTGCTCTGATTGTAACTTCTTGAAGTATTCGCAGATTTTGCGGGAGTGGATCTTTCATTATGACTTTTCAACTCGACTTGCTGCCTTTCCTTTGCTGGTTGTTCAAATGAAACAGGATTATGCTTTTTCGGACTAGGGGCTTCCAATCTGAAATTAGCTTTGTTGGCTGAGGTTGAGGTACCTGTAATTCGCTGCATAGCACCTCCTTCCAAATTGCTTCCTGAAGTTGTTAGACCGGGCATTCTGCTCATTTGTCCCGCCGTAGCGTTGGCTGAATGGTGATTATTTACAGAATTGATAAGGGCATTTGCACTCCTTTGCTGCTCAAATTGCGTCTCGGTTGCACTGGTTCGCGGACGGCTTTCCTGGGTATTCTGGCGTGCAGGTGCTGCTGCAGGAGACACAGATTTTACAGGAGGAATCACTGATTTGATTTCATTCTGGTCAACCCCGGATTTAATGTTTCTGTCAGTGGTACTTTTGCCTGTCTCGATTGTGGAAATACCATTGTTTTCTGACAAGTTATTTCTTTTTGTTTCACCATTGATGTTAGCAGCTCCAACTTTTACCGGCATCGAATTTTCTTGTATTTCATTAGAACCAGCCCCTGCTATAGGCTCAAGTGATCTTCCCGATAAATCAGCAGGAGATACACCTTCCGTTTCCACATTATCATTAGCAGTCTTATAGTCCCTTATACCGCCATTGCCCGAGTTATTGCTACTGGCAGAATGATGCGATCCATAGTAAACATCATTTCCATAACCATATCCATAGGCATCACCATAGTAATTGCCATAGCATCCTCCGTAGTAACCACCATAATAACCACCATAGTATGGATTGCAATAAGGAGAATAGCCATAATAGTAAGGTGAGTACCATGGGTTGTAATACCATGGATTATAATACCATGGATTGTAATATGAATAGTATGGATATCCCCAACCATAACTGAAACCAAAGGAAATTCCAAATCCGGGAGTCGTATAGAACGGGCTGAAGTAGCTAAGTCCTACGGAAGGACCATACCACCTGTCAAGTTCTGATGAATAGCTATTCTCACTTCCATAGAAGTCATAATTCTGACCTTCATAATAGTTGTTAGTAATATAGCTTGTGCCATTTTCGTCCGTATACTTTTCAGTGGTCGTATAATCAGGATCAGGATTGATATCGCCTTCCTGGTACTGTTCTGTTGTTGCACCCTCATTGGCATAAGATGATTCTGTAACTGCCGACTCAGTCTGCGTCATATAAAGATCGTCTGCAGGAACAGATGATTGCATTTTACTGCCAGTTGAACAGGACGAGAGAAACAATCCAATAACCGAAACAAAAAAGAACGTCGATCTCATACAATTTGTGTTTAGTGTGGTGACTTGAACCGGTGGTGAAAGTTTAATACGGAAAATGATTTCTAAAAAAATGAACTATTTTTCCGCACATTATCCAACTAGCATGCCAAAAATACAATATGGGTAAAGAATTAACAAATAGAAATGATGACTATTCACAATGGTACAACGACCTGGTCATTAAGGGCGGACTCGCAGATTATTCAGCAGTGCGGGGCTGCATGATTATAAAACCATATGGTTATGCAATCTGGGAAAGGATGCAGGCTGTTTTGGATAATATGTTTAAGGAAACCGGACATCAAAATGCTTATTTCCCGCTCTTCATACCAAAAAGTTTTCTTGCCAGGGAAGCCGCCCATATTGAAGGGTTTGCAAAGGAATGTGCCGTAGTAACGCACTACCGGTTAATGAATGATTCAACTGGCAATGGAGTAATTGTAGATCCTGATGCCAAACTTGAAGAAGAGCTAATCGTTCGCCCTACTTCCGAAACCATCATCTGGAATGCTTACAAAGGCTGGATAAAATCCTATCGTGACCTTCCTTTACTCATCAATCAATGGGCTAATGTGGTGCGTTGGGAAATGCGCACACGCCTTTTCCTGAGAACCACAGAATTTCTCTGGCAGGAAGGCCATACTGCACATGCGTCAAAGGATGAAGCAATAGCGGAAGCTCGCACCATGCTCGATGTATATGCCGCATTTGCCGAAAACTGGATGGCTTTACCTGTTATAAAAGGGGTCAAAACCGCTAGTGAACGATTTGCCGGAGCGGAAGACACCTATTGTATTGAAGCCCTGGTGCAGGACGGCAAAGCCATACAGGCTGGCACCTCCCACTTTCTTGGACAAAATTTTGCAAAGGCATTTGATGTCACCTTCACCAATAAGGATAACCAAATTGATCATGTATGGGCAACATCCTGGGGTGTATCAACACGGTTGATCGGCACCTTAATAATGGCACACTCCGATGACCATGGTTTGATACTTCCACCTAAAATGGCCCCTATTCAGGTTGTGATTGTGCCAATAGTGAAAACGGCCGGGCAGTTGACCGCAATAGATGATAAAGTGAGTGCCATCAGGAAAGAACTTGTTTCAAGAGGCATTACAGTTAAGTATGACAACGATGAAAAACAAAAGCCCGGATGGAAATTTGCAGAGTATGAGTTAAAAGGCATTCCCATCAGACTTGCCATTGGGCCGCGTGATTTGGAAAATGGCACTATCGAATTGGCTCGTCGCGACACAATGTCCAAGTCATCCGTACCGATAGCTGGTCTCGGCGATTTGATTGCCGGCCTTCTTGTGGAGATACAGTCAAATATTTATAACAGGGCGCTCGCATTCAGAGACAGCATGATTACACCCGTAAATTCTTTTGATGAGTTTAAGAAGGTATTGGATGAAAAAGGAGGATTTATTTCTGCTCATTGGGATGGCACTCCGGAGACGGAGAACCAGATTAAAAATGAAACAAAAGCAACCATTCGCTGCATTCCTTTAAATAACACTCTTGAAGCCGGTCAATGTGTGTATTCGGGAATGCCTTCTTCTCAAAGGGTTCTTTTCGCAAGAGCTTATTAAAAAAATGCCATGTCAGATAAGATAGTAGGAATAGGGTCCAGGATACAGCATCCAAAATTTGGATTGGGTGTAGTGACAGGAATCAGGCTTACCACTTACCTGATCACTTTTATGGAAGCCGGACTGCATGAAGTGAATCAATTTGACACTCAATTGGAGATTATTGAGGCAGTTGAAGTCTCTTCTGAACTGGAAACATTATCTGAATTTGAAAAGTCGCTGTTGGGCATTCTAAGAAAATGGGCCGATTTACAGGAAGTCATTCCACTGGGCGATCGCTGGACGGGGGGCACCCTTATCTTGAAGCCGGGTGACCCGAAAGCACAACCGAAGGAAATTCCAATTGATGCTTTCTTTCATAAAATAGTAATGTTACGTGACCGGTTAAGAGTTCTTGAACAACAGATTAACAGCCACTCAGCACTCAAGGATGAAGATAAAGTGAACCTGCAGCAATACATCACCCGAATTTACGGTACGCTAACGACTTTTAATGTACTGTTTAAGAGCAAAGACCATCATTTTGTCGGTGAAAAAGGAAAACAGGATTAGCAATTTTATTGATTGTTCGGACCTGGATTCTGTATTAGCAGATCTTACTCTTTTGCTTTACCTACCTTATCTGCCTTCTTAGCGGCAGTTGCCGGCTTAATGTCATCCTCCCCAATGAGGTATCCAAATGGTTTAAGCTGATCAACATTGTCAAAAATAATCTTGGCAATTCCCAGCAACGGAATAAAGAGAATCATGCCGGCAACTCCCCAAATCAAATTACCTATCAGAATTACACCGATAGTTGCAAGTGCATTGATCTTTACCTGAGAACCGGTTATTCTGGGAGTCAGAAAGTTATTATCGATAAATTGATTGAAAAGAAATACGCCAAGCACACCAAGTGGAAAAAGCAGGCTATCTTTCAGCAATAGTGCCATTAAGATGGGTAACCCACCACCAATCCAAACCCCAATATAAGGAATGATATTCAGGACAGCTGCCAAAACACCAAAGAAAATTGCATTCTGAATTCCCAGGAGCAAAAGTCCTGCAGAGTTCATTACAGACATAATTGCCATAACAATGATTACGCCGGTAAGGTATTGCCTGGTGACCTGTGTAACCTCTTCAATCACTATGCTTGCCTGCTCGTGTTGCCCTTTCTTTAAAAGACCCAGAAGAAAGCCCTTGATTCGATATCTATAAAGCAGAAAAAGTACATAATGCAATATCATGATTCCAAAAGCCGCAACGGTACCCCCTGTAGAAATCAGTATTCCGGTTGCCCATTTATTTGCGGTAGACAGAATGGTTTCCAACTCATGGTCAATGAAGGTCATTTGATTTTCTACCGTTACTCCGGACAGTTTTTCAATAAACGACTGAAGTTCATCAAACCGAATTCTTAGCTGGTCCTGAATTTCCGGAAGGTCTTTTGCAAAACTTACAACTTGAGTCGTAATTATGGTGATAATACCTCCAATGATTAACAGGATTAGCAATAAAGTTGTTACAATGGCCAGAATCCTTGGGAAACGCCATTTCTCAAGTAATCGGTTCAGTGGCAACAT
>CAZGBP010000034.1:0-14262 GCA_964524035.1 uncultured Bifidobacteriaceae bacterium
TTTTAACAGGAGGTGGCCGGTTTTTGTTTTTTCGATTTCTTCTTCATTCATAAGTTGTTTTCTATAGGTGCCGGTATTGTAGTGTTCGAATTGATCACCGTAATGCGCACTCATGGGATTGCCGGATTCTCCTGATGGATTGATACTTATAGAATTTTCAATATCGCTGAAATCAAGGAGTATGCGCATAGCCGGGCCGTATGTTGAAGGGAATGCCTCTCCTTTGCGAAGTTCAAAACCAACATTATTGATTACTTCCAATCCTCCTTTAACCGGCATTGGCCCGACATTGAAAAGCAGGTTCATCGGCTTTTTACTTCCGAAGGGGTGAGACTGTTCGATGGTATGCACCTTTCCCCAGTTCCAGCGCGAGACATCGGTTCCCAGCTGATGTTGCAGCAACAAAATGGTGCTGTCGAAAGCAAGTTTAAAGATGGTAGCCCGTCTTTCCTTTACCTCTTTTGTTGAACTGATATCCCACCAAGGCGATTTATCATTTAAAGGCAATTGATTGGTGGTTGCCCGCATACACCAGGTATCGCTGAATACTTCATAGTCTTCTTTGCCCAGTTCATCTTCCATAGTAAAGGCCAACAGATAACTCATCATTGTATAAAAAATGGTTGGCGCCACATCATCTGTTTCGTGGCGGCCATCCCAACCGGCAAGTACATCAAGTGCGTCACTATATACTGTTTGACCGGAGTACCCGCCAACAGCATCCAGTACTTTGTAAAATTCTTTTGCAATTGCAGGTTTTGTAGAAGAGGTGACATCAGTTTGTATTGCTTTGAGTTCCTCCAATGACCAAATCTTTTTTTGAGTAAGCAACGTATTCAATCGGGATGCCCTGTCATCAGGATAGAAATAACCACGCAGGAAAATTCCATTCAGAGAATCGGGTTGATTGTTACATGAGTACACAAATCCGGAAGGTGGGTTTTCGGAGTGTGGATTGTCACTGAACGGAAAATAACCGGGTTCATGAAGTCCGCTGCTGCCATCAATGAATAATTTTGTATCCGTACTTTCCGGATAGCGTGTCATCTTCGCTGCTGTCCACCAGGCAATATTGCCGTCTGCGTCACCGTACATAATGTTTAGACCGGGAGCATGTATCCATGAAACAGCTTCCTTGAATTCTTCCATGCCTGCTGCTTTACTGAAAGCATAAGTTGCCTGAAGGGTCATAGAAGGAAACTTCGTAAAGGTCCAGCGGAGGGCAATAGGTTCTTTAATTTCTCCCAACCCTTTCAATGCATCATTGAATACCGGGCCGTGTCGTGTTTCTTTCACAAAGAAGCGTATGGTATCGCCGCCCTTAACGGCGATCTTTTCTTCGCGCTGTATTGCTTTTTCCCATTGGCCCGCAAAAAGAAATTGCATGGAATCAGCAGGATTTACTTTTTCCCGAAAAAGATCCATGTCATCATTTTCAAACATGGTGAGCCCCCAGGACGCAAACCGGCTGTGACCAATAATGCCGAACGGTACACCCGCGAGAAAATTACCATAGAAGCTGTATCCGGGCGCTTCCAGATGCGCTTCGTACCATACGGATGGTTGCGAATACCCGATATGGGTGTCATTGGCAAATAACACTTTACCGGATGCTGATTTTTCAGGACTTAATACCCAGCCATTGCTCCCAATCCATGGCGCAACAGGTAACTTATCGAATACCGCAGTAATGCCTCTTGCTATTGCGGTAACGCCAGAGTCAGATCCATATACAGGGATTCTCAATGTGCCGGGTTGATATTCTTTGCTTATATCATTAAGATAAGCCGAACCAAACTGATTGTATATCTTTTCAAAGACAGGATCGGAGCGAAGCGCTTCCGCGAAGTTGAATGACATGTATCCTACAATACAATAAATATCCTGCGGAGTAAATTTTCTTTTTTCTATGCCGAGTATCTGAAATTCAACAGGCGTCTTTCCGGTCTCAAGGTATTCGTTAACTCCTGCCAGGTAAGCAAAAGCATTCTTTTGAAACGCCGCAGTATCAGCACTTAGAAAAGCGGTTGCGGATTTTTTTGCTACCTCACTTATTCCCAGTGTCCGGAAAAGTCTGTCTACTTCTATCATCTCCTGTCCGAAAATTTCGGAGAGCTGGCCTTCTCCGACTCTTCGTAACAATTCCATCTGAAACAGCCTGTCCTGAGCATGCACATAACCTAACGCAAAGAAAGCATCGGTCTCGCTGCCTGCATAAATGTGAGGGATTCCATACGGATCATATTTAATGTTGACTGATTCCTTTAAACCAGTCATCGTTATGGTACCATCATAAACAGGTTTGGTAGATCGCAGGTAGAAGTAACCGGCTATAACTGTTGCCAGGATCAAAGCTGCGAATAGCAGTAGCGTCCATTTCAAGATTTTCATTCTGTATTGAATTGATGCTGTGAATTTGAGGTTTTATGGTCAAAAAATAGCAGGATAATGAATTTTCACACAAAGGGTGCTAAGCAAAAGAGTAAGATTTTACGCAAAGGGCGCAGAGTGCGCAAAGAATTTAACGCTGATATTGATAGTATGAATTTTACTTTGCGAGTTCTGCGCGCATAGCGTGAGAAAGAAACTTCACGCAGAGGGCGCAAAGTTCGCAAAGAAGGTTGCCCTAATATTGAAAGTATGAATTTTACTTAGCGAGCTCTGCGCACATAGCGTGAGAAAGAAGCTTCACGCAGAGGGCGCAAAGTTCGCAAAGAAAGTTTTCCTGAAATTGATATTATGAATTTTACTTTGCGAGCCCTGCGTGCTTAGCGTGAGAAAGAAGCTTCACGCAGGGGGCGCAAAGTTCGCAAAGAAAGTTTTCCTGTTATTGAAAGTATGAATTTTACTTTGCGAGCTCTGCGCGCATAGTGTGAGAGAGAAACTTCACGCAGAGGGCGCAAATTTCGCAAAGAAAGTTTTCCTGATATTGAAAGTATGAATTTTACTTAGCGAGTTCTGGGGCATAGCGTGAGAAAGAAACTTCACGCAGAGGACGCAAAGTTCGCAAAGGAGGTTTTCCTGATATTGAAAACATGAATATTACTTTGCGAGCTCTGCGCGCATAGCGTGAGAAAGAAACTTCACGCAGGGGGCGCAAAGTTCGCAAAGAAGGTTGCCCTGATATTGAAAGCATGAATTTTGCTTTGCGAGCACTGCGAGCTTAGCGTGACATACAAGCATCGCGCAGAGAGTGCAAAGTTCGCAAAGGAGATACCCTGATATTGAAAGTATGAATTTTACTTTGCGAGTTCTGCGCACTTAGCGAGAGAACAAAAATTCATCCAAAGGGCACAAGGCAGGAAGTCTCCTGCTTAAAGCCGTTTGCCGATCCGGATTCTCTTTGTTTGATTCTTTTAAAAATTAAATATATCTGCTACTTCATTTCTGCACTGAAGATACTTACCAATTCAGATTTACCTTTTAATTCAAGTGAACCTATCAATTCAAAATGAAGGTCGGCGGCCGGTGGAAGTTGATTCTTTAATTGTTCAGAGATCAGGAGGTTTTTTTGATAGTTGTTACATTGATTTTGGATACGGGAGGCTGTGTTTAACACATCGCCATGATAGGCAATCTCTTTTTTTATCTCACCGATTTCAGCCACCATTACCAATCCGGAGTTAGCACCGCCTTTGAATTCAGGTATGAACCCATATTTCTGCAGGTAGTGCTCAGATCTTGATTGAAGTTGTTGATTGAATGCAAAGGTGAGCCTCACACAGTTGTTATCCATAAGTCCGTTTTGCAGTTTCCATGTTATTACGGCTTCATCGCCTACATATTGATAAACTTCGGCACGGAAGGTTTCTATCTGAGTAGCCAGGTCGTAAAAGCAATCCTGGATCAACTCACTATACAGCACATGCCCTATTTTTTCAGCGTATGTTGTGGAAGAACGCAGATCGAGAAACAGGAAGATCCGGTTTTCCTGTAACGGCCTGAAGTATTTGCCTAATAGCATAGGAAGCAAAATTCCCGGGCCAAACTTCTGATTCACCTGTTTTATGAAACTTATGAGGAAAGAAATGAACAGGGCATATACGAGAATAGATAACAGGAAGCCTTGTTGATAGAATTCAAGGAGTTTTGACATTTCCTCTTTGAAGCTGAGTTGATCAATATACCCGGTAATGATATGAATGAGTGATACCACAACGATGATCGTTCCTATATAAATAAATCCTTTCACCATTACCAGAAATCCGAAAGAGCGTTTACGCAGCCCGCTTTTTGCCAGGAAAACATCCAGAATCCCCAGAACAAAACCGATTGCAATACCGGCCATGGTACTTTGAATAAAAACTACATGATACCGAATGGGTTCAATCACCCGGATGCGTTCGTATTCCGCCAGCCCCGCAACCCGATATACCATGTACAACCATGCTGCAATGGTCCAGCAGGTAATTTGGAATAAAATGCTGATTCTGATATTTCTAGATAACATTTTGATAAATGCTTTTCCGGATACTCAAATGTAAATATTATTAATGAGTTATGAAGATGCGTGACTACCAGTGGAAATCCTGAAACAAGATATGGCTTGTTTTGGCAATCCGTTTCCGGAAATAAGATTTAAAGCAGGCAGTGTATATGGCCTTGTGAAGTGTGGACCGGCAGCATACCATTTCTTTATTGTTGCCTCAGACTTTCTATTGTATTTCGCATGCTATCCATGGTAAGGCCATATTGTTTGCTGAGTCTCCCTAACCTTTCGTCTTGCGGAATGTCAACCGGTATGCCCATTTCTTTAAGTACCTCCTGGTAGGGGATACCAGTTACTTCGGTCAGTTCCTGCAAGGTCATGGATCCTTTTATGGTTTCATCATAAGCCGGTTGATCTTTCTTCTTTTCGGATATCGGTGCAGGATTACCATGCTCATCAGGAACTGCCGGTGTCATTGGCTGACTTTCCATGCTGTCGGCATGCTTTTTTTGCGAATAATCTGATCTGCTTTGATGTTTTGGTGATGATCCGGTTTGTTCTACCCCTGCAAAAAACGGGCTGGCAGCAAGGACAAGCAGCGCTGCAACTGCCAACAGGCTAAGGGCTATTCGGTAGGTTGAACCTTCTGCCGGTCGTCCTTTCACCATGCTTATGATCCATTTCCAATGCAAAACCACATGCAGTGCCAGCACCACAAGAAATGCGACAGAGATCCAGAAATGAATCTGCCCCCATTGATGTCGGTCCATTCCCCATAGCTCTATGAAACGGCCAGAACCGGGCGGCAGAATGTAATGCATCAGCAAACCTGTTGCGGTTATAAAAACAAAGCAGGCAAAGGCAATTGCATCTATAATGGCGTGCATTCTTTTTTTCTCCATAACATACATTTTATTAAACACAATAAATCCGCTGAACTCCTGGTTCAAACCACCTGCAAAGGAATACTAAAATTGAAACAGCATAAATGAAGAATATCATATTGAAGTATGAAATTGATCAGTTTCATTGATCATCCTGGTTAGCTATGGCTAATAATCAAGGTTGTGCGGTATTCATTATCGTTTGGAAAAGGCTAACGGAAATCATCATTGTTTCCGGCCGGGCTGCCAAATAGTTTCCTTTCTGTAACTTCGCCGTTGATGAGAGGAATGATTACCTGTTTAGCCCGTCTGTTTTTATTCCCGGCCTGTTTCTGTATCAATTTACAGTCGAGGGCACAATGCCCTGCCGGACTCGAATTGGGGACAGAGAGTATTGTGGTTAATGGCGACTTCAGCGCAGGCAACACCGGATTTGTTTCAGATCATGGTTATTGTTCTACTCCGGGTTGCCTGACATCGGAAGGTAAGTATACCGTTGCTGACGATCCCTCAGTTTATCAGCCCACTTTTATCGGTTCAGATCATACTACCGGCACCGGAAACTTTCTTATTGTGAATGGGGCTACCTCTTCAGATCCGGCAGTTTGGTGTCAAACCATTCCGGTGGATCCGAATTCATTTTACCAGATCAGTTATTGGGTGTCTTCAATGGTTGGGCAGAGCCCGGCTTCCATACAGTTGACATTAAATACCTTTCCTTTTTTCGGCCCAACATCAGCTCCCGGAAATGTAAATCAGTGGAACAATTTTTCACAAACGTGGGTATCGGGATTGAACACTTCTGTTACTATGTGTCTGGTTAATAAAAATGACAATGCGAATGGAAATGACTTTGGGATTGATGACATCAGTATGATAAAATGTGAATGTGCGTTGGTGATTGATGCGGGTGAAGGTGACAGTGTATGTTATGGAGATTCCGTGCAATTGATGGGGGCTGGAGCATCGAGTTACTACTGGACACCGACCAGCAGCGTAAGTTGTATTACCTGTCAGAATCCGGTTGCAAGTCCGGAAGAAACTACCACGTACACTGTAACAGCAAGTGGGCCGGGGGGTTGCAGGGCAATAGATTCGGTTACGGTTGTTATATATCCTCCTTTCGATTTGCATGCTGGTCCGGATACTTCATTATGTTATGGTGAAAGTGTGCAACTCACTGCAGACGGCGCAGTGAGTTACCAATGGATACCGGAAACCTGGCTGTCTGACCCGTTTATTGCAACACCTGTATGCACACCGGAAACCTCCATCAACTATTACCTGAATGCCGTTGACCAGTTTGGATGTAACCAGTTTGATTCACTCAAGATTAAAGTCTGGCCTAATAATGGACCTGTTATTGCCGGGAATGATACCACTGTATGTAAGGGCGATGCCGTGGTGCTGACGGTAAATCAACTAACCGGGGTAATCTGGTCGCCCGAGGATTTTTTGAGTTGCGTCGAATGCAGCCAGCCGCTTTGTTTTCCGGATACGAGCATTGTTTATACGGTTAGTGTAACGGACGTGAATAACTGTTTCCTGGGAACAGACACCGTAGTAATAACGGTTGACGATTCGTGTAATGTCATCATTATACCAACTATGGATATGCCATCGGCCTTCTCCCCGAACAATGACGGACAGAATGATATTTTTAAGGTGCTTGGTAATGGAATTGAAGAGGTCAATCTCGTGATTTACAATCGTTGGGGCCAAATGGTTTTCCGTACTACCAATAAGGATATTGGATGGGATGGCACCTATGAAGGGGATGATCAGGAAATAGGTGTCTATATCTGGCAATTGAAAGGAAGCCTGATTGACGGTACACAAATAAACAAACGGGGCAATGTTACACTCGTTCGTTGACCCTTACCTTATTTACAGTGCAATGCGTTCACTTTCCTGTTCGTTCCTGTTAAGGAAAATTATGAATACGAAGTATTTTTTTCATCAAAGTCTTTGTGCGAAGCTTACTACATTTGTTGAATGCACGAGTTGACCGCCTCAGTTTAACATTATTTGTTTTCCAAACATCAGTCATTTTTTCGCATCCGGTTTGAATGTTCACATTCTTCAGATCAATCACCATTGCTGATATCAGAGAATGGCTGCAGGGCCGGCATGCACGCGACCTGTTGTTTGTTTTCAGCATACAGGTATTTTCCCTTATTGCTTCATTGCTGATCAGCCTTACCATTACCAACCTGCTGGGTGCCGCTGCCTATGGAATTTTTAGTTATGGGTTTTCATGGGTCAACCTGTTGGCTGTTTTCAGTTGTATGGGATATGAGCAGCTGGCATTAAAGGAACTTCCTGCCTATAAGGTGGAGAATAAACTGGGATTAATGCGTGGCTATTTTCGCTATGCCACAAAAAGAATACTGATTATTTCTATTACTCTTTCCGTTGTGTTGTTTCTGTTTTCGTATTTATTGGAACATCCTGAAGACCATTTATTAAGAAGAGGTTTGTGGCTGGCCCTGCCTGCCTTGCCAATCATTGCGATGATCAACCTGAGGTTTGCCTGGTTACGCAGTTTTCAGTTTAATACGTTAAGCCAGTTACCGGATAAGGTATTGAGGCCCTTGTTGCTGCTGCTGCTGCTGTGGGTTGGGTACTTTTTTTATGGGCCATCCATGAATGTGTGGATGGTAATCACTATGAGTGTAGCCAGCATACTGGTGGCATTGTTAACCGGCAATAACTTTGTTAACCGCAAAGTGGTCACCGTTGTTTTGGGTGCAGAACCGGCATTTGATAAAGCGGCCTGGAATAAGACAGCACTTTCGCTGTTAATGGTGAACGGGATCTATTTCTACCTTACGCAGGTGCAGATATTAATTTTGGGATCATTCAGAGGTGCCTCAGAAACGGGCGTGTTTGCCATTGCCACCCGGTTATCTGACCTGGAGGGGTATATGCTTTTTGCGCTGAATGTGGTCATGGCACCATTGATTTCGAAATTATATTCAGAAGGAAAGATATCCGAGTTACAATCGGTAATAACCAGGAGCCTCTGGTTTGGTTTCCTTTTTTCCGCACCGCTGATTTTTTGTTTTCTATGTTACCCGGAATTTTTTCTTGGTCTTTTCGGTGAGGAATTTGAAGAGGGCAGCTTCGTTTTGATATTGCTTACACTTTCGCAGATTGTAAACTTTTCAACGGGTTCTGTTGGCTATATGCTTACCATGACCGGCCATCATAAGATTGCCATGCAGATATTGGCTGTTTGTGCGCTCATTACCACAGGGCTCAGTTTTTTGTTGATTCCGGTTTATGGAATGGAGGGGGCAGCTATTTCGGCAGCCAGCAACAACGTGGTACTAAATGTGGCCATGGCCATAGCAGTATTTCGCAAGACCGGTATTAATTCTACTTTGTTCAGGATCAAATGAATAGTGCTGTGAGACCCGGATTTTTCGTGGTTGGCGCACCGAAATGCGGCACTACCTCTCTCTATGCCTATCTCAGGCAGCATCCGCAGATTTACCTGCCGCGCATTAAGGAACTGAATTTCTTTTGTACCGATCTGCATTTCAGGTATCCCCTGCTGAATGAAGAACAGTTCTTAGGATATTACAGCGATTACCATGATGAAAAGGTGGCAGGAGAAGTCTCTGTCTGGAATCTTCTTTCAGGAGTAGCTGCAGGCAAAATACAGCAGTTTAATCCAATGGCCAAGATCATTATCATGCTGCGTAATCCTGCGGATATGCTTTATGCATTGCACAGTAATCATGTCTTTAATGACAATGAATCAATACTTGATTTTAAGGAGGCACTTGATGCACAAGCTGACCGAAAGAAAGGATTACGTATCGCGCCATTCGTTAAATGCCCGATTGAAGGCTTGTTTTATTATGAGGTAGCTGCCTATGGCTCTCAGGTGCAACGGTACCTGGAGT
The DNA here is from genome assembly GCA_964524035.1 of uncultured Bifidobacteriaceae bacterium. Lineage (GTDB taxonomy): Bacteria > Bacteroidota > Bacteroidia > Chitinophagales > UBA10324 > JACCZZ01. The sequence goes on from CAZGBP010000034.1 coordinate 9,228, forward strand.
TATTTGGCAATAACAGGGTTAAAGTGATTCTATTTGACGACTTCATACACGATACGGAAAGGATTTATCTTGAAGTATTGTCGTTCCTGCACGTCGATGCAATATTGCCTTCGGCATTTGCCGTTTACAATGCAAGCAAAGAGACGCGAAGCAGTTTTGTAAAACGGATGGTGGTACAAACACCCTATTGGATTAAAGCAGCAGGCAAATGGGTTTTTCCGCACCAGACAAAAAGACGCGACTGGCTGATGTACTGGTTATGGAGGCTCAATTCAAAACAAACAGTCCGGCCTCCGTTGAGCAAAGCGCTGCGTGATGTTATCACTGCAAATATGAAAGCAGAGATTGACTTGTTACAGCAATTGATTGGCAGGGACTTGTCGCGCTGGCAATAGTGAAACAGGCGTGCTGGGTTTGGCAGCCAGCGTTATTTCGAAGGGTCAAGCTCTTCATAGATATCCATAAATTTTTTCCCCACCACTTCAGCCGAAAAATTTACGGCCGCATAGCTTTTCAAAATTTCCGGATCGAACCGTTGATACTGTTTATACATGCCGGTCAGTGCTTCTGCCAGTTGTTCGGGTGCATTGATGTCAATAAGCATTCCGACAGTTGAGTTGATGAATTCTTCCGGTCCGCCACAACGGGTTGTAATTACCGGCTTTCCGCATGCCAGGGCTTCTGCCGCAGCCATAGAAAATGTTTCAGAAATACTGTTTACCACCAGGAAAGAACAGGAGGTGAGCAAACGGTAAACTTCTTCATTGGAAAGATAGTCGTGAAAAAAGATTTTATTGTGGAGGAGCCCGGTGTTTGATGCACTGTCATACAACTTCTGATCCGGAACCGGTCGAATGATGTTAAGCCGTGCATCGGGTATTTGAGTATGGATGTTGGAGAATACATCGATGAGTCCGGAAATATTTTTCCTGGAATCAGTAAGTCCGCCGATGGCAATAATACTCACGATATCTTCAGACGGCTTTTGGTTTGCTGCAGTTTCCGTAATGAATACCACATTGGGAATAATTCGATAGCTACCATGCAGCCCGAAGTTGTTCATGGCATCCTGCAGTGTTTTGGAAACGGCGGTAATAATTTTAGCCTGGCTGGCTGCAAATTGTGCAAACCATTTCATCGGCGGCAGCAAAACCGGCAGGTCGTGAACAAAATGGCTGGAGTGTTCGGTGATCAGGAATGGGATGCCGAATTTGTACCTTAAGTAAAATGCAAGTAATACCGGCCTCGTAAAAATATGAACGTGATTTACATCGGGCAATCCGAATATTTTACGCGTCTGCAACCAGGCCATACGGGTGGCTTTCAGGTACCTGAAAAACTTAATGATTCTGCCATTGATTTTTGTAGATACATCGTTGTTACGGTACCATACCCTGACAACCGGAAAGCCGTGTTCGGTGGAAACCTGGCAGTCGTAATACCGGTCGCTCATGGAAGGATCGGCACCGACATACAAAACGGCAAGATCTGCAACCATGGATACTGCCCTTGCATGATTTTCAATAAAATTCCCATCGAGTTTGTCAACCCTGTTGGGATACCACCGCGTGATAAACAGTATCTTTTTGCGCATTGGTGCTAAGATAATTTTTTTACACGCAGGCGCAACGAATTTCCAATTACCATGACATCTGAAAATGCCATAGATGCGGCACCTACTATCGGGCGCAGCCATCCTATTGCAGCAATGGGAATGGCTACCACATTGTAACAGAAAGCCCAGAAAAGATTTTGGCGAATGGTTAGCAGGGTATGCCTGCTGATTTTAAACGCTTCCGGAAGCAACAGGAGGTTGTTATGCAACAGGATGATCTGTGCTGCATCCACGGCAATTTGCGTTGCATTACTGAGTGAAATACCGATCGTTGCGGCAGTAAGGGCCGGCGCATCATTTACGCCATCGCCCACCATGGCAACGGGTCCGTTCTTCATCAGTTCATGAATCGCCTGCAGTTTCTGCTCCGGCGTCTTTTGGGCATGCCATACATCAATATCCAGTTCCTTTGCAACCCGGCGGCACGCTGCTTCGCGGTCGCCGCTGAGCAATACAGTTGTAATCCCTTCAGTCTTTAATTGCTGCAGGGCTGCTTTTGCTTCCGGGCGAATTTCATCTCCAACCTCTGCCATACCGGCCAGTGCATTGTTTTTCAAAACATACACATTAAATGATTGATCGCCGGTGAAAGGGGAGGCTATCTTGTAGGATCCTGCTTCATACCTGTTTCCCGCTTCATCATACCCTGTTATGGATATGCCTTTAGTTTCAGAAATATTTTTCAGCGAAAAAACAGGTACACTTTTCAGTGATGCAACAATGGAAACCGCTATCGGGTGAGAAGAGTATTTTTCCAGGCTTACCAGGATGCTTTTCAGTTCCGCTTCATCAACCGAATGCCCTTGCAACCGGTTGATTTTAAATTTGCCGGTTGTTAAGGTTCCTGTTTTATCGAATACGACCCTCTTTATTACGGGAAGTGTTTCCAGTGTTTGTGCCCCTTTAATGAGGATACCTCTCTTTGCGGCCCTTCCGATTCCCACCATCACAGCAGTTGGCGTAGCCAATCCCATGGCACACGGACAGGATACGACCAGCACACCGATGCTGCTCATCAGGCTTTGTTGAAAAGAAAGGTCAAACAGATAATAACTTGCAATAAATGTTACCACAGAGATGGTGAGTACGGCAGGCACAAAAATGGCGGTGATCCGGTCGGCGAGTTTTTGAATGCGGGGCTTGTTTCTTTGCGCATCATTTACAAGATCGATTATATGTGACAAAGCAGTTTCTTCGCCCACAGCGGTCGCATTCATCTTGATGGTACCATCCTGAAGCACACTGCCGGCAATCACGGAACTGCCCTTTTGTTTTTCAACCGGAATGCTTTCCCCGCTAATCATGGACTCATCCACCATGCCATTGCCCCATGTTACCGTTCCATCTGCGGGTATTCTGTCGCCGGTATTCACCAACAGGTAATCACCGGTTTGCACGTCGGGGTACGCTACCTCAGTGACTACTTCAAATAATTCATCGCCATAAAAATCAATACGCTTGACTTTTTGTGGCTGCAGTTTGGTTAATGCAGCTACTGCCGACCGTGTCCTGCTCACCGATCTTTTTTCAATGAGATTACCCAGCAAAACCAGGGTAATGATCGAAGCGGAGGTTTCAAAGAAAAGGTAGTCGGGGTTATGGTACACAAAAAGTCCGATCACACTGTAAACGAACGCAGCCGTACTTCCGGTAAAAATCAGGACATCCATATTAGGTACGCCTTCTTTCAAAGAACCCCAGGCACTCTTGCCAAAATGCTGCGTGCCAATCATAAAAACAGGCAGGCAAAAGATCAATTGTACCGTCGGGTTATGAAGCAGTGCTGCGGGCAGGACCATATGCAGCATTAAAGGAATCGTAAATACAAGCGAGAGGTAGAATTTTGTTTCGAGCGAAGGAGGCCAGGTCCACCGGCCTGTACCTGTTTCAACGGCCCCTGACCTGACACGATATCCCAATCGCCCGATCCCTGCAGACAGTTCTTCGGTATTATAAGAGCCGATTGGTTGAAATTTAACAGCGCCAGATGCAAAGTCAACAAAAACTTCTTTCATACCGCGCTTTTCCAGGAATTTAGTAACTGTATTAGCGCAACTGGAACAGGTCATCCCTTCTACATTCCATTCTATTTCCTTCAGCTTTCCGGTTTTCATTCAATCTAAATCAGTTGTACCATTTCACTTATACTTCATGGCGGATGATATTACCTCATCATTTTTCGACCATTAACATCCTCTTTTACTTTTATCGCGTAAAATTACCCAATTTAGCCTCTCTGAAAGCAATCAGATTCATTCATTTCAAACATCAACTATTTTTCACTCATGAAAACACAATCAAATCATTCACGCCGTAAGTTCATCAAAACAAGCGCGCTGGCAGCAGCCGGTGCCATTAACCTGTTAGCACTGGACTGGAATAGTGCAGTTGCCACCGGCACCGGATTAAAGGAGGGCATCTTTTCAGGAGAAGATGGTGCATTTAAACTGGCACCTTTGCCCTATGCGTATAATGCATTGGAGCCATTTATTGATGCAAGAACGATGGAAGTGCATTATTCAAAACACCACCAGGGCTATGTAGATAAACTGAATGCTGCCATTGAAAAATCGCCGGAGCTGAAAGGCAGATCGCTGGAGGCGTTGTTGTCTAACATTGAACAATTACCCGAAGGCTCCAGAAATGCCGTGCGTAACCAGGGAGGTGGTCATTGGAACCATACATTTTTCTGGCAGGTAATCGGCCCGAAGGCAACGCAACAACCCTCCGGAAAGTTAAAAGACGCCATGATTGCCAAATGGGAGAGTTTTGACAAGTTTAAAGAAGAATTCAGCAAGGCAGGCATGGGCGTTTTTGGTTCAGGATGGGTTTGGATGGTTACGGATAACAATGGTAAATTATCGATTGTTACCACACCAAACCAGGATAATACCATGATGGATATTAGCAAAGACAAGGGGAAGCCGGTATTGGGAATTGATGTTTGGGAGCATGCCTATTACCTGAAACACCAGAATAAACGTGCAGACTATCTTGCCGATATCTGGAATGTGGTAAACTGGAGTAAGGTCGCAGAACTTTACGGGTCGTAACCGGCCGCCAAGAATTTCTATTCGGAGGACAATTGATTTCAATTATATTTGCAGTTCAAACGGTGGTTGTAGCTCAGTTGGTTAGAGCATCAGTTTGTGGAGCTGAGGGTCGTGGGTTCGAGCCCCATCATCCACCCAAATGAAGGGCTTTCTATGGAAGGCCCTTTTTTATTGGCTGCGTTGATTTTTTTGAGGCAGGATTCAGGATTCAGGAGGCAGGAGGCAGGAGGCAGGAACCAGGAACAAGGAGCCAGGATGCAAGACGTAAGATGTAAGACGTAAGACGTAAGACTTAAGATGTAAGACTTAAGATGTAAGACTTAAGGTGTAAGACTTAAGGTGTAAGACTTAAGGTGTAAGACTTAAG
>CAZGBP010000034.1:14362-34786 GCA_964524035.1 uncultured Bifidobacteriaceae bacterium
TGTAAGACTTAAGGTGTAAGACTTAAGGTGTAAGACTTAAGGTGTAAGACTTAAGATGTAAGACTTAAGATGTAAGACGAAAGACTTGGGACCTAATTAATCAAATTATGAAAAGAGAAAACCTGAAAACATGGGTGTTCGACAAATTGGAAATAGATTATTGTGTGTTTAGTAAGTGCGTGAAGTAGCTTGGTGAATACAGAGTAGTAAGTGATCGGCTTCGCCGCAACAATTTAACAATTTAACAATTTGACAATTTAACCATTTAACCATTTAACCATTTAGCAATTTGATCCACCAACCCTTGTTTGACAAGATGAACGAATCGTCATACACCCAAAAGCATTAATCCAGTATAGAGTCTGCCCGGTATAATTATCTTCGCCGCTCATTTATTACTGTGCCTCACCCATACACTTCTTACCGTAATATTTTCTCCATTGCCTGGCCTATCATGCTTGGATCGTTGGGGCAAAATCTTATTTATCTCGTTGACACTTCTTTCATCGGCCGGATAGGAGAGGTTGAGTTAGGGGCCAGTGCTATCGGAGGCATCTATTATTTCCTGTTGTTCAATATCGGATATGCAATGAATATCGGTATGCAGGTAATGGTGGCTAGAAGGAAGGGTGAAGGCAGGCAGGCAGCCATCGGTGAAGTGCTGGATCATCAGTTGAGGCTGATCGTGTTGTTGGGTGCAGCAGAGTTTATATTAATGCAGTATGTATCCGGAAGTATCCTGGCAGCTATCATAGATTCAAAAGAAGTATTGGAAAAGACCAATACATTTCTGCATTACCGGTCGTTTGGCATTTTATTCGGTTTGCTGAACTCCTGCTTTATGTCCTTTTTCATTGGCATTGGTAATACACGCGTTACCGTATGGACAACCGGTGTGATGGTGACCATGAATATCCTGTTTCTCTATTGCCTTGTATTTGGTAACTGGGGTTTCCCGGCTATGGGTATTGGTGGGGCAGGTTTGGCATCAGCCATTGCCGAAGCTACCGTTACGCTGGTTTTCATCCTGTTTTTTATTGTTAAGAAATTCAGGAAGGAGTATCACCTGTTTCAATTTGCCAAAGTGAAGCTTACGTTGATATTCAGCATGCTGAATCTCTCCACGCCATTGATTTTTCAGCAGATTATCAGCGTGGGATCATGGTGGCTGTTTTTTATTTCTATCGAACACCTGGGGGAACACTCGCTGGCCATCTCCAACCTGGTAAGAAGTATCTATACATTTTACGGTATACCGGTATGGGCATTGGCTTCTACAGTCAATTCAATGACGAGTAACCTCATTGGGCAAGGCAGGCATGCAGATGTTATTCCATTGATCAGGCGTGTGGCTCACATCAGCATGGGCTTTGCCGCGCTTTTCAGTATTTTCATTAACTTTTTTCCTTCCCTGATGCTGTCAGTTTATACCAATGACCAGGTACTGATACTGGATAGTGTTCCTACCCTTCGCACCCTAACACTGGCAATCGTACTTTTCTCCTTTGCCATATTGACAATTTTCGCTGTAAGTGGCACCGGAGCCACCAAAGTTTCATTGCTCATTGAAGCGATCGCTATTGTAATGTATGTGGCGTATACGCTTATTGCGGCGGTGGTTCTACAGTGGAGCCTGCCGGTTATATGGCTTGCGGAATCGCTGTACTGGATGGTTACATTCCTGATGTGTGCTTGGTATCTGAAAAATGGTTCGTGGATGGAAAAGAAGTTATAGCAAACTTTCTTATTCCACAGGCTTGCAAGCATTTCAATAAAGCTTCTCCTGAAAATTGGAAGAAATTTGCCAGAGCAGAGACCGCAGTTTCAAGCTACCTTCTTTTCTCTAATTTTTCAACGCCATCCTGAAGGCTTACCGGTGCTTCAAGCAATCTTCGGTGATAGTTGATTTGCCCGATATGATACTGCAGGTGCCCGAACAACTGAATGAGCCGTTCAACAGTAATCTTAGCAGGCTTACCATCTTTCAAGGGGTATTCCCCGTATAACTGTTCCTGGGTGAGTTGACTGATGGTGGTTTTAACGCTATAGGTAAGCTCATCAACCGCTTTCATAATTGCAGAAGTGGGGACATTTCTGTCGTTGAACTCAGCTTCCCTGTTCCTTACAAAACCGCTGTTGCCCAATGCCATGCCTATAAAATGACGCAGATTTCCGATCAGGTGCAAGGCAAGCGTGCCACCCGAATTTTTTATATCTCCTTTCAGTTTCCAGAGGTCCTCTTTATGGGTGTAACTGTTGATTTCATTTTTTAACTGTATCAGTGCGCCTTCAAACTGATTCGCTAGGTACTGCTGTAGCATGGTTGGTAAGATTGTAGGGCATAAAAATACAAGTTAGGTTAAATTCCACGAAACCGATTTAATTCTATCTTAGCGGGGATACCGGATTTGCATATTTGATAAACACAAAAAAAACAAAAAACGACAACGATCATTTAACAAGTAAGTACATTAAAGTACTTTGCAGAGTGTGCAAAGCGCCTTCTATAGGTGTGAAACATACATTCATTGGAAATCTATTATAAACAGAAAAGCAAAAAAATAACAGGATATGACCGCAGCTAAGTTAGAAGTGCTGGAAGAAAAGATTGCCAAAGCCAAAGAAGGCGGCGGACTAAAAAGAATTGAAGATCAGCATAAAAAGGGCAAGTTGACCGCGCGTGAACGCATTCAGTTGTTGCTGGATGAAGGTTCTTTCGAAGAAACCGGCATGTTTGTTACGCACCGTTCCACCGATTTTGGTATGCAGAAAGACGTTTACCTTGGTGATGGTGTGATTACCGGATATGGTACCGTAAATGGCAGGATGGTATATGTTTACTCGCAGGACTTCACCGTTTTTGGAGGATCTCTTTCTGAAACACATGCAGCCAAGATTGTACGTATTATGGATATGGCGATGAAGAACGGCGTACCTATTGTTGGGTTGAATGACAGTGGTGGAGCACGCATACAGGAAGGTGTTGTATCGCTGGGCGGCTATGCGGATATTTTTTACCGAAATACGCAGGCTTCGGGGGTGGTGCCGCAGATATCTGCCATCATGGGTCCCTGTGCGGGCGGTGCCGTGTATTCACCGGCCATCACAGATTTTGTGCTGATGGTTGAAAATACTTCTTACATGTTTGTTACGGGACCAAACGTAGTAAAAACAGTAACCCATGAAGAAGTTTCCTTTGAAGAATTGGGAGGTGCCATAACACATGCTACGAAGTCAGGTGTTACGCACTTCACGTCGCATAATGAGGCTGACTGTATTCAGAAAATAAAAAGCATACTTTCCTACCTTCCGCAGAATTGTGAAGATACGGCGCCCGTATATGCATACACGGCAGAAGATGAATTGCGGCCCAAACTGAACAGTATAATCCCGGAAAATCCTAACAAACCGTATGATATGAAAGAGGTGATTACGGGACTGGTGGATGAAGGAAGTTTCCTGGAAGTACACGAACAGTTTGCCGAGAACATCGTTGTGGGTTTTGCAAGGTTAGGAGGAAGAAGTATAGGCATTGTGGCCAATCAGCCGGCCGTGCTGGCTGGTGTACTCGATATCAAGGCGTCTTCCAAAGGAGCCCGGTTTGTGCGCACCTGCGATTCTTTTAATGTGCCATTACTGGTGCTCGAAGATGTTCCGGGTTTTATGCCGGGCACCGATCAGGAATGGAATGGAATTATCAGCAATGGGGCCAAGTTGCTCTATGCATTTTGTGAGGCAACGGTTCCGCGTGTAACCGTTATTACCAGGAAGGCATATGGCGGCGCTTATGATGTGATGAATTCCAAACACATCGGTGCAGATATGAATTATGCCTGGCCTGCTGCGGAGATTGCCGTTATGGGTGCCAAAGGTGCTGCAGAAATCATCTTTCGAAAGGAGATAAGTGCGGCAGCTGATAAAGAGAAAAAGCTGGAAGAAAAAGTAGCGGAGTATTCGGAGAAATTTGCCAATCCATATGGTGCCGCCGCGCATGGTTATATTGATGAAGTAATCAGGCCGGAAGAAACCAGGAAGAAACTGATTCGGGCTTTTTCATTGCTGGAAAACAAAGTGGACAAACGGCCGCGTAAGAAACATGGGAATATTCCGTTGTAGGGGAGGGTTGGGAATTGAATTGTTAAATTGTTGAACTGTTAAATGGTTGAACTGTTAAATGGTTGAATGGTTGAATCGCTGTGTTCATGATGAGATTTTTGCCATTTCCGGCTAACTGCTTCCGGCTTCCGACTCACTACTTCCGACTAACGACTTCCTACTATTCGCTGTAAACAAGAACTTAATGCCTGAGAACATATATGCTCTTTTGAAGCGAATACTGAACCCATTCATCTTTGGTAATGTCATTATTGCACTTTGCGCCTTCTCTCTTTTTCTTGAAACCTACTTGCTGCTGGGTGTACCTTTAAAGCTGGATGGGCTTTCGCTGTTGGTTTTTTTTGCAACGTTGTCATTATACAATTTGCACCGTTTGCTAAACTATAAACGTATTCGGCCTGAAGATTATGGCCTTATAACAGCCTGGTCAGCGAAACATTGGTTTACCATACTTATGCTGGCAATAATTGGTGCGGGCGGTGTTGCTTTTTTTGTATTTCAAACCACCTTGACGGTGTTTGCGGTTTTAGCGGCACTGGCAGCAACTTCGGTTTTATATGAGCTTCCCATCATCCGGTATGGAAAGAAATTTCACCGGCTGAGAAATCTGTGGATGTACAAATCACTGATGATTGTGCTTGCCTGGTCTGTTGCAACGGCTTTGCTGCCGGCGGTAAATGCCGGAATTCCACTGACAGATTATGGTTTCCTGTTGATTATACTGGAGCGGATCTTGTTTATTTTTTTGATTGCCGTTTGTTTTGATGCCCGGGATATTGCCTTCGATGCCAAGGACGAATTAAAAACCATTCCTATCCGTTATGGAATGGCATTTACACAAAAACTATACAAGTATATCAGCATCCTGTTTGCGCTGGTTTGCACGTTGCATTATTTTCTGCTTGAGCAGCGCTTTGGAGTCGGGCTGGCCATGCTGCTTTCCGCATGGGCCACCTACTTTGTTGTTTCAAAAACAAATCCGCGCAGGTCAGATTACTATTACATTTTCGTGGTGGATGGTATGCTGGTGTTGCAGTTTTTGCTGGTGGCCATGTTTAACTTTTTCTGATACCGGACCGGGGCCGGCAGGTGAATAGAAATCGGACGGCCCTGCTGTTTCCTTTGATCACGTGAAATAACCGTAACGTATACCCTTAAATGATTCGCATGAATACTAATGATGCTTTGGGATTGATTGCAGGTGCGCTGACCTCGGTTTCTTTCCTGCCGCAGGTAATCAAGACCTGGCGCTCAAGATCTGCCAGCGATCTTTCGCTGAGCATGTTTGGCATATTTTCGCTGGGCGTTACCCTTTGGCTGTTTTATGGTTTGAGGGTAAACAGCGTACCAATCATTGCGGCCAATGCGCTTACCCTGGCCTTGTGCCTCGTGATACTCTATTTTAAATTGAAGTTTAAGTAGCGGATTTCTTGTGCTCCAGGATGGCATTGGTTATTCTGCTGATGCATACTAGCTGTTCCGCTTCATTATAAATGCGGATTTCCCATACCTGTGTACTTCGGCCAAGGTGTATAGGCTTCGTAATTCCGGTTACGATGCCTTCCTTAGCTGTTTTGATGTGGTTCGCATTAATTTCTAATCCGACAACGGTTTGTTTTTCAGGATCAACACATAATACCGAAGCAACACTGCCGAGCGATTCTGCAAGGGCAACGGATGCACCTCCATGTAATAATCCCATTGGTTGCATGGTACGGTGATCAACGGGCATGGTTGCTTTAATGTAATCTTCACCTATTTCTGTAAACTGAATGCCAATATGTTGCTGCATCGTGTTTTGATGCCATTCATTTAGTGATTGCAGGTCGATGGGTTTTTTCCAGATCATTTACTGAGGTCGTTTAATAATTTTTACAGCGCACTTATTTCGTTTCCTGTTGCTCTTCCTCCGGAGCAGAAACCGTTGGCGCTGTATCAATTGATTCATATATAGCAGGGCTTTCCAGTACCGGGTTGCTTTCAGCAGGAAGAATTTGCTTTTTCTGTTTTCTATAGAGTATGTAAACAGTTACAAACATGCCGATCCCTGCTGCGAATGTCACATATTGTATATAAGATTTGCCTTCATCAATGTAAACATACGTCGTAAACAGCAAGGCAAGTCCTTCAAAAAAGTGAACAAGCATCTGGAGATGCTGACTATGCAATTGTTGCCTTTTTTCATAATAGACATAACCAAAAATAGCAAGGCCAAATACCAGTATAATACTTCCTGTAACCGGATAATGGTCGGTAATTTTTGCATAGCCTTTTAATACCAGCACAAAACCGGTAAGCAGGTGTGCTATGGTGCCAAACCGTTTAGACATGAGTTAGCAGCGGTTACTGTTGCATGCGAAAGTAACAATTATATGCAGCGTTTCCGTTTTCAAAGCCGTTTAAGCGCACAAAAAAAATCCGGAACTGCATGATCAGTTCCGGATTTTAAAAACCATGAAGGGGATTTTACTCCGCTATCACCAGTTTTTTTGTAAAGGTTGCTTCATTAACCATTACACGGAGCATGAAGACTCCTTTTTGATAATCGAACAACTCAATTTCTTTCCATAAAATACCATCGGTAAGGGTTACTTTTTCTTCATAAATAATCTGTCCAACCAGGTTTGTGATCTGCAGTATGACCGGTTCATCTTCCCTGGAAGCCAGCGAGAAATCGATAATGAAGTGGCCATCATTCGGGTTGGGATAAACTTCAAATACAGTGACTTCATTTGACTGGTCGGGCATGTTATCCTGCTTAAGCGCAGAAGTGGTGAACCGGTCGAGCGGTGAGAACACCGTCTTTTCAGCCGGACAGATGCTCCGCACTTTCCATTTATACTCCGTGGATGGATTCAACCCCGTAATCAGTATGGACGTGGATGGAGCAAACGTACTCTTGGGATACCAGGTGGTATTAGGTGTAGCGAGTCCGTATTGAATTTTGTACTTCACCACGCCGGGTACCGCATTCCAGCTTACCAAAGCGCTTGTTGCAGTGATCATAGAATGGGTAAGGCCCGTCGGAATCTGGCAAGGGCCTTCATCAATCTGACCGTCACAGTTGTCATCGATACCATTTGTTGTTTCTATGGCATTGGGATTTACATCATAGTCGGCATCGTTACAATCAGTGCTGTCCGTTGTATAACCTTCAACCGGGCTGCAGGATTGTATACTGCTATCTGCATTGCCATATGCATCCTGATCCGCATCGCGGAAATAGGTGAATACCGGCAAGACAACCAATGAAATGCTTTGCGCGGAAGCAATCGTATCACAAAATGTTTGTTCCGTAACGAAGTATGCTCCGGCCGTGTTTATCGAAATGGAATTACCGGTACTACCATTGCTCCATACATATTCACTGCCTACCTGCGGATTGTCTACGCTGAGTGTGGCATAATCATTCGCGCAAATGGTATCAGCAGAGATGGTAAATGAAGGAGGAAGGGCATCAAAATGGACTGGGAAGGTATATACCCTGCCACTTCTTCCGGTAATATAAGCCAGGCAACCATGAGCCGTGATACTGAGAAGGTCATCCGTATTGCCGATGCTCCACGGGATCCAGGTCACACCGCAGTCTGAAGTGGTAAGTATAATACCATGATGGCCTACGCAAATCATGTGTAAGGAATCGATCACGATTACACCGGTGAGATCATAGGTAGTTCCTGAACTGCAGGCATGCCAGGAGTTTCCGGCATCGTTGCTGATGGAGATGGTTCCGTTTGCGCCAACGGCACAACCAACGCCGCCATAGCCACCGCCATGGAATCCGCCTCCGGGGCATGTGCAACCAAATGCGATGGCATACAGGTCATAAAGCACACCGGAATTTACGGCAATCCAGCCAATACCTGGTTGGTAGCGGCAGATGATGCCATTGTATCCGACGGTCCACAAGTAGCCGTTCCAGAAATTCACACCATAGAAGGTATTCGTAACTCCAGGTGAAATATTGCTCCACAATATGCCATTCCAGAACCATACCTGTCCATTGGTACCAACAGCATAACCGTTATTCGGATTGCTGAAGTAAATATTTTTGATGTCGCAACCACAGGGAATCAAATAGGTAATCCAGTCACCGGGTGAGCCGGTGTAGTTTACCGCTGTAAAGCCGCCATTGCCGGCTATCCAGATGGCGCTGTTTCCCTGTATACCCGTATAGCTCACTGCATTCAGGTGACAGGTACAAGGTAACCCCAGCGATAACCATGTTGTGCCGCCATCTGATGTGGAATAGACTTCGCCGTTTGGCTGAACAACGCATCCATGCAATGAAGAAATGAACGAAGCATGGATTACATCAACAGATGAATAGGAGCCAAATGCCGTGACGCTGTGTGCAAATATGTTCCATACCCTGATCATGCCGGATGTGGTGATAGAGTCTGTGCAACCCTCATCATTCGTCACGATAAGTTTCACGGTATAGAAGTTCGGCGCATTGGCCAATGAATAGGTATGAACCGGATTGGCATCGGTTGAAGTGTTGCCATCGCCAAAGTCCCACAGATAAGAAACAATGTTGCCGTTCGTATTACTGGTGAAATAAACTGTTCCGCTTCCCGGCAGGAAGCGCTCAAGACTGTCGGCGCTAAATCCATTCAATGGCGAAGTGTTGGTCACCACCACCGGTTCAGAAACAGCGCTGCAGCCGGAACTATTTGTTACCGTCACACTGTAGCTTCCGGCAGTGTTCACAACTATGAAATCAGTTGTCGCCCCGGTACTCCACAAGTAACCGGACGCACTGCTGGAGGTAAGTGTCACTGTTCCATTGCCACAAAGACTGGTTGACCCGCTAGCGGTAATCACCGGCATTTCCACTCCTTCGATAATTATAAGAGAATCAGAAATCAGTGAATCGCAATAAGTTTGTTCGGTTACGAAATAACTTCCACCTGTATTTACAATAATGGAATTGCCGGTGCTGCCATTACTCCACAAATACTCGCTTCCTACTTTAGGATTGGTTACGGCTAAAGTTGAATAACTGGTGGCGCAAACCGTATCAATGGAAGCAGTGAACGTTGGACGAACAGGATCAAAGTTTACAGGGAAAGTGTATACCCTGCCGCTTCTTCCGGTGATGTAAGCAAGACATCCGTTTGCAGAAATGCTTAAGAGATCATCAGTATTTCCAACACTCCATTGTACCCAGGTTAATCCACAGTCAGAAGTAGTGAGAATGATACCATAATGCCCCACGCAAATCATATGCAGGGAATCAATTACAATTACTCCGGTCAGGTCATAGGTAGTTCCTGAATTACATGCATGCCACGATCCTCCGGCATCGTTGCTGATGGAAATGGTGCCATTGGCTCCAACAGCACAGCCCACCCCACCATAACCACCACCACTGAATCCGCCACCCGGACAGGTACAGCCAAATGCAATGGCATATAGGTCATATACCACACCGGAATTCACAGCTACCCATCCGGTTCCTGCCTGGTAATAGCAGATGATGCCATTGTAACCCACCGTCCAGAGGTAGCCGTTCCAGAAATTGACACCATAGAACGTATTCGGTACACCGGGAGAAATGTTCGACCACAACACACCATTCCAGAACCAGACCTGTCCGTTGGTGCCAACAGCGTAACCGTTATTTGGATTGCTGAAGTAAATATTCTTGATATCGCAACCGCAGGGAATGATATAAGTTGTCCAGTCGCCCGGATTTCCGGAATAGTTTACTGCCGTAAAGCCATTTTCGCCGGCTATCCAGATTGCTGAATTTCCCTGTGTTCCTGTATAGCTTACGCCACTGAGCGAACAGGTACAAGGCAATCCAAGCGACAACCAGGTAGAACCACCATCGAGGGTGGAGTAAACATGTCCGTCGGGTTGTACCACACAACCATATTGTGCCGAAATGAATGAAGCATTATGTACATCAACTGTTGAGTAGGAAACGAAGTTGGTTGGTGTGCAATCGAATTTGTTCCAGATCCGGATCATATTAGTTATAGTAATTGAATCTGTGCAACCTTCATCATTTGTCACTTTTAAGCTTACGCTGAAGAAGTTAGGGGCATTTGCAACGGTATAAGTATGTGTAGGATTGGCAAGAGTCGAAGTATTGCCATCACCAAAATTCCAGAGATAAGAAACGATGTTGCCATTGGTACTGCTGTTGAACTGAACAGTTCCATTGCCCGGCAGGAACCGTTCGAGGCTGTCTGCGGTAAATCCATTTAAAGGGCTGCTGCTGCTAACAATCACTGCGTCTGATGTTGCTGTGCAACCACCTGAACCCGTAACGGTTACTGTGTAACTGCCGGCGGCACTTACTACTATGAAATCAGTGGTAGCGCCATTACTCCACAGGTTATTGACAGGGCTGCTGGAGGTAAGGGTTACTGTTTCGCTGCCACAGAGGTTGGTAGACCCTGAGGCTGTAATTACCGGTGTAGAAACACCGCCATAAATGGTTATTGAAGAAGAAACAAGGGTATCACAGCTGGTATATTCGGTAACAAAATACTCACCACCCGTATTTACAGAAACAGATGTGCCTGTTGCACCGTTGCTCCAGGTATACTCACTGCCTACTCTTGGATTGGTGACACTGAGCGTTGAATAGCTTGCTCCACAAACAGTATCCTCCGTCGCGGTGAATGCAGGAGGAATAGCATCAAAGTCAACCGGGAATGTGTACACCTGTCCGCTTTCTCCCGTGATATACGCCAGGCAACCATTGGCAGTAATGCCGGTTAAATTTTCTGTGTTACCGACACTCCATTGAACCCAGGTTAATCCACAGTCAGAAGTAGTGAGAATGATGCCATGGTGTCCGACACAAATCATATGCAGGGAATCAATTACAATCACTCCGGTCAGGTCATAGGTAGTTCCTGAATTGCATGCATGCCATGATCCGCCCGCATCGTTGCTGATGGAGATAGTTCCATTAGCGCCCACAGCACAACCTACGCCGCCATAACCACCACCACTGAATCCACCACCCGGACACGTACAGCCAAATGCTATAGAGTAGAGGTCATACACGACACCGGAGTTCACCGCAACCCATCCGGTTCCTGCCTGGTAATAGCAGATGATTCCATTGTAGCCAACTACCCACAGGTAACCATTCCAGTAATTGATACCATAAAAAGTATTGGAAACACCCGGAGAGATATTCGACCATATCACGCCATTCCAGAACCATACTTGTCCATTGGTACCCACAGCGTATCCGTTATTCGGATTGCTGAAGTAAATATTCTTGATATCACATCCGCAGGGAATGATATAAGTTGTCCAGTCGCCCGGATTTCCGGAATAATTTACTGCCGTGAAACCGTTTTCTCCGGCAATCCAGATTGCTGAATTTCCCTGTGTTCCAGTATAACTTACGCCACTGAGCGAACAGGTACAAGGCAGTCCAAGAGAGAGCCAGGTGGTTCCACCGTCGTAGGTGGAATAAACCTGTCCGTCAGGTTGAACCACACATCCGTAAAGTGAAGAGATGAATGAAACGTTGTTGACATCAACTGTTGAATAGGAAGCAAATGTCGTTCCTGTACAGGTAAACTTGTTCCATACCCTGATCATGTTTACGATAGTAATGGAGTCGGAACAGCCTTCATCATTCGTAACTTTTAAGCTCACCGTAAAAAAGTTAGGAGCATTTGCGCTGGCATACGTATGAACCGGATTGGCAAGTGTTGAAGTATTTCCATCACCAAAATTCCAGAGATAAGAAACAATATTGCCATTGGTGCTGCTATTAAACTGTACAGCACCATTGCCAGGCAGAAACCGCTCGGTGCTATCTGCAGTAAATCCATTCAACGGACTGGTGGCTGTTACGATTACCGGATCAGCCACTGCAACACAACCGGTTGCGTCTGTTACAATCACACTGTAATTGCCTGCATCATTTACTACAATGGCATTTGAAATGGCACCATTACTCCACAGGTAACTCACGCCGTTGCTGGCAGTAAGGGTTACCGTTTCACTTCCGCAAAGATTGGTTGAACCGCTGGCCGTAATCGTAGCAACAGGAGTACTTTGAAAAATTGTTTGAGGTGCAGATACCAGGGTATCACATAGGGAATATTCCGTAACTGTGTAGATACCGGCCACATTGGTCACCAGTGTGCTGCCTGCACTTCCGTTGCTCCATATGTAGGCGCTTCCTACTTTGGGATTTACCACGCTAAGGGTGGCATAGCTTCCGGCACAAACAGTATCATTTGAAAGGGTGAATGCTGGAGGAGCGGCATTGAAATCGATCGGGAACGTATAAACACCACCATTGTTGCCGGTAATGTAGGCAATACAGCCATTGGCAGTCACACTGGTCAGATCTTCCGTATTGCCAATGCTCCAGGGCACCCAGGTAAGGCCGCAATCCGAAGTAGTAAGAACAATACCGTTTTGCCCGACACAGATCATGTGCAATGAGTCAATCACATACGCGCTGGTGAGATCATACGTAGTGCCTGAATAAGAATTGTTCCAGGAGTTTCCGCCATCATTGCTGATGATGATGGTTCCGTTGGCGCCAACACCAATACCTGCGCCACCGTATCCTGTTCCGCCATAGCCGCCACCCACACAGGTACAACCGAAACTGATGCTGTATAAATTATAAACCGTGCCGGAAACAATGTTGATCCAGCCGATACCGGGCTGATACTGGTAGATCACACCACCATAGCCAACAGCCCAGAGATATCCTCCCCAATAGTTGACTGCGTAGAAGCTATTGGAAATTCCGGGAGAAATGTTTCCCCATACTGTACCATTCCAGAACCATACCTGGCCATTGGTTCCAACAGCATAACCATTATTGGGACTGCTGAAATAGATATTGGAAATATCACATCCGCATGGAATTACGTAGGTAATCCAACCACCGGGCGTGCCGGTATAGTTGACAGCCGTAAATCCATTTTCACCCGCAATCCAGATGGCACTGCTATCCTGATTTCCAACATAACTTACGCCATTCAGGTGACAGGTGCAAGGCAATCCCAGGTAGGTCCAGGTATCACCTCCATTGCTGGTGAAATACACTTGACCGTTGGGTTGCACTACGCAGCCATTCATTGCCGAAATAAATGAAGCATTGGTAACATCAACGGATGAATATGTGTAGAAGGTGGTTGTTGAATTCGGGAACTCATCCCAAACACGGATCATATTCGTGGCAATCAATGAATCGGTGCAGCCTTCGCTATTGGTAGCTGATAGCTTTACAGAATAGTAACCCGGTGCACTTGATTGGGTATAGGTATGTGCAGGATTGGCATCTGTTGAGGTGCCGCCATCCCCGAAATTCCAGTTATACGCGGTAATGGTTCCATTGGTGCTGGAATTAAATTGCACCGTGCCATTATCGGGCAGAAAACGTTCTATGCTATCTGCCGTAAAACCGTTAAGCGGAGAAGAAACGGTAATGGTTACCGGTGTTCCTGAGGCGAAACATCCGTTGGCATCTGTAACATTCACATTATAGTTTCCGGGAGCAGATACGGTGATTGATTGTGTAAACGCCCCATTGCTCCAGTAATAATTCAGCCCTGAAGGGTAAGCGGTTAACTCCACACTGCCGGTACTGCAGAAATTGGTGGGGCCGGAGGGCACAATGGAAACCACCGGTGGTGCGACAAAATTGACTGCCACCACATTGGAAGTTGCGGTACATCCTATAACATCCGTTACACGACAAGAATAATTACCGGCAACTGTTGTATTGAATGTAGCACTGGTTGCACCGCTGATATCACTGCCATTGTCCATCCATTGGAAAGATAAACCGGTACCGTTAGCAATCACTGCCAGTGATGCCTGGTTGTAATTGCAGACAGTAAGTGGCCCGGCCGGATAAACGCTGATGGTCGGATTGTGAACATTAACTACTACAGGCACTGCATTCGTTGCCTGGCAGCCAAATTCATTGCTGACAGTAACGTAATAAGCTCCCGTGCTTGTTGCATTTATAGATTGTGTGGTACTTCCACCGTCATTCCATAAGTAGCTGTTTGCTGCTGAAGAGGTTAACAACACACTTCCGCCAATACAAAATTCAGTAGGCCCGCCGATAGCGATTGAAGGTATGGAAGGATTTGGATTTACAGTAACCGTTGTCGGTAATGATACGGCAACGCAACCTGCACCGGAAGTTCCGGTAACTGAATAATCGCCTGCCGTAGTTACGTTGATAGATTGTGTGGTGGCGCCGTTACTCCAGGTATACTGGGAGAATCCCCCCGAAGCGACCAGTGTAACATTGCTTCCTTCGCAAAAGGTGGTAGCACTCAGCGGAGTAATCGTTACACTGTTGGCAGAAGTGGTATCAACCTGCACGTAAGCCGATTGTCCGGGGCAGCCATTGACATCATAACCGATTACTTTGTAAAAGCCGGGTTCAGAAGCTGCGTAAGTGGCGCCACTTCCTACCGTCTCGGTTCCACGTATCCAGGTATAACTCACCAGGTTGTTGGGCACGGCGCTCAGCAATACACTGTTACCTGTGCAAATCTGTTGCGGTGTGGATGGAGTTACGGAAACAACGGGAGAAGAGATACAAGGATCAATGAAAACCAGCGATCTCATGATATTACTCCAGCCGTTATCGATTCCTCTGACACGAATATTCAGGAGGTGAAATCCTGAACCCGTTAATATGGTATTTGGTGATGCGGTTAATTGTTCCAGTGCATTATTTAAGCTGCCATCAAATGCAAGCATATTTTGAGCATTCGTGCTATCTGCATCCCACCAATATTGTGCAGTAATGATTTTAATATCATTTGCAGTGATGGGTTGTTCCACACTGATGATCGTACTTAAGGTATTACTGTAACTTCCGTCAAAACCTTTCACACGTATGTTTAGCTTATGGAAACCGGCGGAAGGCGGGAACAACTGCCCGTTGTTGATAACAGATTCCAATGCATCATTGAAGGTTCCGTCGAATGAAATCAACGCAATGGCATTGCCGGAATCATTATCCCACCAGAATTCTCCCAGGGTAATCTGAAAACTCCCCGCTGTAATAGGCTGCTCGACGCTTACAATGGTAGAAAAGGTATTGCTCCAGTTGCCGTCCAGTCCCATTACATGAATGTTCATTTTATGAAATCCTTCTGAAGGGGGGATCAATGCAGCATTATTTATTACCGTCTCCAAAGCATCATTAAAGGTGCCGTCAAATGAGATCAAAGGAACGGCGCCGGCAAGATTTTCATCCCACCAGAATTCTCCTGCAGAAATATGAATATCAGGTACAGGTAATGCGGTATCTGCCACAATCACGGTAGTAAACAAAGGGCTCCATTCCCCATCATTTCCAACAACCCGGATATTAAGCGTATGAAGTCCGATGGATAAAGAAGCACCGGTATTGCTGCTGCTTACCGTTTCCAGGGCATTATTAAAATTACCATCAAAAGCAAGCAGGGGGGTTGCCAGGCCTTCTCCCGGATCGCTGTCATAAAAAATTTCACCGGCTGTGATTTTTACAATTTTCGTATCGGGTAATGGATCAACTCTTGTTACCGTGGTAAATACAGGGCCCCAGGTTCCATCAGGCCCGCGTACCCGGATGTTCAGTGTGTGCAGTCCGGTGATGTTCGGCGCATTGAGTGTGCCGGTCATTACTTGTTCGAGTGCATTATTAAAATTACCATCGAATGCAATAAGTGGTGTTGCTGCTCCTTCTCCCGGATCGGAATCAAAAAATACTTCGCCGGCTGCTATCCGGATGTCGCGTGCTGTAATGGCCGGATCAACTCTTACAACAGTCGTAAATACCTGGCTCCAGGTGTTATCATGGCCTTTTACGCGAATATTCAGAGAATGTATACCGGAAGTGAGAGGTGGAGAAAATGTGCTGCTCGATACTTTTTCCAGGGCATCATTAAAATTACCATCAAAAGCAATCAGGGCAACACCGTTACCCTCACCCGGATCAGCATCCCAGAAAACCTCACCCTGGGTGATATTCATGAGCCGTGCGGTTACCGCCGGATCTTTTTTGATCACGGTAGTGAATACAGGCCCCCAGTTACCATTGTTGTCACGCACCCTGATATTCAGTGTGTGCAAACCAAGAGAGAGTCCGGTAATGTTTTTTGAAAGCTGTTCGGTGATATTATCAAAAGTGCCATCGACGGCATTCAGCGGAGTACCTGAGCCGACACCGGGATCGGTGTCAATAAAGTATTCGCCTCCTGCCACATAATGGTACTGCGCAAGGGCCGGGCAGACTAACAGTAAGCTAAGTGCCAGCGCGCAGTAAGAAAGAAGTAGGTATGGCTTCACGGGAATCTTATTTAAGTAATGATTCACAAATGCTTACTTGTCGAATGAATCTGCTTTCAGGCTAACGTTATTGCCCATCAGCACTCTTCGTGGAGCATTTACGAATGTTACCCGTGCACCATTGGAAAGATTGTTCATGGGATGGAAATTGGTAATGCGGAAAGAACCTCCACCGCAGCCGGCATCATTACGGGTCAGGTCGTGATCGGCAAAAGCATCATTCGGATACCCGCCATTAACAGCGCTTCCTGTAAGAGCCATACCGGTAGCAGCATCATATGTACTGTTTGATGCAATGATGTTTGTTCCATCGTTCACAATGCCATAAAGTGCATTAGACGGAGAAGTCTGCTGCATGTGATTGTAACTGATTATATAGTTGTTCGGATTTGTTACATAAATACCGTAAACGCCGGAGCCGCCATTCATCAGCAGGTTATTATAAACAAATGTGAAGCAGGATGAACCATACAGTAGCAAGGCTTGATATCCTCCGCTGCTATTATATAGCGTGTTGTTAATAATGGTATTGGAGCCGGTTTGATTGGAATTACTGCCATTTACCGTAATGGTATACTGAGAGTAGGCATTACTCTTGATATAGTTGTTGGCAATATAATAGAAATTGGTGTTGTTTGTCCAATAGATGCCGCTTTGTCCAACGCCGTAGTTAGACATGAAAATCACATTACCAACAATGTAAACACTGTCTGCTGCGGCAGCAACTTCACTCAATACATAAATGCAATTTTCACCTCCCGATGCGGCAACTAAGTAATTGCCAATGAGTTTTCCGAATCGCATGTAGATGTAAGGATTGGTACCCAGTATGGAATCCTGCATCATGTTCAATTCCCAGCGGACATTATTGTAAAAGTCCACATGGCCGTTCCTGATGGTGCTTCCCACAATAGTAAATTTTGAACGTGCACTTCCGGGAACAACTCCTCCGGTGATGCTACCTGCTATCAAATCCATTCCCTGAACTATGATATTGGAACCTTCCGAAGGAGGCGTAACGGTAATATTGGCGCTCACCTGGTATTGCTGGCCTTCGGTATTACTAAGTAGCTGCACATTCTTATTGATGTTTAGTGAACTTTCATTATAAGGAATGCCCGGTGTAACTAAAATCCGGTCGCCATCGGAAGCTGCGGCTATGGCAGCCGCTATAGTGCTGTATTGAGGAAACACGCCGCCATTGACTACTACAAGGTCTGTTGCTTTGGTATAGCTGAAGGTTGAAATTACCAGGAGTGCAATCGCTGAAAATTTATTAAAGAGGTTCATGAGAAGATTTTTTAGATAGAGAAGAAAGGTGATTTTCAATTATTAACGATCGAAAGAATTTGCTTTTATGTTAACGGCCTGGCCGATAACCACCCTGCGGGGAGCCATCATATAAGTAACTCTTGATCCGGTAAGATTCATAGGGTGAAACTGTGCAAGGCTGAAAGAACCACCATAACAACCGACATCGTTTGGGGTTATATCCAGGTCATAGAAAGCGGAATCGCTGTAACCGGCATCAATGGCATCAGCGCCGGCTAAAAGCTGTCCTGTGTTTTCATCAAAAAAACTGTATGCATTCGTATTATAATTGTTTGTACCGTTGTTGGCAAGTCCATACATTCCTCCGGTAGAGCTCTTGATGAAATTATAACTGGCAGAATTGAAAGAGGAGGTAGTAATCCAATAGATGCCGTAGTTACCGCTTGTTAAATTAGAGAGAATAAGGTTGTTATAGAGATCGTTGTAACTTCCGGTATATAAGCTGTATTCGTAAATGCCCATCCATAAGTAGCCGGAAGAGTAAATGGTATTGTTAATAATTGTATTTCTTCCCGATAGTGAATTCTTATTGGTATAGATGTACATACCACCACTATAACCCCCGGTATTCATACAACGGATATAGTTGTTGGAAATAAACTGGAACTGGGTGGATGATTCCCAGTAGATGCCAGCGGCATAACCGGAAACCGGGCAGGTTAAAATATGGTTGCCAACAATCAATATGGAGTCGTTCGTATTTACCGCATCGCTGGTCACATAGATGTTATGGGTACTGGCAAGACTCTGATTTCGAATATAGCAACCAATCACCCTGCCAAACCGGAACTGTATTGCTCCGTTCATCAGCGAATCAGCCGAAGCAGTAAGGTCATAATAGTGGTAGCTATACAGGTTAATGATGCCATTATCCAGCCGGCAACCCAATATATTCACTTTGGTCTTCCCCCCTGAATTTGCCTGTGAAATGGAGGCGATATTTCCGTTTTGAAGGTTCATGCCGATAATGGTTATAATGCCATTGGCCGGCATGGAAGCACCATCAATATTTACTGCCCCGTTGACGCCGAAGTATTTTCCTTCTACAGCACATAAAATCTGTATGTTTTTATTGATTACAATATTTTCAGTATAGGGCGACCCACCGCTTTTGGGATACACGAGGATTCTGTCATTGGCAACCGAAGCGTTGATTGCCTGTGTAATGGTAGAAAAAGCACCACCCTGGCCACCATCGGCCACAATGCGGTCGGTGGCAAGAGCAAGCTGCTGCGAAGCAATGACTCCGAACAGCAGAATCTGAAGCTTTAATTTTTTCATATGAATTTTATTTGGGAGGAAATGAAAGAAAACCAAATGTAACAAGATTGAAAGTAATTTTCCAATGGTTGTAAGTATTACCACAATTTAAACATGAATTAAATATTGACGTAATGTGTCATAAAATAATGGTTAGCAAAAGGTAGTTCAAATGCTTGGTTGCCTGATTAGTTGTTAACTGTCAAGCCATATATTTTATGTTATGGGTATCCGGAGCTATATTTATTGCGGCTTCAGCAGTCGTTTTATCAATTTAAGACTTTTCTTGATCAATAAAACCGCTTGATATGTGCTTGAGAGGAAAGCGGCCATCTTTTCGTGCCTCCACTTAATGCAATTCCGAACAGTTCTACCAAATAACTATCGGGTGGTGGCACGAATAAGCGCAAGCCCTTTTCAGATTCGACCAATCACCAGCAAACACTGGCATGAATAGCGCAGGAAGCCATTCATGCCCGACGCCATACAACTCATTTTCAGAAATATTATATTTGGTTAAAGCAAAAGACTTTGATCGTATACACACTGAAATATTGATTGTCCCGGTGGGAATGATCCATCACCATCCTGCATCCCAATTTTTGAAAATCACAAGCTGCTGAAACTTCCGACTTCCGACTAACTACTTCCTACTTTTCCAATGCTTGTTCAAAATCCGCTATCAGATCTTTCACATCTTCGATGCCAACAGAAAGCCTGACCAATCCGTCTGTAATGCCATATTGTTCCCGCACTGCTTTTGCAACACCTACATGGCTCATGGTAGCCGGATGCTGGATGATGGTATCCACGGTTCCGAGTGATACGGCTAACTTGCAAAGTTTTACCTTTTTCATGAGCTCTTTTCCTGCTTCCAGGCCATCCTTCATTTCAAAACTCAACATGCCGCTGAAATCGCGCATCTGTTTTTTTGCTGTTGCATGATCACGGTGGGAGGGAAGGCCGGCATAATTTACTTTGGATACTTTCGGATGGGTGCTTAAATATTCAGCTACTTTCATCGCATTCGAGCAATGACGTTGCATGCGGATCTCCAGCGTCTTCACACCTTGTAACAACAACCAGGCGTCAAATGCATTGCTGTTGGAACCCAGTAATTTCCGGTGATCAAAAATAGATTTGTTCATCGCAGAATCTTCGCGGCTGATGAGCATGCCACTAATGGAATTGCCATGCCCGTTTATGTACTTGGTGGTGGAGTGTATGACAAAGTCAACTCCAAAGCGATACGGTTGCTGGAGATATGGAGAAGCAAACGTGTTATCAACAGCCACGGTCAGATTCCTGTCTTTTGCAATACGGGTCAATGATTCGATATCGTAAACATCAATCGTTGGATTGGATGGAGTTTCGATATACAGCATCCTTACTTTTGAATCGCGCTGAATGCAG
>CAZGBP010000035.1:0-33990 GCA_964524035.1 uncultured Bifidobacteriaceae bacterium
TTTAGCAATTTAGCCATTTAGCAGTTTAACCATTTAGCAACTTAACCATTTAGCAACTTAACCATTTAGCAATTTAACCATTTAGCAGTTTAACCATTTAACCATTCAACAATTTAACCCTCCAACCATTGCTTCACAAGATGAACGAATAGTCCCGCACCCGTAATAATTGTTTGATCCTGTCAACCTTAAATTAACCGTAACTTCGCCGCAAAAGAAGAGAATGCAAGAAGAACTGCGTACTGAGATCAGCGAATTGGGTGAGTTCGGTTTGATACGATACCTCACAAAAAATATTGAATTACAAAATGAATCCAGCAAACTGGGTGTGGGTGATGATGCTGCGGTTATTGAATATGAGGCAGGTATGCAGACCGTGGTTACGACAGACCTGCTGACGGAAGGCATTCATTTCGATCTCATGTATGTTCCGCTGAAGCATCTGGGTTACAAATCGGTCGTGGTGAATCTCTCTGATATTTATGCAATGAATGCAATACCAAAACAGGTTACGGTGTCGATAGCCCTGAGCAACCGGTTCTCCCTGGAAGCAGTCAGCGAATTGTATGAAGGGATATATTTCGCCTGTGAAAAGTATGGCGTTGACCTGGTAGGTGGTGATACTACGTCCAGTTTAAAAGGGCTTACCATTTGTATTACCGCATTGGGAGAAGTAAAGCCTGATCATGTTGTAAGGCGAAACGGAGCGTCGGAAAATGACCTGCTATGTGTAACGGGCGATCTTGGAGGAGCCTATGTTGGATTGCAGTTACTCGAGCGTGAGAAAAGGGTATACCTGGAAAATCCTGAAGTGAAGCCTGATCTCGAACAACAAACCTATATTGTCGGCAGGCAATTGAAACCGGAAGCAAGGAAGGACATTATTGAACTTTTTGAGCAATTACAGCTCAGGCCTACTTCCATGATAGATATCTCGGACGGACTTTCTTCCGAAATACTGCACCTCTGCGAGGCATCCGGTGTTGGCTGCGATTTGTATGAAGCCAAAATTCCCATAGCGGAAGAAACGTATAACATGGCATTAAAATTTAACCTTGACCCTGCCACCTGTGCTTTAAGCGGAGGAGAGGATTATGAATTGCTGTTTACTATTGCGCCGGGAGATTTTGATAAAGTGAAAAACAACCCGGATATTACAGTGATAGGTCATATGACTGCGAAGGAAAAGGGGGCCCACCTGATTACCAAAGGAAACAACAGGCATCCATTGAAAGCGCAAGGCTGGAATTCCCTGTTGTAAGGTTGCGTTCTGATGTAAAGTGGCTGCACGACAAATTGGATATATTATTGGGTGTTTACTAAGTGAGCAAGGTAGAGTAGTGAATAGAGAGTAGCAAGTGATCGTCTTCGCCTCAGCAATTTAAACATTTAACCATTTGGCCCGGCAACCATTGTTTACAAGAAGAACGAATTGTCGTATACCTTACAGAGTTTAATCACTGGCCGTTTGTTTTTGATTTCATAATTTCGCCTCTAAACATACTCTAATGTATTGTCGGAGCTATTTTATTGTATTACTCTTATTCACAGCAATGCGTGTAAACGCGCAGGAATCAGTTCCTGAAATTCAGTTTCAACATGCCATGGGAGGAACACTGGATGATATTTCCTATGAGGTAATCGTTACACAGGATGGTGGTTACTTTGTGGTAGGTGGATCTACCTCCAGCGATGGCGATCTCCTGAAGACAACAGAGGTACAGCATGGCGGAAATTATGATTACTGGATTGCAAAACTGGACCCTACATTAAATTTTCATTGGAAGAAACACCTGGGCGGCACCGGCAGTGACCTTGCCCGCAAAGCACTGCAACTGAGCGACGGTGGTTTTGCTATTGGCGGTAGCAGTAATTCGCCCGACCTCGATGTTTTCGGAAATCATGGAGATTATGATTTCTGGGTGGTAAAACTCTTTCCTTCCGGTACGGTGCAATGGAATAAAAGCTATGGTGGTGCAGACTATGACGATTTTGGTGCAATGCTCACCACACCGGATGGAGGATTTGTTTTGGCAGGAGGTTCACAATCCAATGATGGGGATGTGAATGGTAATCATGGAAGCAGCGATTTTTGGTTGGTTAAAACAGACGCGAACGGTAACCTGCAATGGCAGAAGTGTTATGGCGGCACTAACTACGAAAAAGCGGCGAGTGTAAAACTTTGTCCCGATGGCGGGTTCATCCTTGTCGGATTTTCAGAATCAAATGATGGGGATGTTACCGGCAATCACGGCGACTATGATGTTTGGGTAGTGAAAACAGATGCGAATGGTAACCTGGAATGGCAGCGGTCTTTGGGTGGCAGCGGATATGATGCTGCCAACAGTGTGATTGCCCTGAGCGATGGCAGCTTTGTAATCAGCGGATATACCGGATCGGTTGATGGAGATGTTACCGGTAATCACGGCGAAGATGATGCATGGATTGTTAAACTGAATGCTTCCGGAGCAGTGGCCTGGTCGAAGTGCCTGGGTGGCACCGCTGCAGATGTTTCTACAGAAATAATGCAAGTTGGTGATGAAGGCTTCATCATGGCCTGCTATTCCCGGTCTCTCGATGGTGACGTGGTCGCAAACTATGGTTATTGGGATTATTGGCTGGTACGAACAGATTTGGAAGGCAGCATAGAATGGCAACAGCACTACGGTGGATCATTGAATGATGTTTGCTATGGAGTTAAGCCAACTGCCGATGGAGGTTATATACTTACCGGTTATTCCGAATCACAGAATTTTGATGTCTCCGGCAATCATGGAAAAAAGGATTACTGGGTGGTAAAATTGCAAGGCACCGTGGGAGTGGAGGAAGTAGCTTTGCCGGAGATGGTAATAAACATCTATCCTCAGCCGGCAAAAAACATGGTGTACCTGAAACTACCGGATGAGCAAATGGCGGATTATGATAAACTGATCGTGGATATTTATGATGTAGCAGGAAGAAGAATTCATTCATGGCCCGTCGGTTTTGATCCTCTTGTCAAAGTAGATTGCAGTTTATGGGGTAGTGGTATTTATTTTTTCCGCCTGATGAGTAACGGGATTGAATTGGCCAATGGGAAACTTGCCATTCAATAGCTTTCTGAAAATTAATAATCACAGATTGAAATAAATTCAACTATACATTTAAGGAATCAGTATGGTCCGACTGAAATATTGGGGTTTAGCCTAAAACCCAACACTGGCACTCATCCTATAATCCCACGCTTCAGCTTGTGGTATAGGATGAAACCCGCGCCTGGCGGGCTTTAGCCCGTGTTTGCCGGGCAATAGTGTAAAAAAGTAGTTGTATTGGATTCAGATAAATACCGAAGTATAAAGTTTTGCTAAGGTAACAACTTACCTGCCACACCCAAAGGAGATGATGTAGGGTTAAAAGACTTTATTTTTTGAAACTGAAACATTGCCGTTTAATTCAATTTTAATCCCAGAGAATGGATATGCCATATCAGTTTACAGAGTTAAGGCGTATGGATTTGATAATCGTATCCTTAATTTTTTCGGGCGCATAATCCTGAAATTTCTTCCCACGTATAGGCATACAGTTAACTTCAGAAAGTAATTGATTAAATTCATCTATCAAATCCGTGTACTTCTCATAAATAATATCTACAACGTCCTTTTTAGGTATGGCAGAAGGCAGGTTAGATTGGAAAGGACTTACCGGAAAGAATAAAAACTAACCCACCACTACTTCCCCTTCTTCTTCGCAGGTTTAGCCACCGCTATTTTCTTAATTGCTTCAAAGGTCATGTCTATCTTCATAACCTTTTCGTATTTACTCTTTGGCTTTGTTTTCTTCTTTGGGATTGTATTCATATATTTCGGTAATTCTTAATCAAAGTTAATCCGTTTTTAACATGACACCAGAAACAATCAATACAATTCTCATTTGTGTCAATATTGTAGCCGTAATTGGAAGTGCTACTTGGATAGGCAAAATTTTAAAAACGCAAATAAAATCTCAAAAGGAAGTTCTTGAATTTTATAGCAGTTTCGTTTCAGATATTGCACCTATGAGAGATCAATACAAAGAACAAATTAATCTACACTTAGAAAATACTAAAATTGAAAAGGAAAGATTTGAAAAGGAATTTGTAGAAATAGCCACCTTTATCAATTCGGTTAACTATGGATTCATACTCGCTGGCTCTTTATGGAAAAGTGCAGATGAATACGAACAATATGTAAATCAGAAATTCCCATTAACAGGACATTTATTTATGCCTCTTGCCAAGCATATCAAAGCCAATCAAGGTTCTTAGCCAAGAAAATTCCTTTTCAGACACGAATCCATTCTTAACCAACCCTTTCAAAAATAGCCTTCGGGTCATTAGAGAAATGAACCCAAAAAAAGCGGGAAACCTTAATTTTTACCAGACAAAAAAAAAATTTGAAATAGCGTGCCTTCCAAAAAAAGATCATGCGGGTTATAATCCGGTTTGAATCCTTAACTTTGACACATCCAATTAACAGGATAAAAAGGTTGATGCCAGTCATCCTTTTTTGATTATCTACTATTTGTAACAGCGAAATCCAACCCTAATGAAACTAATCATTAGTGAAAGGTTTTTGGCACTTCTTCTGAAAGTGCTGATAACTGCTTCTGTAGTTCATTTCTTTTGGTAGTCCGTTAAGTTCTCCAAAATGAAATGCGCAATGCCCATTGAAACCTAATCCCTTTCTTTGGGCATTTTTGTTTAGCTTTCCTGTTATTGGATGTGTCAAGTGTTTAGATGCCTTTGCTAATAACTATTAATCCTATTCATGAAAAAAATCTGCTTAGTTCTTCTCCTTGCATTTTCTTTCACAACAAAATCTAATGCGCAGTTGACTGACCAACAAATTGCCGGTATCTATTACCTGGAAGGGGTAATGGAAGTGGGTTCCGGCTTCCGGTTACTGGAAGATCATACGTTTGAATTCTTCTTTTCTTATGGAGGATTGGACCGCACCGGGCAAGGAACATGGAAAACAGCAGGGAACAACATTGTGTTCGACAGCGAGCCCTGGCCGGGAAGAGACTTTAAGCTTGTCCGGCAGGATCATAAGAAACAAAAAGGCATTATGATACAGGTTACTGATAAGAACACCATGCTTTTAGCGTATGCAGGCGGAATTGTTTCCGGCGAAGGCACTAAAGTGGAATTTCAAACCAATCAGCAGGGGAATGCCGTTGTAAATCTTCAATCTGCTGATACGATTTCATTGTATCACCAGTTCTATTCCGATCAGTTATCGGTTTATCCGGTACAAGATAAAAGGCACAACTATTTTGAATTTGCTTTTATGCCTCATCTGGGAACGGTCTACTTTAAAAACTTCATTTTGGAATGGAAGGACCAGGAGTTATCAGGTGGCAATCCTTTACTAAAGGAAGGAGCAGCTTATCACTATAAAAAGAGCGAGTGAGCAGAAGAGTTTACTGACTGGAACTTCTTGAAAAAACCGATGCTTTTTGTTAATAATTGAACCACATAGCCCACCAAGAAAATCATTGATAACGACCCGGTTTAAAGCAATTTCACCTCTGTGCTCTCTGTGGTTTCAAAAAAACACACACAGAGCACAATCTTATCTCATGTATTCAAATCCATTCCAACCCTGCAAACCACCAGTATGGATGGCGATAATTACGCTACCTCTTTCAAAGTAATCCTTGTGGACAAGTTCATATAATCCAAAAATCATCTTTCCTGTATAAACAGGGTCGAGGAGAATATTATTCTTTAGAAGAAATGCTTCAATGAAATCGAATAATTCCGGTGGCAGCTTGGCATAACCTCCAGAATGATATTGATGGTTGACCGACCAGTTGGTATAATGCGTACCTGAACGGGTCATCACCATCTTGCCGATTTTATCTTCCAGATCCTGTATGCCTTTTAATGCGGAAAATCCGATCAGTTTGTGCTTACCCGAATCTCCGGAAATCAATCCTGCAAGCGTTCCGCCAGTGCCGCAGGAGCAGCAGAGATAATCATAATCGAGCGCGATTTCAGTTACTATTTCCTCACACCCTTTTAGTGCAAGATCATTTGTTCCGCCTTCCGGCAGTAAATAAAAATCACCAAACGTAGTATGCAACTGATCAATGAAATCGCTGTTTTCTTTTTCCCGGTAGGAGGTACGGCTGATAAAATGTAGTTGCATGCCTTGTTCAACAGCCAGTGTCAACGTTTTATTCTTAATCGCAGCTGCTTCACCCCTGATGATGCCAATGGTAGCAAATCCGTACGCTGCACCTGCTGCCGCGACAGCAGCAATATGGTTAGAATAGGCACCACCAAATGTCAGGAGCGTGCTTTTACCCGCTTCTTTTGCCGCCTGCAGATTGTACTTCAGCTTTCGCCATTTATTGCCCGGTAGTATGGGGTGATTGAGGTCTTCCCGTTTCAGCCAAACCTGCACCTTCTTTTCCTCGAAGAGCGGATCAAACAACTGCTGCAGGGGGCTGTTCAAGTTGATTAGGTTAAATTTGCAGTATCAAAGGTCTTCAATATGCAAATCAGGTGTTGCTTTTTATTGTAATGAAATTAGCAGGGTTGACTGATTGCTCATTGATTTTGAAGACAAAACTATTTTACAAAGTTTAACTTACTAAAAAGTAATACATGAAAATATACCTGCTGATTGTAAGCGCTATCCTTTTGCTGGATGCTAAAAGTTGCGATAAAAAGGCGATTCCTGCTACGCCGGAATGTATCCTGCAACTGATAGAAGACCTTAAAAATAAGCCAAAACAAAATCCGGCAGCTTCTGTTTATCAATATGATTACCTAGGGCAGAAAGTATATTATGTAACAGCACCGTGTTGTGATCAGTGGAATAAATTGTACACAGCCGATTGTACAGTCCTCTGTCATCCCGATGGAGGAATTACAGGCAAAGGCGATGGCAAATGCCCTGACTTTAATAATTCAAAAACCAATGAAGTATTAATCTGGAAAGATGATCGTTAGCTCAACAGATTAATGATTTAACAGTTTAACCATTTAACCATTCAACCAAAACTTTTCCTACTTTTATTTCTCAAATCAACATTGCCCCATGACCACCAAGATCACCGAAGGCGTAAAAATTTCGGTAGAAACATTTTACCAGGACGAATACTCGCAGCCAATGAACAATGAGTTCATGTTTGCCTACCGCATTACCATTGAAAATGGCAGTGACCGGACGGTGAAACTGCTGCGGCGTCACTGGTATATATTTGATTCCTGCGGCATTACCCGGGAGGTTGAAGGGGAAGGGGTGGTTGGACTGCAACCGGTGATTGAGCCGGGCAAATCGCATCAGTATGTTTCAGGTTCCCACCTGAAAACTGAAATAGGGCGCATGCATGGAACGTATCTGATGGAGCGTATGGTAGATGGTAAACAGTTTTATGTCAACATACCGGAATTTCAACTGGTGGCGCCTTTTAAGTTGAATTGAATGTATCCGGTAGCGTAGCTTAAATGCTCAGCACCACCAGCTAATAGAAGAACATTTTATTTATTGCACTGAAGCTGTATCCGGCAATTTGCAATTATGGTGGGCCCACCAGGACTTGAACCTGGGACCTGCGGATTATGAGTCCGACGCTCTAACCAACTGAGCTATAGGCCCTGCATTCTACATATTGTGGATGTAAAACGGGGCAAATTTAACATTCTAAGCATAGAATGGAAAATTGAATTTTAGTGCCTTTAGTTTATATGGCCCCAATTTCCTTTTTCTGTATTGAATGAGCAGTCACTTTTGGGTGCACGACAAATTGAAGATAGATTATTGGGTGTTGAAATTGAATATTAAGCAAAGAAGCGTAGTGATAAAAAAATAGAAAGTGACCGGCTTCGCCGCACCCATTTAACCATTTAACCCACCATCCATTGCTTGACAAGATGAACGAATTGTCGAACACCCGTCACTGTTTCAGCATAATAGATATGGAAGGGTATAAATTATCTTTGACCATGTTAAAATTGTTACATGCATAACCAACCGGCTATTCGCAATATTATTTTCGATTACGGCGGTGTTATTGTTGACCTCCATCCTCAGCGAACAGAAGCTGCATTCAGGCAATTGGGCATAGCAGATTTCAGCATGCACTTTAACATGCTGAAGCAAACCTCTTTATTCGACAAGTTGGAAACCGGAAAATTGACCGCAGCTGAATTCAGGAATCAGCTGAACCTGACGCTCCGGACAAATTTCAGCAACCAGCAAATTGACGATGCCTGGAATGCCATGCTTGGTGGCATTAGTAAGGAGAAGCTCGATTTATTACAGGAGGTGAAAAGCAGTTACAGGACTTTCCTGTTAAGTAATACCAACAGCATTCACCTGCAAAAGCTCACCGGTTATCTATTGCAAACATATGGTCGGCCTGACCTTGATGCTTACTTTGAAAAGGTTTATTATTCATTTCTTGTTGGGCTTAGAAAGCCCGATACTGCCATTTTCCTTAAAGTAATCCGTGATAATGGCTTATTGGCCGGGGAGACATTATTTATTGATGACAGTCCGCAACATGTTGCCGGAGCAAAGGCAGCAGGATTACGGGCGCTGCTATTTCCTGCCGGTGAAGATTTGCGTTTGTTTCTCAGTAAGCATGTTTAGTCATGCCCCATGATGCACGAATTGGGCAGGAATCTTCAGCAAATTAAAATACGTTGCTTACTACGGCTTTCACAGGCCCCGGATTACTCATGGTATAGAAGTGAATTAACGGGACTTTATGCTCCATCAGCTCTTTACACTGTTGGATGCACCAGTCAATACCAATTCTTTTTGCCGCTTCATCACTTGTTGCCTTTTGCAATTCACTGGCAAGCGCTTCCGGTATTTCAACATGAAACAGGCGGGGAAGGGTATTCATGTGTTTTCGGTTGGTTATGGGTTTAATGCCCGGAATAATAGGTACGGTAATGCCCAGGTCGCGGCAACTTTTTACAAATTCAAAGAACTTACTGTTTTCAAAAAACATCTGCGTGATGATGTAATCGGCGCCTGCATCTACTTTCTCTTTCAGGTATTGAAGATCCATACGCATATTAGGGGCCTCATAATGCTTTTCAGGATATCCGGCTACGCCAATACAAAAGTTAGTTGGCACCACATCCGTAATATCTTCCTGCAAAAAATTACCATGGTTCATTTTCACAGCCTGCTTCAACAAGTCAATTGCATGATGGTGGCCACCAGGTTCCGCTTCAAATGAGGCCTCATTTTTATTTGGATCGCCACGAATCAATAATACATTGTCGATTCCTAAGAAGGCAAGATCAATCAATGCATCTTCTGTTTCTTCTACCGTAAAACCTCCGCAAACAATATGTGGCACCGCATCTACTTTATACCGGTTCACGATCGCTGCGCAGATACCAACGGTGCCGGGCCGTTTGCGGATGATCGTTTTTTCAAACAACCCCTGTGCATTGCGTTTGTAGATATATTCTGCACGGTGGTAGGTTACATTGATAAATGGGGGTTTAAACTCCATTAATGGATCCAACGTGTCATATATGGAGTGGATGCTTTTGCCTTTCATAGGCGGAAGCACTTCAAAGGACACCATCGTGGCATCTGACTTACTAATATATTCTGTGACTTTCACTGCAAGCTGGTATTTTATAAAGTGTGCAAATATACATTCCGCACATTAGAAAATCGTGGAGATGAATGAATTGTAATCAATTGCCTGCCACAACTTAAAGTTGTCTGATGTGATTGGAATTGATTTAATCACTACAAAATTTGTATTAAAGTGGGGATAATTTACAAATTATGCAACAATGTATTGCTTAATTGATAAAATCAGTTAATCTTTGTTTCAGTCAATCCACAATCGTCCATGACAGAAAATGACCACAACGAACTGGATGAACTGGATTTCCTGATACTTTCTCAGTTGCAGAAAGACGGCAGGAAGTCATTTACTGAAGTGGCAGAATCCTTAAAAGTATCTGTTGGCACAATCCGTAACCGGATGCAATGGCTAACCGAAACAAAAACCTTACAGGTTATTGGCAGGGTGGATCCGGAGAAAATTGGTTTTCATGCCTATGCAAGCATTTTTGTCAAGGTCAGTCCGGCCAGCCAGATTATTCCGGTTGCTGAAAAAATTGCGCGTCTGCCCGAAGTAAGTTTTCTTGCCATGATTTCAGGTATCTACGACCTCGAAGTAAATGTGATGTGCAGGAACAATGATCATCTGATCTGGCTCATGAATGAGAAAATTCATAAGATAAAAGGAGTGGATGAAACCTCCACCAATATGTATTTCCGGGTTTTCAAGATTGCACAACCAGATCTCAGTTTGGTAAAATCCGGCCCCTCATCAAAAAAAAATAAAACCAGTCTGTTATGATGAAAAGCATTACTCAAATCGTTTTGGTTCTCCTGTTGTTTTTGCAAATGCCTGCATCGGCGCAAACAACAGTAACGGGTACCGTGAAGGATACCGACGGGGAATCGTTGTTTGGTGTTACCATCAGGCTTAAGGAAAACACCGCTATAGGAACGATAACAGGTGAAGAGGGAAGTTTTTCACTTCAGGTTCCAGATGAAGCGGGTACACTGATCTTTAGCTACGTGGGATATGCTGACCAGGAAGTGAACTTCCTGCCCGGTAAAACATCCTTGTCGGTTATTCTGCAATCAGATGTGGAACTGGAGGAAGTGATCGTGGTAGGTTATGGAACACAGAAAAAAAGTGATGTGACGGGTGCGATTTCTTCAGTGGATAATAAAGATTTTAAAGACCAGCCGGTTGGGAACATTGCCGGCAGCATTCAGGGTAAAGCCTCCGGGCTGAATGTTACCAACCCCTCCGGTACGCCGGGGTCAAGTTTATTGGTAAGTGTGCGCGGACAAAGCAACCCATTATATGTAGTGGATGGTATTCCGTTGCTGAGCGAAAGCAATTCGGCCATCGCGACCTCTTTTGATACGCAGGGCAATGTTACAGGAAATGGTCAGAGTATTTCCTCTATTTCTGATATTAATCCGAATGACATTGCCTCGATTGAAATTCTGAAGGATGCCTCTTCTGCAGCAATCTATGGCGCACGTGCGGCAAATGGGGTAATATTGATTACGACTAAAAGAGGAGCAGCCGGAAAAACACAGTTTGGGCTCAACTACTACACCGGCATTCAGCAGGTAGCCAACCCGATCAAATTTCTGAGTTCCGATGAGTTTGTATCACTGGTAGAAGAAGGCCGGCAGAATGACCTGAATGCTTATGAGCAAGACCCGGAAATATTCGGCCCTGATTTCGACCCTGCCTTATTGACCAATCCATTGCCGGAAACCTGGTATACTGAGGTAAACACAGATTGGCTGGATGAAATATTCAGAAGCGCACCGGTCAATAATCTTGAATTTTCGGCACGTGGCGGAAATGAAAAGACAAAATTCTATTCCGGCATCTCTTACTTCGATCAACAGGGCATCGTGATTGAATCCTATTATAAACGATTCAATACAAGATTAAACATTGACCACCAGATCAACGAACACTTCTCTTTTGGTGAAAACCTGTCTCTTACCTATTCCCGTAACAGGAGAAGCTTTAATGACGATGTTTATACCGGCGTAGTCACCAATGCCCTGGGTGCCTCCCCGCTTATGCCGGTATATAATGAGGATGGCAGCTATGCCGGTTTTGAAGAGTACCAGGTTTCCTGGTTATCGGATAACCCGGTAAAATCGGCACATGAAGTGCAGGGATATACCTCCAGCTACCGTGCTTTGGCAACACTGTATGGAGAATGGAGAATTGTAAAGAATTTGAAATTCAGGAGTTCCTGGTCTATAGATTATACCAATCTTTCCGACGACCTCTATTTTTCACCCAATACAGTAGATGCAGAAAATGTAGGAGGAAAAGCAACAAATGGAACCTTCAACCAGCTCGTCTGGCTCGGTGAAAATATCTTCTCTTACGATTATGATATAGATAAAGACAATCACCTCAGTGCAGTAGGCGGGTTTACACTGCAGCAATCCGACTCCCGGCTGCAATCAGTAAGTGGCCAGGGATTCCCGATTGGCAGTAACCTCACCAATGTATCCAGCGCAGCCACCATTACGGGTGGTGTTGATGAAGGTTCCAACTGGGCACTGGTGTCATTTCTTGGAAGGGTGAATTATGATTACAAAGGAAAGTACCTTGTGTCGGTGAGTGCGCGCGCTGATGGTTCATCCCGTTTTTCACCCAGCAACCAGTATGGATTCTTCCCCGCACTTTCAGCAGGCTGGAGGCTGACAGATGAAAATTTCTGGCCGGAAAACAATACGCTTACTGATCTTAAAATCAGGGCGAGCTATGGCCTCACGGGCGACCAGGAGATAGGCGACTTTCAATACATCTCTTTCTGGACACCTGTTACCTATAATGGGCAGTCAGGCCTCAACCCGCGTAACATTGCCGATCCCGATCTGAAATGGCAAACCAATAAGATGATCAACGTTGGCCTGGACTATGAATTTTTTCATGGCAGAATGTATGGTTCAATCGAATATTACAAATCAAATAAAACCGACCTGTTAAGTGAAGATGTCATTCCGGGTACAACCGGTTTTGAAAGCATAACCCGCAATTATGGTAATGTACTGAACAGGGGCTTTGAATTTTCGTTAAATGCAGTGCCTTTCGATGGTGAGTTCAGGTGGGATATTGGTTTCAACATCAGCACGCTGCACAATGAAATTATTGACCTGAGTACCGATGGCGTTTTGGTAAATGCCTACAACGACCTTGCACCTACCCACATATTGCAGGAAGGCCAGGCTCTCGGAACCTTCTGGGGGGTAAATTACCTGGGGGTGGATCCCGAAACGGGAGATCCTATGTATGAAGATCTCAACGGTGACGGCATCATTGATGGCGATGATTCGCAAATTATAGGTAAGGCTACCCCTGATGTGTATGGCGGTTTCAATACTGCGTTGTCATGGAAAAACTGGGACCTGGGCATAGCAGCCAGCTTCAGCGTTGGAAACGATGTATACAATTTGATAAGGGGAGAATATGAATCGCTGGGCTGGAGTGACGAAGGGTGGGATGAGGACCTGATCCTCTACCAGGTTTATACCAATAACTCGCATGAAGTGGATGACCGCTGGCAACAACCCGGCGACGAAACCGACATTCCGCGTGCATCGCTCATCAATCAGAATGTGCTCCAGAATTCGTCACAAACACTGGAAGATGCTTCCTATTTCCGTATCCGAACCATCAGCCTGGGTTACACCATTAAGCCTAAAGTAAAACATACCTATAACTCATTGTACATCTATGCACAGGTGCAGAATCCAATATTGATTACCGGTTATTCCGGATTTGATCCGGAAGTGAGTTCTACCGGTGGCGATCATCCGGAAACGGCAGGCGTTGATTATGCGGCTTATCCGCAGGCAAGGACCTTCACGGTAGGTTTCAATTTTAATTTTTAAAATGAAAAATTTTCAAGCATGAAAATTCCACATACTTTCCCGAAATTAAGAAATGGTGCACCGGCAAAACCATACAGGTATTTGATAGGGGTAATACTCATAACCGCATTGCTTTCCTCGTGTAAGAAGTTTCTTGATCAGACATCACCCAACGATGTGGCACAGGAGAACATGTTTCAGGATGCGAATTCTCTCGAATCTGCACGCATCGGAATGTACAATACGTTGCAGAATGTGTACTACTATGGCGGGTATTTTCCACTAATGGTGGATGCATACAGCGACAACGGTGCCACCGGTGGTTATGACAGTCCGGACGTGAATGAGCTCGGCGATAAAACCCTCACCTCGGCGAATATCTATGTGCAGAATACCTGGATCGCTGTCTATAACACAGTTTATACAGCCAACCAGATACTTGCCAATATTGATGCCATTGATGATCCGACCCTGAGCGATGAGATACGGAATGATATCAAGGGAGAAGCGCTGG
Organism: uncultured Bifidobacteriaceae bacterium; assembly: GCA_964524035.1. Lineage (GTDB taxonomy): Bacteria > Bacteroidota > Bacteroidia > Chitinophagales > UBA10324 > JACCZZ01. The sequence goes on from CAZGBP010000035.1 coordinate 13,960, forward strand.
CCATTCGTGCGCTTGCACATTTCGACCTCTTGCGGATGTTTGGTGAGCATTGGAATCTTACATCTGAATATGGAATACCTGTAGTGAAACAGGTGGTAGAGCCCACTGAATTGATCGGCAGAAGTTCCGTTGAAGACAGTTATGATGCCATTATCGCCGACCTGGTTGAAGCTGAAGGCCTGATTCAAAATGAAGATTTTCGTGCCGATCCTGCTACATTCAAAGGGGCCATGTTCATGACTCGTAATGCGGTGAATGCATTGTTGGCAAGAGTGTACCTGTATAAGAAAGATTTTGTACAGGCAGCAGGTTATGCAACCGAGGTAATTGATGCAGGCTACGCTTCACTTCTGGATGCCGGTAACTTCAACCAGATCTATACATCCAAACTTTCTGCTGAAGCCGTTTTCGAACTGGTATTTAACGGGCAGGACAGAAGTCAGTACAATGCAGCCACCTATGCCCGGCCGGATGCTTTGCGGTCTGAAGTTTTGTTCCTGGCTGCAGAAGACCTCCGTTTCTTTTTTGAATCACGGCCCGGTGATCCGCGCGGGAGTCTTGTCGATTTTATTAACAACGACTTGAGTATTGAACCGGATGGCCGGACACAGAAGTACCGTGGCGAAGATTTCCAGGATAATGATGCCCTGGTAATACGAATTGCAGAAATGTACCTGATACGGGCCGAAGCAAAAGGGTTGCAGGGTGGTGGTCTTGATGATCTGAATCTGATCCGGGAAAACAGGGGGTTACCCGGATACGTTCCGGAAGATTTTGATGTGCCCGGCCTGTATGAACTGGCAGTGGCAGATGAGCGCAGGGCCGAATTAAACTTTGAAGGCCACCGGTATTTTGATCTTGCCCGGATGGAACAAGTGGAGGAAATATTAGGAGAAGCCGTGTTGCCTGTTTTCCCGATTCCGCTCCGTGAGGTTACCGCTACCAATGGAATTATTACCCAGTACCCCGGATATTGAACGTCTTTTTTTTATAAATGAACTAAACAGGAACATTTCCGGATAACAGAAAAAATGATTGGATGGCTCCAACTGCCACCGTCCTTTTCCAAAATGAAAACTTTTAAATCCATTAATCCATTCGACCGCTCTGTTTTCGCGGAGCACCCTTTAATGACGGAGCAGCAGTTAGATCAGGCACTGCAGCTTTCGGCGCAGGCTTTTGCAGCATGGAGAAAGAGCAGCTTTGAAGAACGCAGTCAATTATTAACCAACCTTGCAGAAGTACTTCGTTCAGGCAAGGAGGGTTATGCACTTACGATTGCCATGGAAATGGGCAAAGTGCTTCAGGAAGCCCGCAACGAAGTAGAGAAGTGCGCAGTGGCCTGCGAGTTCTATGCTGCGAATGGAGAAGCTTTGCTGAAGGATGAAGTAGTTGTTACTGATGCGAAAAGGAGCCTGGTAACTTTTCAGCCTGTTGGAGCGGTGTTTGCCATCATGCCATGGAATTTTCCTTTCTGGCAGGTGATACGTTTTGCAGCACCGTCTATTATGGCGGGAAATGTAGTGTTGCTTAAGCATGCTCCCAATGTATCTCAGTGTTCAAAAGAAATTGCTAAAGCTTTTTTGCAGGCAGGAGCTATGCATGGTTTGTTTCAGTCGCTGATTATTGATATCAGGGTAACCGAGAAAATTATTGCCCATGATATCGTGCAGGGTGTTACCCTCACCGGAAGCGAAATGGCAGGGTCATCGGTAGCGGCTTTGGCGGGCAAGCATATCAGGAAGTCTGTATTGGAACTCGGGGGCAGCGATCCGCTGATTGTGCTCGAAGATGCTGATCTTGAAAGGGCGGCAGAGGTTGCCATGCAATCACGCATGCAAAACGCAGGGCAATCGTGTATTGCATCAAAACGATTCATTGTATTGGAGTCGGTGCGGGAAGCGTTTCAACAGCAACTGCAGGTAGTGGCAGACAGAATTCAGCAAGGTAACCAACTTCATCCTTCTACGACCATGGGCCCGATGGCACGGGCAGACCTGGCTAAGAAACTGGAGCTTCAGCAAAAGGCATCGCGCAAGCTGCGGGCAGAAGTGTTGTTCGGGGGCAAACGCGATGGAAACAATTATCTACCCACCTTACTTACGAATGTAAAGCCCGGCATGCCGGCATTCGATGAAGAACTGTTTGGCCCAATTGCTGCCATCATCGGTGCAAAGAATGAATTGGAAGCAATCCGCCTCGCCAATACCAACAGGTATGGCCTTGGTGCTTCCGTTTGGACATCCGATGTCAAACGGGGGCAGCGCATCGCCAGAGAACTTAATGCTGGAAGCGTTTTTATTAATGCACTGGTTAAAAGTGATCCGAGATTGCCTTTTGGTGGCATTAAAAAATCGGGATATGGCAGGGAACTTTCCGGATACGGATTGAAAGAATTCACCAATGTCAAAACAATCTTCACCGGTGCGTAATCTGCTTCATGCGATTGCCTGTTTAAGTGGTAGTTCTGAGGAGTGAAGGCCATTTAGCAAACAATGGGCGATTTTATGCAATTGATGAATGTCATACGCGGATTCATGGTTAGCTAAGCTTTCATGGCTAACTTGCACTTTGGTTTATACCCTCATCGTAATTACAGTCTGAAAAACATACAACAATGGCTATTATCACCACCAAAAAGGAAGAATCAGGTTACGAACTCTTCAAACAAAGGGCAAAGAGCAAAGAGCTTTTCGAACGCAGGAAAAGGCTGGTACCCGATGCGCTCACCATATTCACACCTGCTACCATATCAGGGGCTAGCGGCGCTATTGTTATGGATCTGGACGGAAATGAGCTGATCGATTTCACAGGCGGAATCGGTGTGCTGAATGCCGGGCATTGTCCGCCCGCCGTAGTAAAAGCCATACAGGAACAGGCGGCGAAGTTTATTCATACCTGCTTTGGAGTAGCCGGATATGATTTATACCTGGATGTGGCGGAGCAACTGATCCGCTTGTTTCCGCACGGGGAAAAAACGAAAGTAATGCTTACTAATTCCGGTGCGGAGAGCGTGGAGAATGCAATTAAAATTGCCAGGCAGGCAACAGGCCGCCCGGCAGTAATTTGTTACACCGGTGCATTCCATGGCCGAACGTTGATGGCAACCAGCCTTACTTCCAAAGTAAATTATAAAATGGGTTGCGGACCCTTTGCCCCGGAAGTATACCGGCTGGAATTTCCTGATGTTGCGCATGATGCCAATGGCAGAAGTGAAGATGAATTCGCAGACTTTCATTTGAAGAAACTCGATGAGTTCTTTCACTATTATGTTTCTGAAAAGAATGTGGCGGCAATCATAATTGAATGTGTACAGGGTGAAGGAGGTTTTAATGTAGCTCCTAAAAAATACATACAGGGACTGAGGAAAGTTTGTGATGACTATGGCATTATGCTGGTTATTGATGAAGTGCAGACCGGTTTTGGCAGAACGGGAAAATGGGCTTCCTACCAGCATTATGGCGTCACCCCCGACCTTTCTACCTGGGCAAAATCAATGGCCAGCGGCATGCCTTTGGGTGCGGTGATTGGAAAAGCTTCAGTGATCGACAGCATCAATCCCGGGACTATCGGAGGAACCTATTTGGGGAATCCGGTTTGCTGCGCTGCAGCCATCGCGACATTAAACTATATGCAGGAGATTGATATCAACGCAAAAGGAAATGCAGTTGGGGAAATTATTCGTAATCGTTTTTTAGAACTTAAGAAAAAATTCCCGCAGCACATTTCTGATGTGCGGGGATTAGGTGCGATGATGGCATTTGAAGTTTCTCATGATGGTGACATTCAAAGACCAAATGGAGAATTGACAAAGCAACTCACACAGCGTTGTTATGAAAAGGGTTTGATTATCATAAGTGCCGGTGTAAATGGTAATGTAGTGAGAGTGTTAAGTCCGCTGGTGATAGAGGAGAAGGATTTGAGGAGGGGATTGGATAGTATTGAAGAGAGTATGGAAGAGTTATCCAAAGCAGTTCACTAACTTTGGATCAAATTGCACACATGATCACCAGCGCAGCGAAAAAAGTTTTTATTAAATACCGGGAAGTAGAACTCTACCTGCACCAGGTGTTGCGCGAGCTGGATCCGGATAAGGTTATATTATTTGGATCGAAGGCAACCGGTTCTTCCGGTAAATACTCCGATACCGACCTGGCTGTGATAACCCGAAGGGATTTCATTACCTCAGGTATTTATGGTGCAGTGGATGTGGTGGATTACAACCATGCACCAGAAAAACTGAAACGACTGATCAAGAAGGAGGGTATTGTTTTGTATGAGCGCTAAAGCAGGATTGATTTTCATTGATTTTGAAAAAGCGGTAAAGAACCTGCGGAGTGCAGTGAACCAGGCTGCTTCCCCGCTGGAAATTGATGGAGCGATCAAACGTTTTGAGCTGAGTTATGAACTGGCCTGGAAACTCATTAAGGAGCACCTGGCCGGTGATGGTATAGTATGTAAAAGCCCGAGAGATTGTTTTAAAGCGGCAAAAGAGAATGATTTGATTGCTGACGAGGTGAAGTGGTTGCAAATGATTGAAGACCGGAATCAATTAGTGCATTGTTATACTTTTGAACAATCACGGGTAATCTATGATAAGGTAAAGGCATCGCATAGCCAAGCGCTCATGCTGTTATATAAGCGTGTTAAGGAGGAGTATAAACGCAGGTAGGAGCAGGTTTCACTACAGCAGAAGAACATCAGCGCAATGCGTATGCAAAGAGGGTAACTAAAACCCGGTTAAAGAAAAGAGATTGATCATTATCAGTGGCGGTGTGAATTGAAATGTAATGCGGGTGTTGAGTCCGTTGGTATTAGAGGAGAAGATTTGAAGGGAGGATTGTATATTATTGAAGAAGCATTAATCGAATTGTCACGGTAATATTGTACGGCACTTTTTTATATTTGACGTATAAAACAGGATTAGGCAAACGAAATTAACTTTAAGAATGGATGACCAGGCGGTTGCCAAAGTAGAAAGGATTTCAAAACGTCGTAACCAGAGTGTTTCCAAGATGATCGAAGAAAATATTAATGACATGCCTGAATAAAGCAGAAAGCAAAAATCTTCTATTGAAATTCCTGAATGGATTCAGCAACTTGGGGGTGGTAAAAAGCCCAGGAAAATTACCGGCGATCCGCGAATTGAATATTTGACTAACAAGCATTTGAAATGAAAAGCGTATTTCTTGATACCAATATAATTCCGGATCTCAATCTTAAACGTGAACCATTTTATTCGGATACCATTCAGCTTTTTGCTGCTTCAGGACATTTCAACTATTTTACTTCATCGTTAAGTATTGCCAATTTATTTTACCTGGTTGAAAGAGCATTTAGTACGTTGCAGGCAAAACATGATATGGAAAAAATTTGCAGTCACCGCGGGATCATTCAGGTAAGTGCATCCATTGTCCATCGGGCACTTCAATCCGTATTTAAGGAATTCAGGGATTTCGAAGATGCAATCCAATACTATTGCGCTATTGCTGAAAGGATGGAATGTATGGTAACCCGGAATGAAAAGGATGTTCGCAATGCAGCTTTGCCGGTTTATTCTCCCGGGAAATTTTCAAAACTTTTTATTGCGTAAATAAAGACCCGTTTAATCAGGTATTTTCCATTTTGCAAAAACATTAAATGGCTCTTAGCCGCTTCTTCACCATCATCCTCATCACCAGCATTACCTGGGCATTCTTCCTGTTGCTCATGGGAAAAATGTATTCTTTCAGCGGTATCGTAAATGGAAAACAGGGTGAGCCGGTAGTTATTTCAGAAATAGATACACTGCCTTTTAAAAATAATAACGGGATACTGCTCGAAGTAATAAAACAAAGTGGTGAAGCAGGATTTCAATCAGGTGATTCACTGTATACGCTCAATAAAGCTGGAGTGGTGCAGATAAGTTCGGGAACGCAAAAAGCCGATGGCATCTTTCCCACCTGCAAAAATACCATCACCGATATCTGGCTGCCTTTAATCGGTTACCTCACTTTTTTCTGCGGTTTGATGAACCTGCTCACCGATTCAAGAGCAACAGAGAAAATGGCGAGGTTTCTTGCACCGTTGTTCACCAGGATATTTCCTGATCTACCCAAAGCACATCCGGCCTACGGCTTTATGACTATGAATTTCGCCGCTAACTTTTTAGGTCTCGACAGTGCTGCAACCCCTTTCGGCTTGAAAGCCATGGAAAGCATGCAGGAGATTAATCCGGAAAAGGAAAAGGCGACCAACAGCCAGATCATGTTCCTCTGTTTGCATGCTGCCGGTCTGACACTCATACCCACATCCATAATTGGTTACCGTGCAGCCATGAATGCGAGCAATCCTGCTGACATCATGTTGCCGGTCATCATCACCTCTTTTATAGGTACCATAGCTGCCTTGATTTTTGTAGGCATCCGTCAGCGTATCAATTTGCTCAATGGTGTGGTAGTAGGAGTGGTGGCGGCAATCAGTTTGGTGATTGCAGGCTTAATGTACTTTATCAGCCGGTTACAAGGAATTGAAAAGCTACATTTCACCGGTAATCTGAGCAACGGTGTTTTACTTATTATCATTTTAGCGATTGTGGCCTACAGTTTTTGGAAAGAGAAATACTTTGTGGAGAAGGAAACCAACATCTTCGACTCATTTATTAGCGGCGCAAAAGACGGATTTACCACCGGCATCAGAATTCTGCCTTACATGATTGCCATGCTTGTTGCCCTCAGCATCTTCCGCAATTCAGGATTGATGGATATTGTGATGGGTGGCGTTTCTGCAGTTTTGAAAATATTTGGCGTAGATCAACAAATCATCAACGCCATACCCGTAGCATTGATGCGCCCTTTCAGTGCAGGTGGTTCGCGTGGTTTTATGCTCGATGCCATGAAAACGTATGGAGCAGATAGTTTTACCGGCCAGATTGTATGCCTGTTTCAGGGTGCAGCAGAAACTACTTTTTATGTGATTGCTATTTATTTCGGTTCCGTAAGCGTAAAGAATACAAGATATACACTCGGCATGATGCTGCTTGTTGACCTGGTGTGCGTGATCACGGCGATTATTGTTTGTAAACTTTATTTCTAGCGTTCAGTATGAAGCTTCAGGAGACATTCTAATTGTTTGTATCAGGTACAAGATTATCCGGTACTTGCCTGAGAACCGGCAGGATAGAACGCATGACAAATCAAAGTTGTTTTCACCCTTTGAATAGGATACCAACTATGCCCGGTTTTTGAGAGAAATAAACTATTTCAATTGCTGAGCAAAATGAGGTGCAGGAGATCAGGGAAAATCACTGCCAATTGAGGATGTATTGATAGTCGTGGTTCAGTTGAAATTGCTCCGCTAACTTTATTGATACTATGCCAATGAATATTTAGCGTGGCATAAAAGCAATTGTTGTTTGAAGTCTTTACTTTTAACGGAATGTTTTCAACTTAAAGAATGAAACAACAACTCATAAACGGTCAGTGGTGCAATGCCACTAACGGAAATACCAGAGATGTTATAAATCCGGCCACAGAAGAGGTGGTTGCCGTTGTTCCCTATGGAAATGAAGCCGATGCCCACCAAGCCATTGCTGCAGCAGTGAATGCATTCCCATCCTGGAGCAGTCTTTCTTCATGGACCCGCGCTGACCTGTTGAAAAAAACAGCGGAGATTATTCGCAAAAATATAATTGAATTCGGAACAGAAACCACGCTGGAATCCGGAAAACCAAAAGCGGAAGCAGAAGGAGAATGGAAGGTGGCGGCTAACCTATTCGAATGGTTTGCTGAAGAAGGAAAACGCGCTTATGGAAAGGTCATTCCTTCGCAGCGTACTGATAAACGTATGAGCGTAATCTATCAGCCAATGGGTGTGATTGGCGTAATAACAGCCTGGAATTTTCCGGCATATAATCCTGCTCGTGCCTGTGCGGCCGCATTGGCAGCAGGTTGTACGATAGTGTGCAAAGGTTCTGAGTTTACGCCGCTCTCTACAATGAATCTGTTTACCGCATTAAAGGAAGCCGGCATTCCGGATGGTGTGGCCAACCTCGTCAATGGCGATTCCGCGAAGATCGGTGAAGCCATGCTGGAACATCCGAAGTTGAAAAAGATTTCATTTACCGGAAGTACGCGCGTGGGTAAGTTACTGATGGATGGTGCTTCTAAAACCAATACAAAGCTTGCACTTGAACTTGGCGGCAATGCGCCGGTAATAATCATGGATGATGTGGATGTAGAACAGGTTGCGAAAACAGCAGTTACATCAAAGTTCAGGAATGCCGGACAGGTTTGTGTGGCCCCGCAACGTTTTTTTGTGCACCGGAAAATTTATGATGCTTTTGTAGCCGCCGCTACTCAACACGCAAAAAATCATGCCACCGGAAATGGATTGGAACCTGCATCAAAGATGGGTCCCCTGATCAACCAAAGGCAACAGGATATGGTGCTGCAGTTAATTGAAGAGGCAAAGCAGGAAGGAGCGGAAATTGTAGCCGGCGGAACAAAACGGGAAAAAGGATTTTTCATCGAACCCACAGTTATTGCCGACAGAAAAGGAACAGCACGCTTTGCTGATAAGGAAATTTTTGGTCCGGTATTGCCTGTCGTGCCTTTTGATACCATGGAAGAAGTAATTGAAAAAGCAAACAATACACCCTATGGTCTTGCAGCATATATCTGGACCAATGACCTGAAGACCTCTATTTTGCTGGCAGAGAAACTGGAGTTCGGCATGGTGGGCATCAATGAATGGGCGCCACATGCAACAGAAGCTCCTTTTGGCGGATGGAAGCAGAGTGGTATTGGCCATGAAAGTGGCAGTGAGGGATTATTTGAGTATCTGGAGAAGAAGTTGATTTCAATTGGAAATCTTGGATAGTTGTGATAAAAATGGTTAAATGGTTATATTGTTAAATGGTTTCAGCTTAACCGTTAATTTTTTTGATCAGGTAAAATTGCCAGTTGCCATCTGTCGAAGCTGCAACTGCTAACAATGAAACCCTAAATCCATAGCTTTTTTGGACTACGGCGCCCTTGCACTCATCCCTCCTTTGGTGGTCATTATACTGGCCATTTGGTTGCGTACGTCCTTTGAACCATTGCTGATCGGTTGTATCGCCGGATTCCTGATACTGGAAAGAGAAAATTTCTTCACCGGTTTCGTGGATGCGCTGTACCGGGTGATGCAGGATGAAAGTACTGTTTGGGTCATACTGGTTTGTGGTTTGTATGGCTCTTTAATCGGTTTGATGGTGAGGTCAGGCGGCGCTTTGAAATTCGGTGATGATATGCTGAAGCGAATTAAAAGCAGGCGGGCAGCATTGTTTGGTACCTGGGGCCTTGGCATTTTTATTTTTCTCGACGACTATCTCAGTGCCCTCACGGTTGGCATTACCATGAAAAAAATCACCGACCATTTCAGAATTCCAAGAGAGTTACTTGCTTATATTGTCAATACAACAGCTGCACCGCTGAGTGTAATTGTTCCCATATCTACCTGGACGCTTTTTATCGGCTCTATTTTGATAAAGAGTAAATTCGGCGGAGAAGTAACTGCCAACCATGCCTATTGGCAGGTTATTCCGTATGTTGCCTACAGCTGGGTTTCCATATTCATGATCCCCCTGGTAATACTGGGTATTGTTCCACTGTTTGGGAAGATGAAAAAAGCCAATGGCCGGGCAATTGACTTTGGCCAGATTATTCCGCCTGGCAAAAAGATGGCCGCAGTAAAACTGGAACTCTTCGAAAATGAAAAGGATCCTAAAACACTTTATTTCATTTTACCGCTTATCGTTTTATTGGTATCGACGGTGCTGTTGGATTATGATGCATTAAAAGGGGTGATGATAGCGGTGGCATTTACATTTGTTTATTACCTGGTTATGAAATTGGGTTCCTTTCAGCAACTCTCAGAAACGCTTTTTGCTGGATTCAACAGCATGTTATACGCATTGGCCCTGGTGGTGATGAGTTATGTATTGAAGGATGTGGGCGATCAGCTCGGACTAACACAGTATGTAATCGACAGCGTAAAACCACTGGTTAATAAAGAGTTGCTTCCTGTGTTGGTGTTTATTGCAATCTCCTTTATCTCTTTTACTACCGGTTCATCCTGGGGTGTATATGCTGTGGCAATACCCATCATTATTCCGTTAGCCATTTCTCTTGATTCGAATCCATTGATTAACATCGGAGCCGTAATCAGTGCCGGTGTTTTTGGAGCCAATGCCTGCCTTTATTCTGATGCAACCATCCTCACCTCGCAAAGTACCGACATGAATAATCTTGACCATGCCCTTTCACAACTGCCGTATGCCTTGATTGCCTTTGGAATTACGGTACTGATTTACCTGGGTTTCGGTTATCTTTCCTGAAAGGAATATTTTTGAATGTGCTAAAGGAGGTGTAATGAAAAAATGGATTGTTCACATGGTCATAGCTCGAAGGGTGCGCGACAAATTGGAAATTGATTAATGGGTGTTGAATATTGAATATTGAATAATCAATATTCAATAATCAATATTCAATTGACATTACATCGCTGGCATAACGTCTACCTGTGTTCGACAAGCAAACCTTTGTGTTGCAGGCTTACCGGGAAATTTGCCAGGGAATTAAAAGTTTCTATTCTAGTTAATAAGATTGTCAGAGAGAATGACGGGCAAATCAAGTTACATGCAGTAAAAATAAATTAATCAGATGTTCTACGAAGAAATACTAAAAGGTGGCCTTCTGATTACATTGATGCGTGCAGCACATGCCGAACAACTCGAACAGTTGCAACGGAAAGTGTTTCCTGCACTTGCTGAAGACGAATTGCTGCATGCTGACCAATACAGAAAGCACCTTGAATTATTTCCGGAAGGTCAGTTTGTAGCATTAAACGGCGAACAGGTAGTAGGTGCCACCACCACCATGCGCTATCACTTTAACAAGAGAAAACCTGAACACCATACTTTTAAGGAAGTAATGGGCAGCGGTTGGCTAACCACGCATGAGCCTGATGGAAAATGGTTGTATGGCATTGATGTTAGTGTTCATCCGGATTACCGGAAAAAGGGCATTGCCAAATCGTTATACCGGGCCCGGCAATATACCTGCCGGCTGCTAAAACTAAAAGGACAGGTTACAGTCGGCATGTTGAACGGGTATGAAAAATTTAAGGATCAAATGAATGTGGAAACATATTTTGAAAAAGTAAAACGGGGTGAATTGTTTGACCGCACGGTTTCTGTTCAGCAAAAAATTGGTTTTGAAATAATAGGATTAATGAAAGAATACCTTCATGATCCCACCTGTGGAAATGCAGGTGCTTTAATTGCACTTGATGCTAAAAAGGAAATCTGACTTTTTAAACAGGCATCTGAATTTTCAGGATAAAGGCAGGCTTCATACATTACTGCTGCGATTACCACATAGAAGGACTACCATAACTTAATCAACATCAATTATTCAGCATGCATTACATCAATTTAAAAACGGAAATACCGGGCCCGAAGAGTCTTCAGATTTTGGAACGCCGCAGGAATGCAATGCCGGCCGGACTTGCGAAATCTACTGATATCGTTATCGACCATGCCGAAGGAGGAATCGTAAAGGACGTTGATGGAAACACCTTACTGGATTTCGCCGGAGGAATTGGTATGATGAATGTGGGCCATCGCCCGGAAAAAGTAGTGCAGGCTATGAAGGAGCAGCTGGATAAATACCTCCACATCTGCACCCTGGTGGCCACTCCCGAACCTTATGTGGAACTGGCTGAATTGCTGAATGAACTCACACCAGGCAGTTTCAGCAAGAAAACCATCCTGGCTAATTCAGGAAGTGAAGCGGTAGAAAATGCAGTGAACGTGGCGCGCTATTTTACAAAGAGAAGTGCAGTAATTTGTTTTGAAGCGGCCTATCATGGAAGAACCCTGCTGACACTTTCTCTTACCAGCAAATACGCACTTTTCAAAAAGGGATTTGGCCCTTTTGTAAGCGACATCTACAGGCTGCCCGCGCCAAATATGTACCGCCGGCCTAAATCTATGAATGAAGAAGAATACATCAGCTTCTGCATTCAGCAATTTGAACAACAACTGATTTCACAGGTTGATCCCTCCTCGGTGGCAGCCATCATCATCGAACCGGTGCAGGGGGAAGGTGGATTCATCACGATGCCGGCCCCGTTTCTGCAAAAGTTACGTTCCACCTGCGACCAGCATGGCATTGTATTGATATTTGATGAAATTCAATGTGGCGCTTCACGGACGGGTAAATTTTTTGCATGCGAACACAGTGGCGTTATTCCCGACCTGATTTGTATGGCTAAATCTATTGGAGCCGGAATGCCAATAAGTGCGGTTACCGGGCGGGCCGATATTATTGATGCCCCGCATTTAGGTGGTGTAGGGGGTACCTATGGAGGAAACCCTGTTGCTTGTGTGGCAGCAATTGAAGCGATCAAAATACTTCGATCAAAAGAATTTCTAACACGCGTAGGTGAAGTGGGGCTATTGATCCAACACACTTTGGCCGGATGGAAAAAACAATACCGTTTTATTGGTGATGTGCGTGGACTCGGTGCCATGCAGCTGGTGGAATTTGTTAAAGACCGGGATACCCGTGAACCGGATCCTGATTTAACACTGGAAATAATTCGTGATGCCGTTTCAAAAGGGGTGATCTTAATTCGTGCGGGATTGTTCAGTAACTGTATCCGCTTATTGCCACCTGTAGTTATGACTGATGATCAACTAAAGGAAGGACTGGAAGTGCTGGAAGGAGCTATTCAACGCGCGCATGAAAAGAGGAAGTAAGCTGTTCTTACATTCATGCTATAGGAACATATTGAAATCATGCTGCACTTTGATCTTTGAGTAATTGTTGTCATTAATTTCGCAAACCTCCGGAGAAGTGCGTATTCTGAGTATCATCACCGGATCTCAAATTCTGTCCGTGGTTGGCGTTTCCCGCCAACCATTCTGTCCTTGGTTGGCGTCCCGCCAACCATTCTGTCCTTGGTTGGCGTCCCGCCAACCATTCCATACTAATATTATTAACATTGTGACTTGCTATTTGTATCCTTAATCCTATGCTATGTATTTTTTCACAGCAACTATTAACAGCTGGCAGTTACTTTTGGCAAATGATACCATGAAAAAAATTGTAACTGATTCACTTCAGTGAATGCATCAAAACAATCGTGCAAGAACCCACGGCTTCGTGATCATGCCTAACCATTTCCATTTACTTTGGTCTCCGGTATCAAAATTCCATGAAGAGGAAAACCAGCAAACACTGCTCAGCTTCACCGGACATGCTTTTAAAAAGCATCTGCAAAGCGAACATCCTGAAATGCTGAACCAATATGTATCTACACAAAAAGATCGCGAGTTCCATTTTTGGGAACGGCGCCCACGAACCATTGAGGTGATGAGTCGCCGCATTGCAGAGCAGAAACTGGATTATACTCATTTTAATCCCATCTCAGGCCGATGGAGGCTTGCGTTAAGCCCTGAGGGGTATTTGTATTCCTCTGCTTCTTATTACATTTTAAATAAAAGCCCCTTTGGTTTTATTGCACACTACATGGATTATATTTGATAGATCCGCCGACCAGAGATGGAGTGGTTGGCGGGACGCCAACCATGGATAAAATGCTGAACCAATATGTATCTACACAAAAAGATCGTGAGTTCCATTTTTGGGAACGGCGCCCACGAACCATTGAGGTGATGAGTCGCCGCATTGCAGAGCAGAAACTGGATTATACTCATTTTAATCCCATCTCAGGCCGATGGAGGCTTGCGTTAAGCCCTGAGGGGTATTTGTATTCCTCTGCTTCTTATTACATTTTAAATAAAAGCCCCTTTGGTTTTATTGCACACTACATGGATTATATTTGATAGATCCGCCGACCAGAGATGGAGTGGTTGGCGGGACGCCAACCATGGATAAAAGAAAGACTGGAAGTACTGGAAGGAGCTATTCAGCGCGCGCATGAAAGAAGGAACTGAGTAGTTTTCGATTGCTGGTATTCATGGTGAACCATAATCAAGTAGAAGTTGTAACCTGAACGAAGTAGAATGCATACCTTGAGCGAAGTAGAAGGTATACCCTGCGCGAAGTCGAAGAGGCGATCCCAGCAACACTAAATGACTTTTTTTGTAAATCATTTTCTGAAAGAAGATAAATTTGAAACAAAATTTTGAAAGTTCAATTAATGAATTGGAAATTATTAACCAAAAGAAATCGATATGAAAATTTGCATTCATGTAAATAGAATCAGCAGTTTCATATTTACTGTAGTCTGCGGATGCCTGTTATCTGCAGTGCTTAGTTTTATGAGCTGTTCAACAGGCAATTCAAAGCAGGAGGAACAACTTGGTGAAATTGATTTTAAAGTCACCGGGAAAGCAGAAGCACAAGACTACTTTAAAAAAGGCCTTTTGCTCTTGCACAGTTTTGAATATGAAGATGCAGCGGAAAGTTTTTTGAAGGCCCGTGAAACAGATCCGGATTTTGTAATGGCCTATTGGGGTGAAGCGATGACCTATAATCATCCACTCTGGAGGTTTCAGGATAAGGAAAAGGCAGAAGCTGTACTTCGCTTGCTGGCTCCAACTGCTGAGGAACGTGTAACAAAAGCAAAGACGGATGTGGAGCAGGATTTCATAAGATCAGTCAATATATTGTATGGTATAGGCGACAAAAATGTTCGGGACGACAGCTATGCTGATTTCATGGCTACTTTATTTAAAAAATATCCCGGCCACCCTGAAGTGGCATCGTTTTACAGTCTTGCACTCATTGGTTCAGTGGAAGTGGGCAGAGATACGATCATGTACGGCAAAGCGGCCGATATAGCAAAAACGGTGATTGCGGAAAATCCGCACCATCCCGGCGCTTTACATTACCTCATTCATTCCTATGATGATCCCGACCATGCCGCCAGGGCGCTGGACGCCGCTGATGCCTATGCTAAGGTTGCACCTGCCGCCGGTCATGCTTTGCATATGCCTTCACATATCTACCTTGCTTTGGGATATTGGGATAAAGTGGTCAGTTCTAATGAAGTTGCCTGGGCTGCCAGCGAAGAAAGAAAAGCCCGGAAGCAGCTGGACAATAATGCCCTCGGATATCATTCATTGCACTGGCTATTGTATGGCTACCTTCAACAGGAAAGGCTGAATGATGCCAAAAAACTTCTGTATGATATGCAACGCTACTGCGAAACACTTCCATCACCTCGTGCCCGCGAACATATGATATTACTGCGAAGCACCTATCTCGTTGAGTCAGGTGACTGGTTAGCTTTACCGGATTCAACATCCGTTAAAGCAGATGATCTGAATGTAAGCATTCGTGCCATGCAATATTTCATAACCGGGATGAATGCTTACCACAGGAATGACCTGCCAGTACTTGCTGCAGTAATTGATACGCTTTCATCTGAAGTTGCTGCTGCCACTAAAAACATCAGTGATAAAAGCGGCCATAGCTGCGGAACGGTTACCGCTGCAGCTCCCAACCTGTTAGATGTGCAGTATGCAGAAGTAATGCAAATGGAACTTTCAGCGATGCAGGCATGGGCAAAGAAAGATACCACTTTGACCGATTTCTGGTTTAAGAAGGCAACTGCATTGGAGAACAGCATCAGCTATTCTTTTGGTCCGCCAACTGTTGTTAAACCATCTAATGAAATGTATGGGGAATGGCTGCTTTTGGTCATGAAACCAAAGGAAGCTAAATTGCAATTTGAGCTGGCCCTGAAAGCAGCACCAAACCGGACTCTCAGTGTAAATGGAATGTCCGCTGCTGATGCTATGATGAATAATACCACAGCATTGGTAAAGAATCGAATGGCAACTGATTAAATTTATGGATGCTGCGGATGTGTATACCAATTCACAATTACTCATACAGAGTCTTTAGCATGTATCCAGGATATTACCGGAGTTTCCTAAAAGCAACATTGCTTTTTGTCAATGGTCTTATCTGGTTTATAAATGGAAACTGCTGTGTTTTCAAAAAAGGTAATTACAAAGAACACAGAAAAAACACCCATCAATCTTGTTTGAAGCGACTCCCCCTTTGTGTCCTCTGTGGTTTCAAAGAGGTAACCACAGAGCCGACAAAGAAAATCATAAACATAGACCCGGCTTGAAGCCATTCCACCTCCGTGCCCTCTGTGGTTTCAAAAAAGGTAACCACAGAACACACAAATAATTTTATATACATAGACGAGGTTTGAAGCCATTCCACCCTTGAGTCCTCTGTGGTTTCAAAAAAGTTAACCACAGTGCCCACAAAGAAAATTATAAACATAGACCCGGTTTGATGCCATTCCTGGAAAAACTGACATCATAACAGTTTGTAAATTCCATGCTCAGCATCTTATTATCATTGGTACGGTACTCTTCTTAAAAAAGAGGATATACCAGAGGATATTAAGGCGATAGCACAAGCAGGTTATTTTTTACCTGCTCTTTTAGTTATTTTTCCGGCACTTCAATTTTGTCAATTTAGATTTTGCCAAAGTGATTTAGAAATAGATGCAACAGGTATTATACATTATTCATGACGCCGGATAAAATATTTTTCAACGGTTACATTCTCACGCAGGATAAAAAGCAACCTGTGGCAACCGCTTTTGCTGTATCGAAAGGAAAAATTGTCGCTGTTGATAATTCTGATGCACTTTGCGGTTTTCAATCGGAAGGCTGTGAGTATTTTGACCTGCAACAGGCAACGGTAATTCCAGGCTTTAATGACGCACACATCCATATCTGGAAAGTAGGTAACCTGTTGACAAATATGCTGGATCTCCGTGGTGTGAGAAGTATCGATGAGCTGCAACAACGGTTGTCCGATTATGCAAAAGCGCATCCTGAGTTGGAATGGGTACAGGCGCGCGGTTTTAATGAAGTATTATTTCCTGATAAGAGAATGCCGGACCGCTTTGATCTCGATGCCGTGATCAGCGACCGTCCCGTAAGTGTAATCAGAACCTGCGCACACCAGCAAATCATAAACACCCTGGCATTGAAAATGTCAGGTATTACGGAGCATACGCCGGTGCCACCCGGTGGAGAGATTAAGTTATTGCCGGATGGAACACCTTCCGGTCACTTTACGGAGACAGCCATGGGGCTTATTGCGAAAAGTATACCTCCATACCGTGCTGAAGAATACAGAACCATGATACTGGCAGCGCAAGAGGCATTTCTAAAAGTGGGTATCACTTCTGCAACAGATCCTGCGGTAATGCCAGACCTGTTGGAAGTTTACCGGTCTATGGAGAGAGCAGGCGAGCTGAAAATCAGGATCAATGCCATACCGGTTCGTGTGCCGGATGGAGCTGCTCATGCGCTGCCATTGCCGGTTTTTACAGATACGGAGTTTCTCAAAGTGGACACGGTGAAATTTTTTGCTGACGGTGGATTGAGTGGAAGAACGGCGGCCTTAAAACAACCGTATAGAAATTCATCAGACCATGGCATGCTAAGGTTGACAAAAGATTTTTTTCTGCCAATGGCTTTGGAAGCACGGGAAAATAATTTTCGCATTGCCACACATGCAATCGGTGATGTGGCGATTGACCTGGTACTGGACGTATATAAGTCCATTTCAGAATCCGGGTCGCACAAAATCCATAACCGCATCGAACACCTTGGACTGCCTTCACCGGAAAACCTGCGATTGATGCAGGCATTAAACGTCAGTGCAGTAATGCAACCAATTTTTATTCGCGAGCTGGGAGAAAACTTCCGACGCTATCTGCCTGATGAATACCTTGAAAGAGTCTATCCTGCGCAATCGGTTTTGCAGCATGGTATCAACCTGGCTTTCTCTACAGATGCACCGGTAGTAAAGGATTTTAATCCGCTCGCGGGTTTGCTTGCGGCCACCAACCGGTTAGACATTCATGGTCTGCCCATTGCCGCAAATCAGCGCATCGATCTGCAGTCAGCAGTAAGTGCTTATACAATGGGTAGTGCTGTCGCCAATGGAGATGAGGGAAACCGGGGCAGCCTTGCTGCAGGAAAATGGGCTGATTTTATTGTGCTGGATAAAAATATAATGGACATTCCCAATGTGGAATTGATGCAATGCAATGTAACAGCCACCTACACAGGAGGCAAACTTCAGGAAGGAGGGCCTTCAATTGCTGCTGCATAGGTTTCAAAGCCCTTTAATGGGAGCGCTTAACAACTCGTTAATCATCTTTACGGCCTTTTCTTTTTGGGCGGAAGCGCCGATGTAAAAGCACTGAATACCTAACCAGGCTGTATAGGCAAATTCTGCAAGCTCGCCGGCTTTTTCTTTTGGTACGCCCACTTCAAGATATAAACTGCGGGTAACACCTATCCGCTCGGTATCCATTTTGTCGAGGTACTTTTTTACGGTTCGGTTGTGCAATGCCCAGGCCCGAAGTGAGAGTTCCGTTTTTCCTGATAAGCTGAACACTTCCTTTATCATCAGGTTCAGCCGTTCTTTAGGAGTCTGTGCAGAATCAACAACTTCTTTAATACGGCCCAGTGTTTCTGTTTCCCAATAACGCAGCAGCAATTCTTCATAATCGCCGATGCTTACAAAATGATGGTAGAAGGAACCTTTCGTTACATTAAACTTAAAACATAAATGCTCAATCTTAATGGCATCATATCCTTCATCATTCAAAACTTTGATTCCTCTTCGTATCCAGTCCGCTTTGGTTAGTCGTGCCATTCGTTATTCAGTTTACGGTGCACCAGCATGATTAATAATAATATTAGGTCAGGTTATGCCGCATGAAAAATACAAACATTTTTTCCCTGAATGATGTAATAATGAATCACTTTTCCGGTTTTCAAGTTAGCACATCCTCCCTGATTCCACGCGATAGGCATGGTGTTTTGGAGTTGTTTGGGTTGCAGTGGAATTTTATTCCCGGTTCTGACATTTTCATGTAGGTTTGTTATCCTTAAAGTTAACGGATGATTTGGGAATGCCTGATGCAACTTCCCTATGAATTTCAATTACCAGATAGAAAGCCTGTTTTAAGTACTTTCATTTTTGTCAATCAGTTATAATATTCCATGAAGCACGGGATCTACCAGGATATGCTTGCTGCCAAGGGCACCGGTCAAAAAAAGGTTGCCATTCTTATCGATCCGGATAAGGTGAGTCCGGAAAGCTTGTTACGTACACTCGGGCATGCCGTTAAGGCAAATGCAGATTACATTTTTTTTGGGGGCAGCTTAGTGGTAAATGACGCGTTTTCAAAATATATTGAATTCATCAGGCATCATTGCAGCATTCCCCTGGTGATTTTTCCCGGCAGCATCCTGCAGATTGATCCTAAGGCTGATGCCATTTTATTTCTGTCGCTGCTTTCCGGGCGTAACCCCGAATTGCTGATTGGCCAACAGGTGGCTGCTGCCCCTGCTTTAAGAAACAGCGGCCTCGAAATTATTTCCACCGGTTATTTATTGATTGACGGCGGCAATGCAACAACGGTTTCTTACATCAGCAATACCCTGCCAATACCTCACGATAAGGATGACATAGCTGTTTGTACGGCATGGGCCGGCGAGATGCTTGGTTTTAAATTAATATATCTTGATACAGGAAGTGGTGCAATGAAAACTGTCAGTGAATCAATGGTGACACAGGTTAGCCGTAACATTAGTTTGCCTTTGATTGTAGGTGGTGGCATCAACACCGCTTCCAAAGCAGCAGCACTTTGTAGATCCGGCGCTGATATAATAGTTGTTGGCAGTGCCTTTGAAAAGGAACCCTCATTAATTATTTCAATGGCTCAGGCAGTGCATCATGTTGGAATAAACAGCAGGCAATAATAAAAGTAATGGCATTTGTAAAGATTTGGGTGTACAACAAATTGAGTATTGCTTAAGAATTAAGACCAATAACAATAGTAAGAATCAAATGTCAATAGAAAATTGAAAAGTCAGTTAAAGAAAGTTAACCTATTTCAGTCAACGACATGAGTATGGTGTATTGAGAAGAATTGAGTATTAAGTATTGTGTATTTGAGTAAGTGAGTAAAGTAGCGTAGTGA
>CAZGBP010000036.1:0-33782 GCA_964524035.1 uncultured Bifidobacteriaceae bacterium
TACATGTTAAGATGTATGGTTAATTTGCATTCATGCAGGTTTCTTTGCATCTTCGTTATATTACCGAACAAATAACCATAGCTGATGAAAAAATTTACGCTTATTGTTTCTTTCTTGCTTGTTGTCGTTGCCGGTATTGCGCAGGATATTCATTACTCGCAATTCTATGCGTCTCCGCTGACACTTAATCCAGCCCTCACCGGTATTAACTCCTGTAACTACAGGGTTGGCGTAATGTATCGCAGTCAATGGAGCAGTGTAAGTGCTGATCCTTATACAACGCCTTCCATTTCATTTGATATTAATAATGTACTGCAGCGTATTGTTAAGACCGGCACGTTGTCTATGGGTGCGTTGGTATTGAATGATAAAGCGGGTGCCGGTGACCTGTCCAACCTTACCGTAGCCGGATCTGTTGCCTACCAGCGTCCGCTTTCGGCCAGCCGCCGGTTGAACCTGTCTATTGGAATTCAACCCGGATATGTTCAGAAGAAATTGGATTTCAGCAAACTCACTTTTGAAAACCAGTTTAATGGGCAAACATTTGATCCTTCACTTTCCAGCCAGGAAAATTTTGATGATAAATTCGGATACTTTGATCTGAATGCAGGTGCTTACCTCACGTACAACTTCGGAAAGAATTCGTCGGTATTTGCAGGCGGTTCACTCTTTCACATTATTCCTCCAAAAGAAACGTTTCTGAATTCGGCCGATAACAAGCTGGGCATGCGCATTGTAGGCCATGGCGGTGTTAAGATCGGTGTGAATGATAAGCTGGACATCATCCCGCAGGTATTATATATGTCTCAGTCAAAAGCGACTGAAATCAACCTGGGCCTTTCACTGCAATACTTCATTAATCCTGAAGTTGCTTTGATTATTGGTGCATATGACCGTCTTGGTGATGCAATCATTGGTATGGCTGCGGTTGAATTTAAGCGGGTACGACTCGGGTTCAGTTACGATGTGAATACATCCTCTTTGAAGGATGTAAGTAATGGTAACGGTGGTTTCGAATTGTCACTGAGTTATACCGGTTGTCTTGGCGGATTTGTGCTGGATAAACCGATTATGTTCTGCCCGAGATACTAGCATCATTCATCACCTTATTACTTGAATAATTCAACAGAACAGAAGAATCAAATTGTTGCAGGTTGCAGTCAAACAGTAACCGCAAAAACAGAAATAAAAAAAACCATGCAGATGAAATCTATTAAGATTACTTTTTTTCTTGCTTTTCTGCTTAGCTTCGGAAGTGCTTATGCACAGGATACACAGGAGTTACCCATACAGAAGCTCAGTTTCAAGAAAAGCCTGAAAATGGGAGATTACCTGTATAGCATTGGCAGTTTTTTTAATGCTGCCCAATACTACCAGGCGGTGAATGAAAAACAGGCAGGCAATTCGTACGTGGTTTCGCAGATTGCGGATTGCGAGTATAAGCTGCGTGATTACAAAGAAGCAGAAAAATGGTATAAAGAACTGGTAGATGCCAATGATCCGCTCTATCCGCTTGCACCTTATTATTATGGGCTCTGCCTCAAGGCTAACGGCAAGTACCAGGAAGCCAAGACGGTATTCACTACGTTTGAAAAATCCTTTAAGGGGGTGAATTCACAGACCTATAAAAAATTTGCCAAAAACCAGGCTAAAGGCTGTGACCTGGCCATACAGAAAATGCAGAATCCCGATACTGTGAAAATTACACATATCGGGGCCAATGTAAACGCTCCTTATACTGAATTTGCGCCCATTCCGTTAGGCGACAGTGTTCTGTTGTTTGCTTCATTGAAATCTGATACCATAATTATGGTTGATGAAATAAAGAAGAACAATGCCTATGCATCGTTTTATGCAGCCCGGAAAAACGGGGATTCATATGAGAAGGCAACCGTTTATGAAGGAGCCCCTTTTAATTCAGATAATGCTCATACAGGCAATGGTTGTTTTTCTCCCGACCGAAAGCGGTTTTATTTTACCCGTTGTGAAATGCTCACCGATTCAATGAAGATGATCTGTGCCATTTACCTCAGCGAATATAAAAATGGCAAGTGGACCGACCCGTTGAAGATGGATGATAAGATTAACTTTCCGGGATTTACCAACACACAGCCCACCGTTGCTACTTCTAAAGTGGGTGAAATTCTTTATTGGGTTTCCGACAGGCCAAATGGAGAAGGTGGACAGGATATCTGGTTCTCTACCATAGATAAAAATGGTAAGTACAGCAACCCGCAAAGTTGCGGACGTAAAGTGAATACTGCAGGAAATGAGGCGACTCCATTCTATGATTCCAAAACCGGCACTTTGTATTTCAGTTCGGAGGGTCAGGTTGGAATGGGTGGATATGATGTATTTAAGACCCGTGGCAATCAAAAGAAATGGGAAACATCTGCAAATATGGGATACCCTGTAAACAGCAGCGTTGACGATATGTATTTTGTTTTTGATGATAATGGCTATACCGGTTATCTGGTTTCTAACCGTCCGGGTACCATTTCTGTAAAAAGCGAAACCTGTTGCGACGACATCTGGAGGGTAGCGTATCCTAAAAAGGTGTTTTACGCAGTGCGGGGAAATGTGTATGATCAGGATACCCGAGAATTAATTCCGGGTGCCAAAGTGATCTTCCTGGATAATGCAGAAAAACAGATCGGATCTTCCGTATCGAAAAAAGACACCTTATATTTCTGGAATACCAAGCCGCAGAACGTCTATTCCATTAAATCAACCAAAGAAGGTTATTTCACCGGATCGGCTACGTTCTCCGTAACACAGAAGGAAGATAATGATACGGTAAGGGTGGATGTTTACATGAAAAAAATTCCTAATGAACCTATTCGTGTAAAAAATATTTTCTATGACTTTGATAAAGCAACCCTGCGTCCCGAGTCATTTCCACCTTTAGACACAGTTGCCCAGCTGCTAAGTCAGAATCCGGCAATCATTGTAGAGATCGGGGCCAATACCGACAGCAAAGGTGATGACAAATACAATATGCGACTGTCACAGGCCCGCGCACAGTCCGTTGTGGATTATCTGGTTCAAAAAGGAATTCCGGTAGAACGTCTTCAGGCAAAGGGATATGGTGAAACCAATCAGATTGCCCCGAATACCTTACCTAATGGAAAGGACAATCCTGAAGGCCGTCAATTGAATCGCCGCACTGAATTCAAGATTATTGGTACCATACCCGGTAAGGAACTTATATACGAACAGGGCGATCCCGGATTTGACCCTGAAAATATTGAGGAGGAAGAAAACGAACCGGAGGAAAGCGAAGAGGGCGGCGAATAGACCACTACCGGATTCACCGAAACAGGACCATCAGCACCTGAAACTTCCCGAATTTTTTTTCGGGAAGTTTTTTTTTATGCGTTACGTTTCCACTGCGAGATGGCTAGTGTAATCCAACCGGCAATAAAAGCTAATCCGCCAAATGGCGTGACTATGCCGACAAACGACATGGCATCAAATAGGGAAAGGCAATAGAGAGAACCCGGGAAAAGAATTATTCCCGCAAGAAAAAGGCTACCCGACCAATTGATTAAACGGGAAGGCCTTCGCTCTTTGATGATTCCGCAAATGATCATGGCGAAAGCATGATAAAACTGGTACTCCACTCCGGTATGAAATACCCGGAGACTATCAGGTGTTAAGGTATCTTTAAGTGCATGGGCGCCAAATGCACCGAGTATGACCGCAATAGCGCCGAAGAGCGCGCCGGTGATAATGAATCTATCTTTCATAATTTCAATTCCAGGTTGAGTATAGAGTTAAGCTGCCTGCTGTTTATGGTATTGGTGATAGGAGGCAAGACTAATGTTTGATTGAGTGCAAATGTGCGACACAAATTTTAATTCGCGCGGTTTTTCAAGTGAGCTTTGCCAGGCCTTTTTTTTGAAAAGTGATTTAAACATAGGAGGTTACGATTCATGCAGTTGATTACTGCATTTCATGTGAGCAGTTTTCAGAGTGGGATGGTAATTTCATAGTCCGTAAGCACTACGTTAACCTGGTGAATCAGATAGCCGCTCCACATGATTAACTTTCAATAACGAGGTTAGAACAATACTTTTGCAACAGCAGCTAAACAACCTGAACAACTATGAAGATTTATACAAAGAAGGGAGATACCGGAACAACCCAGCTAATTGGTGGCGCCAGGGTTCCGAAACATCATGTCCGAATTGAAGCCTATGGCACCGTAGACGAACTCAATTCCTGGATTGGCTGGGTAAGAGATCAGGCGGCGGATGGACAGACCCGGATGGTATTAAAGGAAATCCAGGATCGGTTGTTTACGATTGGTTCTTTACTTGCCAGTGATCCGGAATCATCAAGGATGAAACTGCCTGACCTGTATGAGACGGATGTAGTATTTCTGGAAACTGAAATGGACAGGATGGATGAAACATTGCCTGAAATGAAATCATTTATTCTGCCGGGTGGCAATACCGGTAACTCTATCTGTCATATAGCGAGATGTGTTTGCAGGAGAAATGAACGATTAATTACCAGCCTGGCAGAAACAGAAATGGTATCACCACTCATCATAAAATACATGAACAGGCTCTCCGATTATCTGTTTGTGCTGGCACGCAAATTCAGTTTGGATGCAGCCGCTGAAGAGGTACCCTGGAAGCCGCGACTGTAAAGGATTTCAGCACTGGCCGTTTTATTCCGTCATCTGACGGTTAATTTATTTTGCTTTCTTGATTATTCGATTATTTTTGCGGGAAATTTGATCCCCATATAAACAATTATGTACTGGACGCTTGAGTTAGCCTCATACCTGGAAGATGCGCCTTGGCCCGCAACAAAAGATGAATTGATTGATTACGCGATTCGCTCTGGTGCACCAATAGAGGTGATTGAAAACCTGCAGGAGCTTGAGGATGAAGGTGAGCTGTTTGAGGGCATCGATGATATCTGGCCTGACTACCCAACACATGACGATTTCTTCTTTAATGAAGATGAATATTAGCGCTATTACGGAATCGCATTTATTTTCCGGAGTGAGAGCATCTTTCAGCTCCCGTTAGCAGGGTTAGTGTATTATAGTATAGTTCCTGAAATCAAAAGGCCGGTAGCCGGTATAATTCTCCAGGAGATTCATGATTCGGTGCCTGATTGGTATTCGAATAGCAGCAGGATCATAGCGGAAATCCCAGTTCAATTGTTGAATTCGTTCTTTCATAACCTCCGGGTGGGGTTGTTCAAAACGGATCAAAGGATAATCAGGATGATATTCATAGGTTGTGCGGTTGGCGACCAGGCGGTTTACCCATTCATCATCATGCCATAAACGGTGAAATTCTTTTGATCGTTGCAATTCTTTCAGAGGCCCGCGGACTTTGCCATAATGGTAAATATGTGCATCTATCTTTTTTACCTGCAATCTGCGGGATACCGGCTGTTTGCCTGCTACAGCTGAAGGCAAATACTTTCTGAAGCCCTGTGCGTCTCTGAAAGAATGAATGAGCGGATTCTTTCTGACCATGCGGGTTTCAAATGGATATGTGCCTCTGGTGCCAGGTTTCGCTATATAATTATAGTTACCATAAAAATGATAATAGCTGAAAAGTAATCCGTCAACTTTAGGCTCATTGAGATAGGTTGCAGCTGCAGTAGTGATTGCAGGCAGGTCACGCTCATGAACCACTTCATCGCCTTGCAGATAAAACCCCCAATCTCCGGAAATAGCCTGCAATGCAATATCAGTTTGCCGGGCCAGGATTTTACCGCCACTTCTCAAGGACTCATCCCATTCTGTGTCAATAATCATGATCTTGGGTGAACCGATATTCACGATTGCTTCCCGTGTTCCATCTTCACTCTTTCCAACAACTACAATCATTTCGTCGCAAACCGGCAAAATGGAACGTATGGATTCAACAAATGGATAGGAGAGTTTTATGCCATTCCTGATAAAAGTAAAGCCACTAATCTTCATCGATGGAGCTGGTTAGGGAGGCCCGTATTGTTGAAACGTACAGGCAGGCAGTCGTTGTGTTGAATGGACTAAGGATTTGTAGTTTTTTTAATCGGTCAACTGCTTGTCAATTATGGATCACATTTCATTATTTTTTCCGCAAGTAACAAATCAAAATGAGTTGTTATTTTAAAATTACCCGGATCGCCTTCTACGAGGTGAATTTTGGCACCAGCAGCTTCTACCACTGAAGCATCATCAGTAAATGATTCAGAGAACGTCTGGCGATAGGCATTTTTCAGCAATGTAGCATCAAAGCATTGCGGTGTTTGCACTGCTTTGAAACGCACCCGGTTTCTATGCCTGGAGCCTTCCTTAAAAACTTCGCGTATGGAATCCCTGATGTCAATGGCAGGAATGGCATTGCCTTTTTCCAAAACGGTTTCAAGGCAACTATTCAGTAGTTTTTCATTGGCAAAGGGTCTGCAGGCATCCTGAACAGCCACAATGCCTTTTTCTTTCACCAGTTTGAGCCCGTTCTTGACGGAGTGAAACCTGGTAGCGCCACCGGATATGGAACAGACTTTTATTTTTTTAAGATGTTTTTTCCTGATCTTTTCCCAGCGTTCCTGTTCATCGCCCGGTAGTACCACAATAAAATCTGCTTCAGGCCAAACTGCTGCAAACGAGAGTATGGTGTGAATGATTATTGGCACGCCTGCAAGGAGCATGAATTGTTTAGGAATAGCTGATTGCATCCTTGCACCGTAACCGCCTGCAGCAAAAATTACATACTTTTTTTCGTTCACGTTGAGAAGGATTGGCGATTGCCCGGTAGGTTGAATTAAAGGTCGCAATTAATCGTGATTCATAAAAGGGCAGTTGCGAAAAAAGAAAGAAATCGTTAATGTTGTTTTCAAATGCCCTATGGCATGCAGCATTTTAAAAATTGTCTCTGAAAAAGCGGGCAATGTCGCTAGGTCTGCAGTCAGCCATTTACCGACTCAGCGGATGTGCTTACTTCTGCTCATTTCTTTCCTGAGCTGAACGAGACCGGTAAGTATTTGCCAAAAAATAATAAGTCAGTTTTAAAGAATGAGCATCGCATCGCCATAGGTGGAGAAACGATACTTCTCTTTCAACGCCACTTTGTAGGCTTCCATAATCAGGTCATACCCCCCGAAGGCACAAACCATAATCAATAAACTCGTTTTTGGCATGTGGAAATTCGAGATCATACAATTGGCAATACTGAAATCGTAAGGCGGATGTATGAACAGGTTGGTCCACCCTTCTGCCGGTTTAATGTATTTGTGTGCCGACACGGCAGATTCTATCGCCCGCATCGTCGTAGTGCCTATTGAACAAACTTTAGCTCGATTGTCTATCGACCTGTTTACAATCTTACAGGTCGCTTCATCAATTTTGAAGTATTCGGCATCCATCTTATGTTTGCTCAGATCTTCTACTTCAATCTGGCGGAAAGTTCCAAGCCCGGTATGCAAAGTAACTTCAGCAATATCTACACCTTTTATTTCAAGGCGCTTCAGCAGTTCGCGGCTAAAATGTAAACCTGCAGTGGGTGCAGCAACGGCGCCTTCATGCATGGCAAATACCGTTTGATAGCGTTCTTTGTCCATGGCGTCCGGCTTACGCTTGATGTATTTGGGGATGGGGGTTTCACCGAGTGAGTAGAGGGTCTCTTTTAATTCATCATCGGTCCCATCGAAGAGGAAGCGTATGGTTCTGCCTCTGGAAGTGGTATTGTCGACCACTTCTGCCACCAGCATCCCGTCCGTACCAAAGTAAAGTTTATTACCTACCCTGATTTTACGTGCGGGATCAACCAAAACGTCCCAAAGTCGCATCTGATGATTTAGTTCTCTCAGCAGGAACACTTCGATCTTGGCGCCTGTTTTTTCTTTTCTCCCATAAAGGCGGGCAGGAAAAACCTTTGTGTTGTTTAACACCAGGCAATCCTTTTCACCAAATATGGTAAGGATGTCTTTAAAGGTCTTATGTTTTATTTTGCCGGTTTTCCGTTCAATAATCATGAGCCTCGATTCATCGCGGTTCTTTGAAGGAGTCTGGGCAATCAGAGAGGGTGGTAAATCAAATCGGAATTGAGATAATTTCATGTACTTTCAATAAATTACGGTTTATTAAAAGTTGATCAAAGCCTATAAATCATATCCGGAAATACGGATTGACAGTGAAGGATTTTTGAAAAACGGATTGCAAAGATAGCGTTTTTATTTTCTGATGCTAATTTTTTTCACGTCTCTATTTTCACGAATTAAAGTAGGTTTGCATTGTTATGAGAATTTTGCTCCGCATTTTTAATGAATCGGTGGCCATAGCCATTCGGGAATTACGTGTTAATAAACTGCGGACCATTCTCACACTTCTGGGAATTTCTATCGGAATCTTTTGTGTGATTTCAATATTTTCTTCTGTAGACTCTTTGGAAAATAACCTTAGAACCAGTATCAATAAGTTTGGCAGCAATGTAATCTACATCACTAAATTTCCCTGGGCTCCGGAAGAAGGCGAAACCGAGTATCCCTGGTGGAAGTACTGGAACAGGCCATATGCGAAGTTTGATGAGATGCGGACTTTGCAGGAAAAACTGACCGGGGCTGAAGCAGTGGCCGTCTCGATCTGGATGGGTGGCCCTGTATTAAAGAATGGCGACAGAAACATGACGAATGCCACGCTGAATGGGGTATCACAGGATTACAACAGGATCATGGACCTGAACCTGCAATCGGGCCGTTACTTTACCGGTGCTGAAGTAAATTCCGGTCAGCCGAAGGCCATTATCGGCTATGAAGTGGGCATGCAGTTGTTTCCAAATAATATTGATCCCGTGGGTAAAGAGATAGATATTTTTGGACAGAAGGTGATGGTGATCGGTTTGTTTGCGAAAGAAGGGAGAACCCTGATTCAAAATTCGAATGATGACCTGGTGATGGTACCATATCAATACCTGGTGTCTAAAGTAAAGGTGGATGGCTTTCAGGTAGAGCCGGCCATATTGGTCAAGGCAAAGGATGGCGTCGCATTGGACGAGTTGAAAGATGAGATCAGGGGGGTGATGCGGGCGGACCGGCGTGTGCGGCCGAGCCAGGAAGACAACTTTGCCTTAAACCAGATCAGTGTTATTTCCAATCAGTTGTCGCAGTTGTTTGGAGTACTGGATGTGGTTGCCCTCATTATCGGAGGCTTTGCTATTCTAGTTGGTGGCTTTGGTATTGCAAATATTATGTTCGTATCAGTTCGTGAAAGAACCAACCTGATTGGTATTAAAAAGGCACTGGGAGCAAAGAACTACTTCATTCTATTGGAGTTCCTGATTGAAGCCATCATTTTATCGATTATAGGCGGATTGATTGGTTTGATACTTGTTTTCTTCACAGTGCAGGGCCTTTCCGCAGCCATAAATTTTAAACTGACCCTAGATCTGAAAAATATTTTCTGGGGAATCAGTACATCTGCCATCATTGGCTTCATAGCAGGAATAATACCAGCCATCGTAGCCGCAAGAATGCGGCCGGTTGATGCCATCCGATTCAAATAATTGGATCGTAAAAAAATTACCTGTTAAGGATTATTTCTTTCTGCTTACAACATTTATCAATTAATGGGGAAGCTGCCAATATATAGGCTTTCATGTTCGTGAGCGGTGTGCATCCGGTCAGCTTTTCCGCATAGTATCTGAAATCAAACATAAATGCGGATCAAGAACATTTTTTTGTAAAGAAGCGCAGATTTGGTACCAGGTCGTTTGAGAAATTCTTAATGGTGGATGTAGTTTGCGGATTACTGTTTTGTGGATAAAAAATATCAAAGAGAATATTGATGCCTCCATCATTGTGAATGGCGCGGGGAATTTAACATCGAAAGCAAACCGGCAAACCTTTCAAAGGGTATAAAGAGAATAAGAAAAGAACCTGAAGAATTTGCGGACAAACATGCAGTATATTTCTTAGCAGCCTTATGTGCAACTGGAAAGTGCATCTGATCAGGTGTTGAGTCAGACAAGGCTTGTTCTGTTGCAAGAACAGTATAAGGTAAAAGAGCATATGTTGTCCCGCTTCAAAGAAATCAGAAACTACCACAACTCCAGCCAGTTTAATTTATTCACGGAGCCGCATGCTATTTCAGAGCATTTTTTTTAAGATGCGCCGGTATCTTCGGAGTAGGAAGAATGAAGCATGGCCTTTGAATGTCAGGGAGTGTTTTTGTTACCTGCTGAATTACTTTTTTGTTTTAAGCCACATTTTTTATTTGCAAAAAGTTCATAACGTGTTGATAATAGCAGCTAGCTCAGGTGTGTACAACTTTTTATATTCATTTTCTCGTTCGGTGTTTTCTTATTAATTTTCTTTGTCTCCCTTTCTGAAAATGGCAGACTCACTCGAAGACATAAACAAAGTAGTAAGCAAGGCTAGATCGCTCCGGCGAAAAGCTCCGGCTGACCTGAGTAGTTTTGTGTTCGGCCGGATTCCGCCACAAGCGCGTGACCTGGAGGAAGCGGTTTTAGGTGCCTTGATGCTTGAAAAGGATGCCTTGTCGCTGGTAGTTGATATTCTGAAACCGGAAGCGTTTTATGTAGAAGCGCACCACAAAATTTTTGCAGCGATTCAGCGCTTGTTTCTGCGCTCGCAACCGGTCGATATATTAACTGTTACCGATGAGTTGCGCAAAAGTGGTGAGTTGGAGAGTGTGGGGGGTGCATATTATGTTACCGAACTCACGAACCGGGTGGCATCGGCAGCCAATGTGGAATACCATGCCAGGATCATCTCTCAGAAATTTATTCAGCGGGAACTCATTCGCATTTCTTCAGAAATTGTTCGCGATGCATTTGAAGATACGACCGATGTTTTTGAATTACTTGATTTTGCAGAGAAGGGCATCTATGAAATTACGGATCAGAATTTAAGGCGCAATTATAACCCGATCAGCGCTTTGGTGACGAAGGCACTGAACCAGTTGCAGGCCATTAAGGATCACAAGGATACGGTTACCGGTGTTCCATCGGGTTTCGTATTGCTTGACCGTATTACGAGCGGCTGGCAGAAATCTGATCTTATTGTTGTTGCGGCGCGGCCTGGTATGGGAAAAACAGCATTCGTGCTTTCACTGGCCAGGAATGCAGCAGTGGATTTCAAAAAACCGGTTGCCTTTTTTTCACTTGAAATGTCATCCATTCAGCTTACCAATAGGTTGATTTCTGCGGAAACGGAGATACCGGCAGAAAAGATAAGACGTGCAAACCTGGAAAGTTATGAGTGGGAACAGTTGGTAAGAAAAGTGGATACCTTATCAGAATGTGCATTGTTTATCGATGATACACCTGCCATCAATATATTTGAATTGCGTGCGAAGGCAAGACGCCTGAAGATGCAACATGATATCCAGATGATCATTATCGATTACCTGCAGCTAATGAGTGGTACGGTTGATTCAAAACAAGGAAACCGCGAACAGGAAATAAGCAATATATCCCGTGCACTCAAAAGCATTGCAAAAGAACTCGATATTCCGGTCATTGCATTATCGCAGCTGAATCGCTCGGTAGAAACTAGAGGAGGTGATAAACGTCCACAGCTATCAGATTTGCGTGAGTCAGGCGCAATCGAACAGGATGCAGATATGGTTATTTTTATTTACCGGCCAGAATACTATAAGATATCACAGGATGCCGAGGGTAATTCGACTATTGGCATGGCTGAGATTATGGTAGCCAAGCACCGGAATGGAGCATTGGCTAATGTTCCGGTTAAGTTTATAGACCGTTTTGCCAAGTTCGCAGAAATGGATGCCTTTGCCTCCAATACGGAAGGACATGTCAAAATTCTTAAATCAAGAATGGACGATATGGAGGATGATGAGGAAACAAAACCGTCAGAAGAGCCTTTGCCATGGTAAAATGGCAAAGAGCAGTAGTGGACTCAGCGATAGCTGGAATCATTATTGTGCCAATATAAGGGATAAAGCCCATTAAGAACAGGAATCATCCTGCAGTTCCGCAGTTCAATATGGGGCTATAGAAGGCCCGCCAGTATTGGGTTTCAGCTTGTGCCCAAAAAATTTTACGCTGACTACAACGATAAGAAATACAAAATTTTCTTAGGGTTGATGAGGGAGTTATACAGGTTCTTGTATTTTTTTAAGGCTCCTGAAAATTGCCACTCCATAACTTGAGTTGAACCGTTCCCTGTAGCGGGTAAAAAACGGGTTCTAATGAAATTCCGGTTTATTAAACCCAACCGGTGCCGTTAACTGCCGTCTCAAAGCAGGGCTTGTCACCTTATTTATTTTGGAGCCTTGAGGTAGAGGTAAACGGCAACCATTCCAAAAATAAAATTAGGGATCCACACTCCGATCACTGCCGGCAGATCACCGTTGGTAGAGAATGTTTGTGAGAATTGCTGGAACAATAAATACGCAAAGCTGATAGCGATGCCAATGCCAATGTGAAGCCCGATTCCGCCGCGTACTTTCCTGGAGGCAAGAGAAACGCCAATAAGGGTAAGGATGAATATTGCAAAAGGAAAAGACGTGCGTTTGTATTTTTCCACCTCATAGAAGGCAATGTTATCTGCACCGCGTGAAGTCAGTTCACTGATTACTTCATCTAATTCACGCGCATTCATGGTATACACTTCGTTTACTTTTTTCTCAAAATCTTTTGGCAGAAATTTGTAACTCATAAGGGTATCCCTGCCAGTCACCAATGTTTCTTTCATTTCCCTGTTTGTGCGTTGCATATAATTCTTCAGTAACCATTTGCCCGTCTTGCTATCCCATTTTATTTTTTCTGCACGCATTTTATAGATGAGGTTGCCATTGTTGAATTGCTCGTACGAAAACTTATAACCGGTACTGTCATCGAAGTTGAAGCTTTCCATATAGATATACTGGTCTTTGGCGATCTGCATGTGAATATCGCGCCCGGAGTTGCGTGGCCGGTATCCGACATATTCATCTTCAAAAGCGATACGTACCTTATTGGAATTAGGGATCAACCAATGATTAGCGTAAAGATTCAACCCGGCCACCAGGGCGGCGGCAAACAGATAGGGTAACAGCATCCGGTTAAAGGTGATGCCGGAATTTAAGATAGCGACGATCTCAGACCGGTATGCCATTCGGGATGTAAAGAAAATAACTGCCACAAACAGGAATAGCGGTGTAAACAGAACCGCGAAATACGGAATGAAGTTAAAGTAATAATCAAAAATGATTTCCGAGAGCGGCACTTTTCCATCCAGAAAATCTTCCAGCTTTTCAGTGGCATCAAAAACAATGGCAATAATGATAAAGAGGGTTAGCGTAAGAAAAAATGTTCCAAGGAACTTGGTGATAATATAGCGATCAAGGATTTTAACTTTCATGAAAGGTCGGAAGCATTAATGAAAAACGGTGCTGTGGATGGCGAAACTATAATTTGTTTAATTAAAGTAGGTTCAACGTCGTACCATGAGTTGTTTCACCATCCGGTTCTTCCAGGAAGCAAAATCTCCTGCTATGATCTGTTGTCTTGCCTCCTTCACCAGCCAATGGTAAAAGCAGAGGTTATGGACACTGGCTACCTGGCATCCAAGAATTTCATTTTGCATGAGCAGGTGGCGGAGAAACGCTTTTGAGTAATCTTTGCTGGCAAAATTATCCAGATCATCTAAAGGTGTGAAATCATTTTCCCATCGTTTGTTCCGGATATTAATAATTCCTTCTTTGGTGAAGATCATTCCATTTCTTCCGTTACGGGTTGGTATCACACAATCAAACATATCGACCCCCAATGCAATGCATTCCAGGATGTTGTCTGGCATTCCTACACCCATCAGATAACGGGGTTTACCGGCGGGCAGTATTTCACAAACAGCGGCGGCCATTTCATACATCTGTTCTGCCGGTTCACCCACCGAAAGCCCGCCAATGGCATTTCCTTCGCAGTTTGCCGCTGCAATAGTTGCCGCCGATTGTTTTCTTAAATCCAAAAAAGTACTTCCCTGAACAATCGGGAAAAGTGTCTGCTGGTAACCATATAGCGGAGTAGTTTCCTGAAAGCGGGTGATGCAGCGGTTCAGCCACCGGTGAGTAAGTTCCATAGATTTTTTAGCCGCTTCATAGTTGCTGGGCCATGCCAGGCATTCATCAAATGCCATCATAATGTCACCACCGATGATACGCTGGATGTCGATCACCTTCTCTGGTGAAAACAAGTGTTTCGAACCATCAATATGAGAATGAAAGTGTACACCTTTTTCTGTGATCTTTCTTCTGTCTGACAAAGAGAAGACCTGGTATCCGCCGCTGTCGGTTAACAGCGGCCTGTCCCATCCATTAAATCCATGCAAACCTCCTGCTTCCCGCATTATTTCCATTCCGGGCCGCAGGTAAAGGTGATAGGTGTTGCCAAGTATTATTTGCGCGCCAATACTGTCCTTCAGTTCCCGAAAATGCACTGCTTTAACACCACCCGTTGTACCAATAGGCATAAAAACAGGGGTTTCGAAACTCCCGTTTCCGGTTGTAATAGTCGTAGCACGAGCGGATGACCGGCTGTCTGTCGAATCAATCTGAAAAAGCATGTTGGTAGTTCGGCCGAAAAAGAACGTTGATTTACTTACTTTTGCCGGCTCAAAATAACAGAAATTGGAGGTACTCTTTATTCTATTTGTTGCAACGGTAATGGTGCAACTGCTCTATCTCCTGATTATTTTCCGTGGTTTGGCGGTTTACCGCTCACCCAAACCGACGGAAAATACGCCGGCCGTGTCGGTGGTTATCTGTGCCAGAAATGAATCGGCGCGGTTGGAGCGAAACTTACCATTGATCCTGGAGCAGGATTATCCTGCATTTGAGGTGGTGCTGGTAAACGATAATTCAGACGATGACTCGGAGTTGCTGCTCATAAAGATGGCCGCCAGGTATCCCCGGTTGGTGGTGCGTACCATCACTCAGGAATCAAACATCATGAAAGGCAAGAAATATCCGCTGACAGTGGGGATTCGTGCGGCTAAACATGAGATTGTGTTGCTCACGGATGCAGATTGTGCACCGGTTGATAAGAATTGGATCAGGAGTATGGTTGCTGCATATGATGAACAAACCGAGATTGTTTTAGGGTATGCCCCATACAGAAAATTCGGGACACTGATTAATAAATACATCAGGTATGAAACCTTCATGAACGGATTGAGCTACCTGTCTTTTGCTTTGGCAAAAATGCCCTACATGGGTGTTGGAAGAAACCTCTCGTACCGGAAAAGCATTTTTTACAACAATAACGTTTTCCCAAAACATCCGCATCTGATTTCAGGTGATGATGACTTGCTGATCAATAAGGCAGCTACAGGCAGCAATACCAAGGTACAGGTGAGCAGCAGTGCATTCATGTATTCAGAACCTAAAAAGTCATGGGATGAATACTGGGGACAAAAGAAAAGGCATATTAGCACTGCGAAGTATTACCGAAAAAGTCATTTGTTTTTGCTGGGATTGTTTTCTGTCAGCCATTTTTTGTTTTATGCTTTCTTCATCCTGGTCGTGATGTATTCCCCATACCAGGCAATGGCATTGTCTTTATTTTGCATACGGTTACTGATACAGGCATTCATATTCCGTTCCTGCATGAAAAAGTTAGGTGAGTTGGATTTATTTTGGTACTTTCCTCTGATGGATTTCTTGTTTTTGTTTTACTACCTGAAGTTGTTTCCGGATTTTTTTCAAACAAAATCTGCAGCATGGAAGTGAACCAGGGCTTTTCTCCACGGGCAAAGGAAGATATTGAACTGGTGCAGCAAGCGCTTGCAGGCGATCAGCGAGCCTATGCAAAACTCATGAACCGCTACAGGGATTCCATCTATTTTCTTTTGCTTAAGATGGTGCATAATGAAGATGATGCAAATGATTTGACGATTGAAGCTTTTGGAAAAGCTTTTAGTAACCTTCGCAAATATACCCCTGACTTCGCCTTCAGTACCTGGCTCTACAAGATTGCACTCAATAACTGTATTGATTTTATCCGGAAAAAAAAGGTCGAAACACTTTCCTTGTTTGAGTTTTCGGAAGGGGAACAGGGTGAGGGTATGCGTCTGGAAGTGCAAAGCAATTCGCCCGATCCGGAAGAATCATATATAAGGAAGCAGCGCAATAAGTTATTGCGTGAAGTGATTGACAAGATCAATCCCAAATACAGGTTGCTGATAGAGCTGAGATACTATGATGAAAAATCATATGAAGAAATAGCCATTGAAACCAGTCTTCCGCTGGGTACCGTAAAGGCACAGTTATTCAGGGCCAAAGGCCTTTTGTATCAGATTCTTTTAGATGGTAAAGAGCACATGTAAGCACAGGTCAATAAAATGCCATTGAAGCAGCTTCAGCAGTATTTTCCTCAGTTAACGCGATTGCAACAGGAGCAGTTTGCTGCACTGGAATCCTGTTATAAGGACTGGAATGAAAAAATAAATGTGATTTCGCGGAAGGATATTGAGCATTTGTACCTGCATCATGTGCTGCATTCCCTTTCCATTGCGAAGTTCATTTCAATAAACCCCGGATCCAGGGTGCTGGATGCAGGTACCGGTGGAGGCTTTCCAGGAATTCCTCTTGCCATCTTTTTTCCGGAGGTACAGTTTCACCTGATCGACGCAACGGGAAAAAAAATTAAAGTTGTTCAGTCAGTTGCCGACTCGACGGGGCTAAAAAATGTAACCGCTCAGCATATGCGAGCTGAGCAGGCGGAAGGGGCATTTGATTTTATTGTTAGCAGGGCAGTAGCGCCGCTGCAAACATTATATGGCTGGACAAAGCACCTGCTATCCGGGAAACAAATTAATGAGATACCAAATGGATGGCTGGTACTGAAAGGTGGTGACCTCCATGCTGAGTTACATGACTTAAAACGGAAATCACTGATAACACCGGTCAGTGATTACTTTGACGAGCCTTATTTCCACGAGAAATACCTCCTCTATTTTTAGAATGTTCTTCCAATACCCACAACATACCTGAAAGCGAAGTACTGGCCACTGGCAGCCGGCGTACGGTTAACCCATAGCGGCAGATCGACCCGCAATGTAAATGGTTTCACTTTTTCGAGCATACCCCACTGTTTTACCGTAAAAGCAAAACCAAGGCCTGCATCAGCGCGCAAGCTGCCTATTGCCAATTCATCTGCATTTGTTTGATAACTGATGATTCCGGCATCGGCAAAGAGATAGGCGTCCACATGCAACCAGCTTCTCGTAATAGCAGGTCTGAAACGAATCAGGTTTTCAAAGTCAAGTTCTGCTGAAATTGCCATGCCTGATTTTCCAGCGTATAGTGAATATATCAAAGAGTCGTTCTTATTCAGCTCTGAAGCCAGGTAACCGGCATAGCCGCGGAGATTGAGCCCGCCTCCCTGGTGAAAATGATTTATATCTTCTCCATATCCCAGCCAGTCAGCCGGAACAAATGCCTTGCTGCGTACAAATTTATTATCCATGAGTTCTTCGGGGCTGCCACCCGCCAGGTACAGTTCACTTTCCGGGGCCGGATCTCCGCTTCCGATCCGGACAATAAACCGGGTATTGAAATCAAACTTTCCCAGTTTGTTTTTATTGATTGCGGTCACGGTAAGGTCTGAATAGCTGTAATCACTGAACAGTGATGAGGAGCGGAGCAGGGCATTTATTTTTCCGTTACCCTGCAGATACTGGTATTTATGTTCAAATCCCAGGGAGGTTTGTGTATTAACGTTTTCCGGAAACCACTGTTCCGGATACAGCAGATAATGGAGGTCGAAGGATTTTGCACGGTACATTGATTTTAGTCCAAATGAAACCGCATTGTTTGCATTGGCCTGAATGGTGAAATTGCCACTTCCTCCCCATAATCCATCAAGCAGTTTGGCTGTAACAAGCAGGGAGGAATTCCTGATGAAGCGGTGTGTATTGGTCTGGTAGCTAAAATTGAATGAAACCGGAACGATGGAATCCAGACCAGCTTCTTCAAGATCATATGCAGGTATTCCATTTTGCAGTAAAGTTGTATTGAACCAGGCAGTCAGCGAAAATTTATGCTTTAGTTCAAAATAGTTTCCTTCAAGATGAAACCCGGCTTTAATACCATCTACGGCATTGTACCAGACATCAGGCCTCCAGTATAAATGATATCGTTTCCAGTCAGGCAGGTTATCTACTTGTGAATCAAAATACAGGCTTACCGGAAACTTCTTGTAGTTATTCAGCATGTAAATGTCAGCAAGCCGGAAACTGGTATCAATAGACACATTTTTTATTCCGGAGGGGATAAAGACATTGCAGGAATAAGTTTGCTGAAGTTTGTCCCAGCCATACCATTTAGAAAGCACAACTGCATTTGTATTTTTGGTAAACCAGGTATTGGGTATATGATAATTATATTGTTTACCATCCCTGGCGGTTACCATAAAATCAACCGGCATCTGGCTTCTGCCACGTCTTATAAAATTGATCCGGAATGAATCCACACCGGTCTTTTTTATACTTCCAACAGCATAATCAATGGTCTTGGTACTTTCCATCCATTGATCAAAAAACCAGTTAAGGTCAACCTTGGTAAACTGAATGATGGAATTTCTGAAGTCTTCCGGATAAGGATGACAGAATTTCCATTGATTAAAATAATGCTTCATCGCATCCTGAAAGAGGGAGTCACCCAGAACGTATTGCAGGTTCGACAACATAGTCGCTCCTTTATAATACACATGCCTGTATCCGCCTCCATGGCCCACGGCACTGTTAAATGCATCGGAATGCTGGTTGAATGATTCATCGGTTCCCTTTGCAGCATCCTGCAAATAACCAAGGTAGACTTCCCGGTCCATTACCAGCTCAGGCCTGGTAAAACGCGCCAAATACTTGTTTTGCAACGGGGCAGCTAAAACGGTGTCTCCGGTAATATGCTTAAGTGCCCATGCTCCGGCGAATTGTGTGAATCCTTCATCAAGCACTGCCCTGTATGTTTCATTATTTCCAACATGGGCGAAGAACCACATGTGCCCAACTTCATGGGCAATCACATCATAATATCCCGGGGTAAAACCACCATCCAAAGTAAGCATCGGATATTCCATCCCATCCCGTGCGTCAGCCACTACGATTTTAGGCCATGCATACGTTCCGAAATCGCGTGATAACACTTCAATGCACCGGGCAGTAAAGAGTGCTGCATCCTGCCAGCCTGCAGCATGAGATTCATGGGCAAGGCTCTGGCATTCTATTTTTCTGGTTTTCTGTAATGTGTTATCCCATACTGATGCATAGGCAATTCCAATCCGGTAAGCAGGATCTGCAGTCCATGCGAAATCATGTACATTTTCGGCATAGAAATGCCACGTCTTTCTATCCGATGGATTGTAAGGCAGTATGGCAGATGCCGGCGACGACCATGTTTTGTTTGCGAAATTGCGGAGATCTAGTTTTCGCATTAAGGAATCGGGCAACATTTCCTTTTCATTTTGCAAAGTACCGGTTGCGCCTACAATATAATTGGAAGAAAAATTAAGCTTCACATCATAGGTTCCGAAGTTTCCATAGAATTCTTTACCAAGATGTTGATCGGTATCCCAGCCGAACTTGCTGTCATATACACAAATGCGCGGATACCAATGCACACCGTCAAAGTGTGCTGATCCGGCCGAATTAAATCGTTTCATACGGCGCCTTTGTGAGCCGCTGTCGAAATAGGTTTTAAAGGTTATATGGAAAACCACCGAATCGCCCGGCAGGAGTGCGACAGGCAGATACACTTTCATTAATGAAAAATCCGATTCTGTATCCAGTTTTACATTGTCAATGCTGATATCGGTCACGACTTCCCCAAGTCCGGCAGCTTCATATTTACCAAAAGTTTGCCTGATGTTATTTTCATAGTTCAGTTTTGCAAGGTATCCGCCCTTTACGAATGCCTGCTGATAGAGATGAAAATAAACGAAGGAGAGTGTATCTGGAGAATTGTTCCAATAAGTCAGGATTTCTTTGCCGTCGATAATTCCAGTTTGTTCATCTAATGCAGCATCTATCTGGTAGTAGACATCCTGTTGCCAATAGCCGGAAACCGGAAGCCGGTTTTTCCAATAGAAAGGGTTCTCCTTACTTCGGGACGTATTAGGCGGATACTCCGGATTATATTCGGTTGCCTGAGCAGCCAACAGGTTAGGGCTGCAAACAAATAGCGTAATCGCTAAAAGGGTAAGAATGGCCGGATAACTTCTTCTCATGATCAGGGAATTGGTTTGCTGATGCACCCAATCAGGGTTTACTGACAGCGCATAAATACAATATTGATTTTATTTGACCGGAAAAAAATAGTTCTAATTTCAACCCCTGAAAAGTGAGGGCTATCCGCAGTCGGTTGCAAATTGGCAACACTGCACCTTCTAACTGTATTGTTTAGGGAAATTTATCCGGTTAAATATATATGCAATCAGACCAACTGCTTTACAAGATTGCCTTAACGCTCATTCCTGGTATTGGAGATGTATTAGCCAAAAACCTCGTAAGCTATTGTGGCAGCGTGGAGAAAATTTTTAAGGCAAAGAAGAGTGAACTCTTAAGAGTGCCCGGAATTGACGCGGTGCGGGCTGCTGCCATACTCTCATTCCATAATTACAAACGCGCTGAAGAGGAGATGGCCTTTATAGAGAAAAATAAAATCAAGCCGCTATTTTATCTCGATCAGGGGTATCCGGCAAGGTTAAAAAGTATTGCAGACAGCCCAATTTTAGTATACGCAAAAGGAAATGTTGCATTGAATGGCGGCAGGATGGTAGCCATAGTCGGTACCCGTCATGCAACCGTTTATGGTAAGACAATAACCGAAACATTAATTGAAGATCTCAAAGCTTATGATGTCACGATTATCAGCGGGTTAGCTTATGGCATTGATATCTGTGCGCACCGTACGGCTATTGAATCGGGCATTCCGACGGTAGGCGTACTGGGACATGGCCTGAACCGGCTGTATCCGGCGCAGCACCGGTCGACAGCCGTTAAGATGCTTGAACATGGAGGGTTAATCACGGAATTTAAAAGTACAGATCCCTTCGACCGTGAAAATTTTCCTAAACGAAACAGGATTGTTGCAGGCTTGTGTGATGCGGTTGTTGTTATTGAATCGGCGGTAAGGGGAGGCGCATTAATTACTGCTGATATTGCAAATTCCTATAACAGGGATGTATTTGCCGTTCCGGGAAAAGTAGGGGACAAATATTCTGAGGGTTGTAACTATTTTATTAAAAGCAACAAAGCAAATCTGGTAGAATGCGCCAATGATATTGCTTATTTATCAGGATGGATCTCCAACAGGACCGACAGCAGCAGGCAAAAGGAACTATTTGTTTCCCTTGACGAACCGGAAAAGCAGGTAGTGGCACTGTTAAATACGTCCCCGATGCATATTGATGAGATAGCAAGAACCAGCAACTTGTTTGGTAGCAGGCTTGCTTCACTGTTGCTTGGCCTTGAATTTAAAGGGGTGATTATCGCACTGCCGGGTAAATCCTATAAGCTTGCCTGAAATGGCCGGGTCCGTTTCAGGAGTATTTTCCAGCATAGAATCAGCGCAATGCCGCTATTAATGCTTTTGCTTTCAGCATCGATTCTTCATATTCTTTCTCCGGCACAGAGTCATAGGTAATTGCACTGCCTGTCTGAAAAGACAAGTACCTGTTGGCACTATTGTACAGCAGGCTTCTGATAACTACAAAGAAATCAAAATCACCTTGAGGTGAAATATGCCCAACCGTTCCGGAATAAAGTCCTCTCTTCGTCCTCTCATAATCACCGATCAGTTGCATGGCTCTGATCTTCGGCGCACCGGTCATAGATCCCATAGGGAACGCATGGCGGATGGCATCGATAAAATGAAGCTGAGGGTTAAGTTCTGCACTGATGCTGGAGACCATCTGGTGAACCGTAGAAAACGAGTAGATACCAAAAAGCTCATCCACCTTAACTGTTCCCGGAAGGGCACTTCTTGCCAGGTCATTGCGAACCAGGTCAACGATCATCACGTTTTCAGAACGTTCTTTTGGGTCGTTACGAAGTTGCTCAACAGCTTCCGGGTCCTTTCCTGCATGCACTCTTGCCGAGGTGCCTTTCATAGGTTGGGAGCAGATTGTATTTCCGGATTTCTTCATAAACCTTTCCGGGCTGGAAGCGATAAGGTATCTTTCTTCATGCCTGAAAAAAGTGGAATATGGAGCCGGATTGATGGAGGTCAATTTATTGTAAAGGTTAACAGGATCTGCCACGTACTCCTCTGCAAAAAATTCCTGGCAAAAGTTTACTTCATAGACATCGCCGTTAAGTATATGCTGTTGAAGTTTCAGTACAGCGGAAAAATATTCTTCCGGCTTCATTCTTAGCTTCAGGGTTGCCTGCTTCGGGTTCACTTCGGTTTTAAAATCTGTTGCCAGGATGGAAGCATACACAGATTCAGGGTTGTCGGCAGATTCAATTGTGACCCTATCGTGGGTGAGCCGCACAATATGTTTTGGCCGAAAAAAATGTGCTGCAGGAAATTGAATTCCATCAAAGTGAGTTGGATTGTCAAACAATACTTTCGGTTCTGTTTCATTTTTCACGTCATAGGTGAGGTATCCAAACAGCCAGTCTTTGTGCAAGTCATGAAAAGCAGCTATGCTTCTAAAGATGTTACCTGGTTCAAAGGAAACTGCCCCGAGGGTATCAGCGGCAACCAGAAAATCCGGTTCTGATAGAGCATGAGGATATTGACAATGGTCTATCACCACAGCACAAGAAAAATTTCCTGCCCAGGAAATCAGTTTTCGTTTCAGGAAACTGATTTCCCCGGCAGGAAATGTCGCGGATTGCCGCATGCTGGTCAATTTAGCCCGATCATAAACGTGTGTCGCAAGAGTTGGCTGACATAGACAATCTAAGCCAAAAAATGTTATACGTAAAGTATATCAAAAATCATCATCATCATCATCCGAAAATGTTTCGGAGAGATCATCTTCTATTTTAAAATCATCTTCCATTTTAAAATCATCATCATCTGCAAGGTCGTCTTTGCGTGATTTTTTCAAAGGCTGCAAGTCGTCCTCATCCCGCATAAACTCCTTCAGATCATCATCCAGCTCATTGCCGGCCTTCCTGGAAATACGGGATACTCCACCTGTGTTTTTCAAAGGTTGCTTTTTTTCAACAACAACCGGTTTTTTTGTTGCAGCAGCCGGCGCCGCTTTCTTAGGAACCGATTTCTTTGATACCGCTTTTTTGGGTGTAGTTTTTTTTGAAGCCGCACTTTTTGCCGTCACCTTTACAGCCTTAGCCGGCGCCACTTTTTTTACAGCAGACTTTGAGATCGATTTACTCTTTGAAATTTTCATGCAGGTGAATTTAGATCGTAAATTTTGAACTAAGTTTTGAGATTTTCAAATTTTTTGCAACGAAAAAAATAAAGCATGCAGATGCCGGAAAAATACCTCATACTTTGTTATTAATCTAAGCAGTTGCGGCTGGTTTTAAGTTGCCTGTTGAAACTCAGAAAACAGGCAC
This sequence comes from uncultured Bifidobacteriaceae bacterium, assembly GCA_964524035.1. GTDB lineage: Bacteria > Bacteroidota > Bacteroidia > Chitinophagales > UBA10324 > JACCZZ01. The sequence continues at coordinate 23,506 of CAZGBP010000036.1, forward strand.
CCTACAGGCATAATCTCAGCGTGTTACCAACTGATCGCGCCCTGCCCCGATTGAAACGATAGACACCCCCACATTGGTTTTTTCTTTAACATAGTTCATAAAAGAGATTAATGCAGGCGGGAGGTCGTCAGCCGTTTTCATAGAATGATCGGTCTTCCATCCTTTCAGCGTTGCATAGTTGGGCACGATGGATGCCGTAGTAATATCAAAAGGAACAGACGTGTGTTTGGTGCCGGCAATTTCATAAGAATCACAAACCTTCACTTCATCGAATATATTCAGTACGTCGGCTTTCGTTACAATGAGTTTGGTGACACCATTCAGCATGATTGTATAATTAACTGCTACGAGGTCCAGCCAGCCGCACCGGCGGGGCCTTCCGGTTACCGCTCCAAATTCATGACCGGCTCTACGCAGTTCTTCACCGGTAGCATCGGAAAGTTCTGTAGGAAACGGGCCACCGCCTACCCTTGTGCAATATGCTTTAATGATACCCATAACATCCCGTATTGCAGTAGGTGGGATACCAAGCCCGGTACAGGCTGCAGCAGAAATGGTGTTGGAAGAAGTGACAAACGGATAGGTTCCGAAATCTATATCCAGCATAGATCCCTGAGCGCCTTCAGCCAGCACCAGTTTACCTTCGCGCAGTTTTTCATTGATAAAGTATTCACCGGAGACAATTTTGAGCGACCGGATATAGTCAGCTGCTTCAAACCATTGCTTCTCCAATTCACCGGAATCGCCTGTATACCTATAGATGCCCAGCAATTCAAGATGTTTTTTCTTCAGCTGTTCAAACTTTGTTTTCAGATCGGAAGACTGCAGGTCACCAACACGTAAACCATTTCTGCCCGTTTTATCCATGTATGCCGGGCCAATACCTTTTAGCGTGGAGCCTATTTTTTCTTCCCCCTTAGCTGCTTCGGAAGCCGCATCCAGTAACCGGTGTGTCGGTACTATCAGATGCGCTTTTTGTGAAATCCTGAGTTTATTGCGCAGGTTGATGCCAATTGCTTCCAGCTCTCTGGCTTCTTTTAGAAATTCTATCGGATCAATTACCACGCCATTACCAATCAGGTTACAGGGTCGTTCACAAAATACACCTGAAGGAATAGTACGCAATACAATTCGCCTGCCTTCAATATTTAACGTATGGCCTGCATTCGGGCCTCCCTGAAAACGGGCCACCACATCATAATTAGGTGCAAGAAAATCCACTATTTTGCCTTTTCCCTCATCACCCCATTGTAAGCCAAGCAACACATCAACAGCCATAAATTATTCAGTTAAGTTTTAATAATAATGATTGTAAAAGTAAATGTCCGGACAATGCTTAGTTCTTGCCTGCCCTGTTCAATAAATCTATTGCATCAGCCGTGCGGCCGGTTATTTTAAAATAGGATTCAAGGCGTGTCATGGCAAGCAGTTTTTTCAGTTGATCGGAGACATTGCACAGTACAAGTTCCCCGCCTTGCTCTGTTATTTTGTTTTTAGAGGATACCAGGAAATTGAGGCAGGCGCTGTTTACAAATTCAAGTTGCTTCAGGTCAAAGATGAAATGCTTCTCTTTGCCGGCCAGATCAGCAGAGATCCGGTCGCGTATCCTGGCCGTCTGTTGCTCATTCATCAGTTTACCTTCCAGCATCAGAATGATGGCCTGACCTACTATTTGCACATTAAACTGCATTATGCCAATTGCTTTTTTGAAATCTTTGTACGCTTCCTCCCATTCCTGTTTTCATCCGGTTCAACAAGAGCTTTTTTCATCCGGTCTTTGATTTCACAACCCCTGCAATGGCCGTAAAGAATAAGCGAATGATATGGAATATCGAAACGAAGCAGGTCTCCCATCCGTGTAGTGATCTGGTGAATTCTTGGATCACAGAATTCCAATACTTTATTGCAATCCAGGCAAATAAGGTGATCGTGCTGACGGAAGCCATATGATTTCTCATAACGGGCCAGGTTGTTACCAAACTGATGACGCGTGATCAAATCACATTCCTGCAAAATATCCAGCGTATTGTATACCGTTGCCCTGCTTACATTGAATTTCTTTTGTTTCATCTCATGAAAAAGAGATTCTGCGTCGAAATGATCATTCCGGTTATAAACAGCTTCCAGAATCGCAAAACGCTCCGTTGTTTTCCGCTGATGATGCTGCTCCAGGTAGTCGGTAAAAAGTTGGCGTACCTGTTGAAGTAATTCTTCCTGTTTCATTTTTCGCTTTCAAAAGACAAACCTAATGTAAAACAAGGCATTTGGCAAATAGCTTTTGTTAACACATGGAAATGAGTTACCGGACAGGTGAGCAGGGCAGGGGGAATACCGGTTTTGCCGGCCTGTTCAGCCAAACAGAAACAATATTTGTGATTGCCTTTTTCAGCCTGTTTCGTTTTAGCACCAAAGAGCGATCAGCAATCACCGGGCCTGCATGCGCGACCGCATTATACTTTTTCAAAAACCAGGCGGTAGTGATCCATGATTTCTCTTGCAAAGCAAACACGGTTAGGGCTGACTTTAAATACGGCTACCTGATGCCTGAATTCCCTGCTGGTCAGGTATTTTGGAATTAGCGATGCATACAGGAGGTATTTCCTGAAACTGAAGGCCCTGAATTTTTTTCTCCATTGCCCGATAGTTTCTATGTAATCGAGCCGCCCGCTGCTTTTGGAAATCAACTTAAAATGCGGAGCCGCATTTTTCTCTACCATTTCCGGACCGTAGGGCAACCAACTTCCGGGAAATTCCTTTACCATAAGAGCTAATATGTATGCATCGGAATGCTTTCCTGCATTAATATCAATTTTATCAAATGGCAGCATATTTTTACTAAAGGTCATGGTTTGCATATAGAAACGTCCGCCAACGGGTAACAGGTCGCTGATGGTTTTGAAAAAGTTGCTGTATACTTTTTCCTGCTTGCCCTCCCGCCATTCTTCTACCGAACAAAAATGCTCCAGTCCACCGATGCAGGTAATGGCATCAAAGGTTCCGAAATCTTCAGCAGTAACATAACGGCAGTCTTTTACAATTACATTAAGCCCGTTCATACGGCAGGCTGCGGCCTGTCCTTCAGAGAGGGTAAGCCCGACACTTTGTGCCTTGCGCTCTTCAACAATATAGCGTGAGAAAGGCCCCCATCCGCAAGCCATGTCCAGCACTTTTGAGCCGGCGGTAATATGTAAGCTGTCGGCAATAAAGACATGCTTTGCTTTTTGCGCCTGTTCCAGGGTAAGCGAAAAATCACCGTCATATTTTGCGCCGCTATAGTCGCCGGTTTCGCCGATACTTAATCTGAAAAGTTTGTCAATCGTGGTGTAGGTAAAATCTAAATCTTGCTTATTTGCCATTTTTGTTTTTAAGGTTAAACAGGTTCTTTGCACAGGTTGGGCTGTGCATTTTTTTTTGATGTTGATGTGATCTGGAAATTATTGCCGGAACAGCTATCAGCAACCTGGCTGAATGAAGCGAGCAAAATAATAACGGGTAAACCTACAATTATTTTATTAATGGTGCAGATAACGGTGGTTGCAAAGCGAACAGGCAACTGATTAGGTCAACTCAACACGTCTTGCAGCAGGTCATGACGTGGTGTGAGTTAGCAGCGCTGTTCAGGTAAAAAGGAAGGCACTATTCAGGCAGCGATATGTGCTTCTTCAAAACGTGTTACAGACAAGATGCCATCGAGCTGGCGCAGTTTGTCCATCAGTTCCGTTAAATGAAACGTGTCTTTGACGAACACTTTTATGATGCCTTCAAAAATACCGTCTTTCGTATCGATGGTTATGGATTGCATATTTACTTTGAGGTCGCCGGATATGACATTGGTAATTTTCTGCATGACACCCACATCATCAATGCCAGTCATTTTTAATCCGGTCAGAAATGCAATCTGATGTTGTTTGGTCCATTTGGTACGAACAATATCATATCCGTACTTGGAAATCGCGTTTATTGCTTTCGGACAATTGGTACGGTGAATCTCTATTTCCTTATTTTTATTTACATAGCCGAAAACATCATCGCCGGGAATAGGTTTGCAGCAACCGGCAAGATTATAGTCGACCGTCTCCGCCCCGTCACCAAAAACAAACAAGCTGGCATTCGCAACCAGTTTGTTTTTTATGGCAAGTTCCACATTCTGGTCGGTAGTTTTTGATTCATCCTTCAGTTCAATATTATCTCCCACCCGCACAAAGTTATCCATATCCGAAAACTTGAAATTGCCCACACTGATGCTGTAAAAGAGATCATTCACTGCGGGTATTTTAAAAAAATCGAGCACCTTGTTCAAATTGTGGGTGTTAAAGGCCACCTTCTTTTCACGGAAGATGTTTTCGAGCGCTTTTTTCCCGATCTCAACCATACGCTTGCGTTCGGCTTTCAACACATTTTTTATTCCTGACTTTGCTTTAGCCGTTACCACGTACTGCAGCCAGTCTTCTGCAGGTTTTTGTTTTTTGGAGCTCAGTATTTCCACCTGGTCTCCGTTGGCAAGGCAATAGCTGATGGGAACAATCTTATGATTTACCTTGGCGCCAATGCAGCGTTGCCCTATATCGGAGTGTATTTCAAATGCAAAGTCGAGAACAGAAGCCCTGGCGGGAAGAATTTTCAGCTCCCCTTTCGGAGTAAATACATAAATTTCTTCTGCAAAAAGACTAAGCTTGAAGTCATCAATAAAATCCAGTGTATTGGTATCCGGGTTTTCCAGCAGTTCTCGTATTTTCTTCAACCACTCGTCTATGGAGGTATCGGACGCCTGTTTTTCTTTGTATTTATAATGTGCTGCATATCCTTTCTCCGCAATCTCATTCATTCTTTCGGTCCTGATCTGCACTTCTACCCAATTGCCTGCCGGCCCCATCACCGTGGTGTGTAATGCTTCATAACCATTCGCTTTTGGATTGGAAATCCAGTCGCGCAGCCGGTCAGGATTTGGACGGTAGGAATCGGTTACAATGGAATAGACCCTCCAGCAATCCGTCTTTTCATTTTCTTCCGAAGTTTTAATAATAATACGAATAGCAAATTTGTCATATACTTCTTCAAACGGAATACTTTGTTCGCGCATTTTTCGCCAAATGGAATAGACTGTTTTCAACCTTCCATACATCTGAAATTTAAAATCCTGGCTGGTCATTTCTTCCTTAATGGGCTTAATGAATTCCGATATCAGCCTGTTGCGTTCTTTCTTGGATTCAAAAATCTTATCGGAGATCTGTTTATATATTTTCGGCTCGCTGTATTTCATTGCAAGATCTTCCAGTTCCGACTTTATTTCAAACAGGCCAAGGCGGTGTGCCAACGGAACATAGAGGTAGATCGTTTCCGAGGCAATTTTCAGTTGCTTGTTTCGCGGCATGGCATCCATGGTACGCATATTGTGCAACCGGTCTGCAAGTTTAATCAGGATCACCCTCACATCCTTAGAGAGGGTGACCATGATCTTGCGGATATTTTCGGCCTGGATAAAACCATGCACGTCAAATATTACGGAGATCTTCGTAAGGCCTTCAATAATTTCGGCTATTGGTTTCCCAAATTCCCGTTCAATATCTTCGAGTGTAACTTCGGTATCTTCTACCGTATCGTGTAACAATGCGCAGATAACACCTATGGCACCGATGCCGATTTCGCTGGCAACGATCTGCGCAACAGCCAATGGATGCAGTATATATGGTTCACCTGATTTTCTTCGAATATCTTTATGTGCATCATAGGCAATTTCGAATGCCAGCCGGATGAGTTTACGGTCGCCTCGCTGCAACTGGGGCTTTAATGCCTGCAAAAGCCGGCGGTACTGGTGCAGGATTTCTTTCTTTTCATGCTCCTGTATCGAAATAGTCGGTTTATCGACCATGGTTTTTGGCTCAGTCGTCTTCATCTTTTCTTCACTCATGGGGAATTGCCATTGGCGTCAGGTATTGTTCATTTATGCGTTAGAGAAGTAAATCTAAGAAACACCAGTGAGATTAACTATGGAATCTTTTAGCGGGAACCACAGCCGATGCAGCAATTCCATCTGTATTCACCGCTGTCTTAAATGCTGTTGATAAGGAAACCACAAAAAATGAAGGTTAAATTCGAAACTCTTACTATTTTGCAGCTATGAAAAATAAAATAAAGATCGTAATCGCCGATGATCACCAGATTTTTATTGAAGGCATAAAATCGCTCATTAAGGATTCTGAAAAAGTGATACTGGTAGGAGAGGCCAGGGATGGCGAAACACTGCTGCAGGTATTAAAAGCCAAAAATCCCGATGTAGTGCTTATGGATGTCAATATGCCGAAGATGAGCGGCATAGAGGCCAGTAAAAAGATAAGGCAACTTTTTCCGGATATCAAGATACTGGGGCTTACCATGTCAGATGATGCTGATTCAGTTTCCGAAATGATGCGGGCCGGCGCATTGGGTTACCTGCTTAAAACTACGAGTAAGGCTGAACTTATTAATGCTATTGTACATGTGCATAACGGAGAAAAATATTTGAGTGCCGAGATGTCGATGAAACTAATTGAAAGAATGTTTGATGAGAATGAGAAGGAGGAAGTTGTTCGCATGCCCCGCAAAGCGGAGATTACCAAGCGTGAATTGGATATTGTCCGCCTGATTGCCCAGGAAATGACCAATGTTGAGATTGCAAAAAAACTGAATAACAGCCCGATGACCATTATTACCCATCGTAAAAATCTGTTGAGAAAGCTGGGAGTAAAAAACACGGCCGGATTGGTGAAGTATGCCGTAATGAATGGCTTGCTGGAATCCTGATTTCCGAACATAAACCTTAAAAGTTTATCCGCCCTTTACCGAACCTGCCTGCGCGGCAGGTTTTTTTATGCATGCCATTTTATTGGCTGGTTTGAATTCAGAAAACATTTACTGGTTGCTTATCCATTTGACTCGCACCGGTTGCATTCCTCTCCGGGTGAATCTCAGCGTACAACCGCAATCCGCAACCAAAGCGCGAAACGGTAAAGGCGAATTAGCCTCTAAAGGAGGTTCCTTGAAAAATATTTTTTGGAATATTTGGTTAATTGAAAAAGATACCTACTTTTGGGTAGTCATTAAGTTCTTTAAAATTTGCCGCTCAAGCAACCTCCCTCTTCCGGATAGTTTTTGGTGTTTTACTTTCCGGTTTAGTCCTGATACAATTTCCCCCTGGAGCGCTTGAGCGGCTTTTTTATTTCTGCCAGCTGAAATATAATGCGGGTGTCCGGGCAATGCAACTACTTCCGGCTAATGTATGAAAACCCGTCAGCATCATTTTACAAATGATAAATTGAATATTGAAACTGATAAACACAATCCGTTGGATTGTATGGATCGGGTAACCATTTCGGTGATGTTGGTTGGTTCTAAACAGAAGGGTATCAGGTGCATCAAACCGGTCAACAAGAGAGAGGGGTTTTACTGCAGGTGCTGTTTAGTGGAGCCGTGGCATAAGACCCTCCAAAATCCCGCTCGGAGTTTAATAGCGACAACACTCATTTTGAATAAATTAGGAAGGGTTGGGACAGTCATTGCCGCCGGCTGCGTTTTCAATGGCTAAATCATTAACTTTGCAACTTTCTTTAAAAAGTAATCAGGCAAAAGATTATCAACCGGTTGAAATGACTGCACTTAATCCACCTTTTCGGGGAGAAGTGTAATGTGTAAGTCCACCAACGATCGATAGGCGGATATGGCGTAATTGGTAGCCGCGCCAGACTTAGGATCTGGTGCCGAAAGGCGTGGGGGTTCGAGTCCCTTTATCCGCACTTCAGTTTTAAAATGAACTGGCGTTTGTAGCGTCATTAGCACCGGAGGCAATCATTAGCACGCAAACTATTATTAACCGTAAAACCTAACAGCAAGAGAACGTGAATATTACCCAGGAAATCATGAACGACAACCATCTTAAACTGGTGGTAAATGTGCAGCCGGAAGACTATACCGCTAAATTGACTGATGAAATCAAGTCATTGAGTAAAAAGATCAGTATGAAGGGTTTTCGGCCGGGCAAAGTACCTGTATCCATGACCCGGAAGATGTATGGTAATTCGGTGCTTGCCGAACATCTTGATAAATTACTGAATGAATCGGTGCTAACCTATATTCGCGAAAATGACTTAAGAGTATTGGGGCAACCCATCCCTTTTGAAGTCAGGCAACAGCAGTTTGATGTGAATAACCTGCAAGCCTATGATTTTGGATTTGAACTAGGACTGATTCCGCCATTTGAACTGCCTGAACTGAATGGCAGGGCTGTGGAACGGAAAGTACTTTTGATAAACGATGAAATGGTGCAGGAAGAGATTGAACGGTTACGCAGCATTCATGGCGAAAGAAGTTTTCCGGAAAAAGTTGGTGAAGAGGATATCTTATACGGTGAATGGAAGGAATTGGGAGCGGATGGCGAATTGAAAGAAGGCGGCATTAGTTCAACCAGCTCTTTTGCGATGAAACTTGTAAAGGATGATGTTTCAAAGCAGTTGCTTTTTCAGCTGGGCAAGAAAGAAAGCACCGTTATTGCTTTGAAAGCAGCTTTTGGCAACGATATGGAGTTGATCATTCATAATATTCTTAAAACAGACCATCATACTGCTGATCAGATGGGTGAAAAGTTCAGATTTACCCTGCTCAATATTCACCATGTGGAAAAGGCGGATGTTGACCAGGCATTCTTTGATAAAGCTTTCGGAAATGACGCTGTCCATAATGAAGAAGAAATGAAGGAAAGAATTAAGTCAGACCTGTCGAAAGAGTACAGTAAATATGCCGATACACGATTTGACAGGGAGCTTCAGGAGATGCTGATCAGTGAAACTGCGATGAACCTTCCGGTAGATTTTTTGAGAAAACTGATTCAATCCAACAAACGGGAAGGGGATGCTGAGCTGGATGAGCTACAGTTAGCAGAGGCATTGAAGCAGGTAAAATGGGACCTGATTCATGATAAAGTGATGCGTGAGAACAAGGTAGTCATTACTAAAGAAGAACTTACGGGTCGTGCAAGAACGGATATAAGCAATTACTATGGAGGAACCGATTTTTTTGAAAATAATATTGCCGAGCTGGATCGCCTTGCAGAAACTTTGCTGAATGATGAGAAGTATGCGCAACGTTTGCAGGACCAGATGCTGAACGACAAAATATTTGAATTATTAAAATCGAAAATTACGGTTGTAGAAAAGCCGGTAGAGCAACACGAATTTTTTCATCACTGATAACTAAAAACAAGACATATGTATCAAGACGATTTCATGCAGTACGCAGTTCGCCACAAAGGCATGAGTTCCATGCACCTGGAGCGGTATATGCGTAAGTCAGTTACCAACCTTACTCCGTATATTATTGAGGAGCGTCCCATGAATGTTGCCTCCATGGATGTTTTTTCCAGGTTGATGATGGACCGTATTATTTTTATGGGAGAAGCCATTAATGACTATGTGGCCAATGTAATTCAGGCACAATTACTGTTTCTCGATTCTGTAGATTCCAAACGCGATATCCAGATTTATGTTAACAGCCCGGGCGGCTCTGTTTATGCCGGCCTGGGTATCTACGATACGATGCAATACATCAATCCGAATGTGGCCACCATCTGTACCGGAATGGCAGCCTCCATGGCAGCAGTACTTTTATGTGCAGGTGGAAAGGGCAGCAGAACAGGATTAAAGCATTGCAGGGTCATGATCCATCAGCCGATGGGCGGTGCCGAAGGGCAAGCCAGTGATATAGAAATTATGGCTAAAGAGATCATGAAAACAAAAAGGGAACTCTACGAAATCATCGCGTTGCATACGAATCAACCTATTGATAAGGTAGAGAAGGATTCTGACCGTGACTACTGGATGAAAGCCGAAGAAGCGAAGGAATACGGGATGATTGATGAAGTGCTGATTCGAACCAAGGATAAGAAAGAAACCAAGAAATAATACCGGTGCCCGGATAGCTGAGGTCAGGCCATTAATAAGCAAGGAGGGAAATACAGGAAAACCTAAGATATTCTAATGCATCTGAAATAAAGTACTATGAAAAAAACAGCGGAAAAATGTTCTTTTTGCGGTAAGCGCAAAGAGGACACGTTAATACTGATCTCCGGACAAGATGCCTACATCTGTGAAAACTGTGTTGAACAGGCGCTTACGATAATTGATGAAGAACTCGGGGAGCGGAAGCATGCTGCAGCATCAACTGCTGCACCGGAATACAAGACACCGGAAGAAATCAAGGGTTTCCTGGATCAATACATCATTGGGCAGGATGATGCAAAGAAAGTGCTG